>NVWB01000003.1 GCA_002733575.1 Blastopirellula sp. | reverse complement strand
CGACGAACTGGGCATGAACGCTGTCGAAAAACCGGTTCACGTCCACGATTTACACGCCACGATCTTGCACCAAATGGGCGTCGATCACGAGCGGCTTACCTATCGATACTCTGGCCGAGATTTCCGCTTAACCGATATCCATGGCCAAGTGGTGCATGACATTTTGACTTAATCGCCATTAAAAGTCCTGCTGGAATTGCGAAGTCTGAAAATTCAATTGATGCCTTAAATGCCAATGACATAATAACTTACGTCTCACTTGTGTGTTTCCAGAGCACCCTATTGTCGTGCAAAATAGGTATTACCGATAGAATGAAGCGGTCGCTGTGCTTTTGCCGCTCCCGTTGCCGATAGTCTCTAAGTAAGTCTTGCTGGATACCTGGCAACTTGGCTCGACAACTTTCCACCTGATGCGAGTTTGCCTGAGTGTTTTGCTCTATTGAACTCATAAATCAGCACTCCCCAAAACCGTTATGCTTTCTGGAATTTCTGTTATTTGCTTTGCTGCAAGTTACGGCGTGGCCTTAGTGCTTGAAGTCGTGCGTTTGTTTACGCGCGCAAAGATCAGTGTCATCCTCTCTCTTTGTTTTACCGCCGCCGGAATAGTGGCACATACGCTTTACTTGCTGGCCGAACAGGGAGACATCTTAGGTACAGGCACAGTCTCCTCTTGGCATCAATGGGGCATGATGGCCGCTTGGTTTATGACATCAACCTATTTGCTGTTAGCCATCTCTCAACCACAGAATTCTCTTGGCTTGTTTATTCTGCCGTTGATACTGGTCTCGATCGGGGCCACGTATTGGTCCGATCAAGTCGCTCCGTTTGGAACGGATGCGACGAAAAATCCATGGAGCCAAATCCATGGTTTCTCGCTAATGACCGGCACGGTTGTAGTGGCGTTGGGCTTTATCACTGGTATCATGTATTTGATTCAGTCGTATCGATTAAAGCATAAGATGCTCAAGCAGGAAGGCTTGAAACTACCAAGCTTGGAATGGTTGCAATCTTCCAATCGAAGAACCTTGATTGTTTCTACAGCGCTAATTGCAGTAGGCCTGTTCTCTGGCATTCTACTGAAGCTCGGCAAGGACAGTTTTCCTTGGACAGACCCGGTGGTTTGGAGTTCGGGCATTTTGTTTCTGTGGTTAGTTGCCGCCACTGTTTTTGAATTGGTGTACAAACCGGCCCGTCAGGGACAAAAGGTGGCCTATTTGACGTTGGCCAATTTTCTGTTTTTGGCCTTAGTTCTAGGACTGTTGTTCTTCGGGCCATCAGAGCATGCAAGTGGCAAGGGTGGAGCACCGAACGAAGCAGGCTCCGTTTTTTATTACGACACATTCTTCCAGATGATTGCCGATGACTCCTCGAACGAGGAGCCTTCGGCATGAAATTACAGATGATTGGCTGTAGCCATCATAATGCTACGGTGGCTGTGCGAGAACAGATTGCCTTTAGCCCTGACCAAGCGCAAGAAGCTTTAAAGCAACTCAGAGTTCGTTTCCCGGAATCCGAGTCGGTACTGCTTTCGACTTGCAATCGGACCGAGCTCTACACCGCAGCGGTCGATGACAACAGTTGTCCTTCGCATCATGAGATCGTTCAATTTATCGCCGACTTCCATCATTTGGATACCGAAGAGGTGTTCGACAATGTGTTGGAACGAACCGGCGATGATGTGGTTCGCCATCTGTTTACCGTGGCGGCCAGTTTAGACAGTATGGTGGTTGGCGAAGCCCAGGTCTTTTCGCAAGTCAAACAAGCTTATGACTTGGCGACCAAAACCAACAGCGTAGGCACGCTAACCCATAGTTGTTTTCAAGCGGCGATTCGTGTTGCCAAGCGGGTGAGCAACGAGACCGGAATTCACAAAAAACGGATCAGTATCCCTAGCGTGGCCGTTTGTGATTTTGCCAGTAACGTGTTTGATCGATTCGATGATAAAAACATCTTGATTATCGGCGCAGGCGAAATGGCGGAAGAAACTGTTCAGTATCTGCAAGGCGAGGGTGCAACTCGCTTTACGGTTGTCAATCGAAACTTTGAAAGGGCCGAGAACTTGGCCCAAAAGTTTCAAGGATCAGCAAAGCCTTGGGATGCACTAAGTGACTGCATTGTGGATGCCGATATGATCGTCTCGACCACTGGTGCCACTGAGCCAATTCTAACCGAGGCCATGTACAAACAGTTAGAACCGAAACGGTTTCAGCGAACCTTGTTCATGTTAGATTTAGCCATGCCGCGTGATATTGATCCGCTGGTAGGTAATCGTGTCGGCGTTTATCTGTTTACGATTGATGACTTGCAGGAAGTCTGTAACTCGAATCGAAAAGCACGCGAGCGAGAGTGGCCCAAAGCTGAAAAGATTATCGAAGAAGAGACCCACCGGTTTATGGCCGAGATGAATCATCGAGCCACAGGGCCCATCATCAAGCGATTAAAGCAAAGGGCCAATCAACTCAAGTCAGAAGAGCTTCAACGTTTGATGAATAAACTGGGTGAGGTCGACCCAAAAACCGAAGATGAGATCAATCGATCCTTTGATCGACTGGTCAATAAACTGCTTCATCCCCCTCTTGAGTCACTGCGGGATGAAACCGATGCAAGTAGCCATTCAGGCCTGTTAGACGCATTAAAACGATTGTTCCATCTTCACGACTGATTAAACGGAACAGCCCACTCTATTACGGTACAAATTGCGCGTACTACGCAGCCTTTACGGGACACCGCAGTCACCACCCCGCTCTTGGATTTAAAAAGATATAAAACGCATTTTTTCTATACCAGTTCCTTTGGTATTCAATATTTTAATCTAGATTTCTTCGTTGTTCCTAAAAGAAGCAATTCCCATGCATCAGGCAGCAACAGTTTTCAATCCGCATCTGGCATTCCAGAACTAGATGCACAACACTCCTAAGGAAATCTAAAATGAAAATTGGCGGCAAGTTAATCACAGCATTTTTATGTTGCGGAATCATTCCTACAGTCGTTGTTTCTTCGATTAGTTATTGGTCTTCTTCAAGCACCATGACTAATATCACGAAAGACGCATCGGATGGAATTCAAGCGACTACAGAAAACCAACTGATTGCGATTCGGGAGTTAAAAAAATCAGAGATTGAACGTTACTTTAACGGCATTAAAGATCAGATCATTGATTTCTCTTCCGATACTCTGATCTCGGAAGCACTCAATGAGTTCCGACCTGCCTTTGTAGAATATCGTGAAGAGACCGAAGTAGCAGATGCCGATATCAATCAACTGCGACAAGAGCTGCGAACCTACTATGCGAATGAGTTTGGCAAAGAATATATCGCGCAGAACCCAGACAAGGATCCACGCGTTGACGATTTATTAGGACAGTTAGATGCAGACTCAATTGCCTTGCAACATGCTTATATCAAAGCGAATACAAACCCTCTAGGTAGCAAGCATCAGTTAGATCGGGTTGCCGATAAAGCAACTTACAACCAGATTCATGGCAAGCATCACCCCTTAGTGAGGAGCTATCTTGAGAAATTTGGTTACTATGACATCTTCCTTGTTGACTCTGAGACTGGCGACATCGTTTACTCAGTATTTAAAGAACTCGATTACTCGACTTCACTAATTGATGGCCCTTATGCTCAAACGAATTTTGGCCAGTTGTTCCGTGAAGCGAATGCTTTGACCACCCCGAACGACTTTGTGTTTACGGACTATGAACAATACGGTCCTTCCTATGAAGCACCTGCCAGCTTTATTGCTTCGCCTGTTTTCTATGAAGGTAAGAAGATTGGTGTGGCCATGTTCCAAATGCCCTTCGATCGAATCAAAGAATTGATGAGTATTCGCGATGGATTGGGCGAAACGGGTGAAACTTATCTTGTTGGATCAGATCACTTGATGCGTTCTGACTCGCATCTTGATGCCGAGAATCGATCTTTTGATAATTCATTTCGTAATCCAAAATCTGGTACTGTGACCACTGAGCAAGTCGACGCAGCACTGCAAGGCACCTCAGATGTTCAGTTTCATAAAAACTACTTAGATACAGATGTGGTAAGTGCCTATGCACCTGTGGATGTATTGGGGAATCACTGGGCCATCTTGGTTGAGATTTCCAAAGACGAAGCCTTTGCAGCCACCGCAATGATTCAAGAAGCTGCCGCCAGCGGGGCGACTTCATTGATTTGGAGTTCCGTGATTCTTACAGTTATTGCTTCAGTATTTATCGTAGCCATCGCCTGGTGGATGACTCGCTCGGTATTGATACCCATTCAACAAACAACCGCAACACTAAAAGATATTGCCGAAGGCGAAGGCGACTTGACGCAACGGCTTGACGACTCGCGTCATGATGAGCTCGGAGAATTGGCACGTTGGTTTAATGCCTTTGTGATCAAAATCGAAACTTTAGTCATTAAAATTTCCCGAAATTCTACGACGCTAGGAACCACTTCAGAGCAACTGTCAGAAACCGCCGTTGCTTTATACGAGGGAGCGTCTGACTCAAAAACGAAATCTGCCGTGGTTTCTTCCGCCGCAGAAGAGATGTCGATTACCATGAGTCGTATGTCAGAAAACTCAGGCCGCATGTCGGACCGCATGAAATCGGTTTCGGTCTCGGTTGAAGAAATGCGAAGTACGGTTGATGAAATCGCTAGAAGTGCTACTAGTTCAGCGAGTGTCGCTGATGAGGCAACCCGCTTGGCGCAAGAAAGTAGCGACAAGATTTCGGTCTTGGGCGAAGCGGCAGAGCAAATTGGTGCCGTGATTGGTGTGATTGAAGACATTGCAGAGCAAACCAATTTACTGGCCTTGAATGCCACGATTGAAGCTGCCAGGGCGGGTGAAGCGGGCAAAGGATTTGCTGTGGTTGCCACGGAAGTCAAAGAATTGGCCAAGCAAACTGCTGGAGCCACCGAAGGCATCCGCTCGAAGGTTGAATTAATTCAATCATCGACCTCCGATGTTGTTGGTTCGATCAATGAAATCCATGTGGTCACGCAAAAAGTCAACAGTGAAGCGAAGACGATTGCTTCTGCTGTAGAAGAGCAGAGCAGTGCCACTCGTGGAATTGCTGAAAGTGTGACTCAGATGTCTCAAGACGCAGAACATGTGACCATGGGAATCAAAGAGACCGCAACGGGTAGCCAGGAAGTGAGTGTCAACATTACCAATGTTGATGCCGTACTGAATGAAACTGCCAATGCGGCTAATGCGACGAAAGAGTATGGAACTCAGTTGTTGGAAGTCGCTGGCGAACTGAAATCTTTGGTTGGCCAGTTCAAGACCTCAGGTGTTCTAGCGGAAGAACAACCTGCGTAAGTCTCGAACAACCACTTCTGTCAAAACAAAAAAAGCATCCTCTCGATTTGAGAGGATGCTTTTCCTATTGACTAGGCTTTGATAGTGCGATATCTGCTTGCTACCAGATGAACTCACCACCAAAGTAGGCACCGTGAAGCACGACTTGCCCACTCGATTGAATCGAAGATACAAGTTGTAAATCTTCAAAGTTTTGCGGAACTTGATCGGTTGATAGAGCCACGCCAGTAATGGCCACTGCCCGATAACCCCCTTTGAAGGAGAAGCAGCGAGAAACTCGAACACGTGCTCCAAAATCTAATTCGCCAACAAAGGAGATGTCTGTCTTGCTTGAGCTGATATTAAAATCTTCGCCATTGTTTGGGCTGGAACCATTGTTAATAAAGGCATTTCCTTGAGTTCCAAAGATTCGCGAGCGATGATTAATATTATTGCCATACAGACCAAACTTCGTTCCACCGTAGAATCCAATGCGTCTGTGATCGACTTGCCCAATGAACCCAAGCTGAGCACCATATAAGTTGTTTTCGGCATCCACATCATAGTGCAATTCAGTTGGATCTCCATCGAACACTTGGTCGGTTATATCGGTCGAGAAAATCATGCCATCCTTGAACTTGATGTGCCGCAAACCGGCTACCATTCCTAAACGAAAGTTGCATCCGCTACCATAGCTGTTATAAAAATTAGGGTCTTGGAAAAAGTTTAATTCGGCATTATAGAACTCATAACTTCGTCGTAGACGATGAATTTCAGCATCGTTGAAATAAGCGGTCAAGTTTTGAACTCCACCACCGTCATTGTAAGAGAGCCCTTGGAAGTTCGCGTCTAACGGCGTGTCAAGGCTTCCGGTCAGTGCATCATCAATGACGGAGAACTCAGAGTCCTTTTGAACTCCCCAGTAGACGAGTTCCCAAGCCCAATTGTTACAGCCAAAATGTCTTCCTAACCGAATTTCATAGCCACTAGACCAATCCAGACCTGCATCATGAGTACCTATAATCTGTGCCCCAAGATCGCCAGCATCGTTACTCAGCCAGACTTCGGATCCAGGATTGCGATCCATGGTCAATACACCAGCATAGCCGAACCAAGTTGGGCAGTAACAGTTGCAGGAACAATCGAAATCTCCGCAGTCGCTGCAAGAGCCTGAGTTATAGGCGTTGTTGTCGTATGAATTAAGGCTGCCAATTTCGTTCGAGTAATTATTGTTGTTCGAGTATCCTGGAGCGGGGTTATTCCGGGGCAATGGCTCTAAACTCTGTTGAGGAACCGAATCAAGTTGCGGAGGCAAGATTGGCTGTTGTGACCGATGCGAGACCGGAAACTGTTGCGGTCTCGTGTTGGCCTGTTGTAGATTTCCTTGAACAGGCTGGCGATATTGATTGGCAACTGGTTGTTGGTTTCGATAGGAAACCGGAAACTGATGTGGTCTTAGATTAGGTTGTGAGTAAGGAGCAACATTGGGCTGCGAATAATTGCTGGCCGCCGGTGGTAGAATTTGTGCAGCAACAGGTTGTTGGAAGGAGTGCAATACAGGTTGTTGTATGGGAGCTGCAACAGGCTGTTGGTTCTGGTTTACCGGAGCTTGTTGAACCGGTTGATTCACAGGGTATCTGTCTGATTGCCATAACTGGTCAGTCGTTTGCTGAGAGTTATAGTAGTTCGGCACCGGTTGGTTTTGTGGTTGCTGAAATTGGGGTGCCTGGGTTGGTTGAGGCTGAAACAGAGGTGCCTCAGATTGTGAACCTGCATAACGAGGAGCACCATTCTGATAATTGTATCCTTGCGCACATAATTGAGAGCTAATACAAGCAAGGGCTATCGAGCCCAGGATATAAGATTTCATGGTAAAAACTCCTTCGTTTTCCATGTGCGGCCTAAATAGACCAATGTGATTTTGGGGAGGAGATGAAAGTTCCTGCTCATCTCGTAGGTATAGGGGCGGTCAGGCTGCCACTGCCCCTGTCTAATTTCAACGAGTATTTGTTCACGACTTTTAATGTCCTGAAAAATATCGGTTGATCTTGTACGACATAATTCAAAATCGACTCTGCTAGCGGAGAGAATTGCGAAGAAACGCAAAGAAACCCCAAGACTGGGGATCAACACAAGGTGCCACCGTTATAACTACTATCATGCGAACACCGGGTGTACCTTGTTCGAGAGTCCAAGAGAGGAATAATCGATTTAACCCGATAAAAGGGGCTTCAATTTACCCACAGTCCCTAGCGAGGCACTGTAGGTCACAAAACGGGCTTTGTCAAAAAAAGGAATCGTTCCTTTTTTATCGATTGTTGCCAGAACGAGCTTGGAGGAATCGACTAGTTTTTTGTACGATATGAGAGCGAATAACAAACCCCTTTCCATTTTCTCTCTTATCCAATGGTTGGCTGTGCCAACTTTCAGGCTTCTGATATGCGTTTAACTTTGCGAGCACTATTGGCTTCGATGCACGGTCTGCTGTCACCCGATGAGGAAGAGCGGCTCCGTGAGAAGATTGATCAGAGCCCTTTTGCCCAGCAACTGGTTGGTCATATCAGAGACCGCGTAACACGCCGGGAGCTTTCGCCGCTGCCGACTGAGGGAATCGGAAATACACGTGATCCGAATGTGATTGCCGAGTATTTGGATCACGAACTCTCTAGTGATGAAGTGCCGGGAGTCGAGCAACTTTGCTTTGAGTCAGATCGCCATCTGGCCGAAGTGGCCGCTTGTCATCAGATTATCAATTTGGTTCTAGATAAACCGGCTCAGGTATCGAGCCAGCTTCGTGACCGCATCTACCTGATTGCACCAGAGGATTCGAACTCTGCAATGCAACCATTAATAACTAACAGTGATTCGAACCTCAATGACGAGTCTATCAGGCCCAGCGAATTGCCTGCTGCAAGCGACACGCAAAACATTCCGCAGCCGCACTCCATTGAACAAGCGGTAGCCGACAGCCGAGATGTTCTGAAGCGAAGTCGCTCTGGCTCGCTCCAAAAGGTGATGCTGTTGATTGCGATTTGCCTGTTGATTGCAACGGGATTCTACTTCGGCAAAGCCCAACTCGAAAAACACCAACAAACAAACCGAAATCGTGATAGTAGCGAGCCTGAGAATAAGACTCCGAAACAGGTTGAAGGGTTACCTCCTCAGACATTCGTTGCCCAAGAGTCTCGTGCTCTCAGTGGAGTAACGAATCAAGGGCAACTCAAGCAAGGTGAATCAACAAGCCCAACGATTTCGCCCATTACCTATCTAGAGAAGATCTCCGACGCGAGTTTGCGGAATGAGAATCATTCAGGAATACAGCTCGCCTCGCAAAATGGTCTCGTGCTTGAAGTTCCTATTGAGCGGAAACAGTTACAGGTGATGACACCTCAGATGATGGTTCACCCAGATCGTCAGTTGTTTGTTGCGCCATCAGGCACAGGAATCTTTGACTTGGGTGATTTATCGCGGCTAGTTGCCTTGGGCCCCTCTCGATTTCAGATTCAATCTTCGCAAAATTTGTCGGCAAGTTATGGTCGCTTTTTACTCAAGCCGAGTTTCAACAATCCGTATGAACTGGAGATCGCTCGTAGCAAGCGTTTGACAATAAAAGCCAGCAGTCCGCAATGTTTGCTTGCCATTTCGGTCCGTCATCTGCGATTGCCTGGGTACAACCCAACGGAATCACCAGCGGTTCCCGAAGTCGAAATCTGGTGTCTGTCAGGTTCCGTTACAATAGACGAAGAGAGTCAGGCAAGTGTGAGTTTGCGACCAGGACTTTCTTGGAAATCGACCGGGCGATTTGCTGGTCAAATGTTGCGGAATCAGAAAGTGCCTGACTGGACCAGTGGAGTCGAACACAATGCGATAGAGCAAGCGGCCTTCTCGCAGCTCACCAATCAATTATTGGCCTCGTCGGCTCCTTCGCAGAAACTACACTCGCTTTCGGGCACCTCATCGGCGGAAGTGCGAGATGCGGCAAGCCGAACCTTGGCCTATTTGGGAGACTACACTTCACTGCTTCAAGCACTGAAAGACAAGGGTCAGCGGGCTTATTGGAATGGTCAGTACCAAATATTAATGAACCCCTCTCTCACGTCTGGTAGTGAAGTAGAAGAGCTGCATCAATTGATCCACAGCACCTACGAGGACTCGGGGCCTGTGGTTTCACGCATTTTGTGGGGTTATTCAAAAAAACAATATGAGTTGGGCGAATCGGCCAGATTGATCGATATGCTGGATCACTCGGAGTTAGAAGTTCGCGTTTTAGCATTTCACACATTAAAAGAGTTCACTGGCTATACATTGGGATATCAGCCAGAACATTCCTCTGCTGTCAGAGCTCATGCGGTTCGTAAATGGTGGGAGCGATGGAGAAATGGAGAAGTTGTGGGGCAAAGTTTTCAGAATCATCGATAATCTGTTCAAACCGCCGCAAGTAAAAAAATGCACCTTTCTGGTGCTTTTGAGGCATGATTGACGTTCTAACTGCCGTAATTATTGATGTAATAGGCAATATATCGTGGTTTGAACTAACGGATTGGCTCAAATGCCTCTTTGATGCCCCTTGTTGGTGAGCTAGATTGTTATAAAACAAGGTTAGTTATTATCGCATTAGTATTTGTCTAACATTTGATACCATTGTAGAATAACGTACTAGACCGAGTGAAAATGGGAACAAACAGCAAGTTTTGTTGCCTTAATTTAATATAGAGCATAAGGAGATCTAGACCGTGCAGGTAAATATTTCGACACGTCATGGGCATCTAGGCACGGAGTCTCAAGAGAAAATCAAAGATAAGGTTCTACGGCTTACTCGTTTTTTTGAGCGGATTACCGCCGTCGATGTGACGGTTGATCTAGAGCATGACGATAAGCCTGAGGTAGAAATTCGCGTTTCTGCCGAGAAATCCGATGGTTTTGTGGCTACTGATAGTTGTAGTAGTCTCTTGGGCGCTTTGGATAATTCCATTCACAAGATGGAACAACAGCTAAGAAAACATAAAGAACGCCTGAAGGATCATCGTGGACCAGGGTTGAAGGATCAGCAAATACCCACAAGCACAGATTCGGAAGAGTAGTTCTTCCTTAACAGATATTCAAGACAGACATCCGGCCATCGCAGCCTAATCTGGCTGTGCTGGTATTTTTTGAGAAAAGGAATACATCTATGAAGTTTGCCGACTTCATCAGCAGCGGGGCCATTCAGCCTCAACTAGCATCTGCTGACAAAGAAAGTGTTATCCGTGAACTCGTTCAAAGCCTCGTCACCTCGGGGCAAATTGCTGAAGAGAACACCGATGGCATTATCAAAGCAATTGTAAAACGCGAAGAACTTGGTAGTACCGGGATCGGACGTGGAATTGCTGTCCCTCATACCAAGCACCCAAGTGTTGACAAGCTAATTGGCACCGTGGGCGTGAGTGTTGAAGGTGTCGACTTTAACAGCCTCGATGGCGATAAAGTCAATCTCTTCTTCTTGTTGATCTCTCCACCAGATCGTCCTGGAGATCATTTACGAGCACTAGAGAACATTTCGCGCCAGCTGCGTGATGACATGTTCTGTAAGTTTCTTAAACAGTCAAAAACAGTTGAAGACATTAATCAACTGCTAGAAGAGGCAGACAATAACCAGTTCGTTTCCTAATCATTATCGATTAGTGGCGGATGCAAGCATGTTGACACGCATCGCATTTTGCTTTGATGTCTCGCGCTACGGTCACGGTTTACTTGGAATACGTCGAATCGTGTGTGAAATAAATCCTTCTTTTGGTTTGAACTTCAATATCGATGAGTGAATCGCAGTCAACTCGGACGGTCATCATTCAAAACAAACAGGGCTTGCACTTGCGCCCTGCCGATTTGCTGGCGAGATTAGCTTATCAGTTTGAATCCAATATCGAAGTCGAAAATGATGGACTATCGGTCAATGCCAAAAGTGTGATTGACCTTGCGACTCTTGGTGCAGGACCAGGCACCGAACTAAAACTATCAGCGACCGGCACAGATGCGGAAAAAGCGGTTGAGGCAATTGCTGAATTGATCATCAATTTTACGGACGAGGATGAGGAAGCTGTCGACACCACCGAATCCGAGTCTAGTTCCTAAGTTACTCTGCCACAACGTATGAATTATTCGTTGTCGGAGATTACCTTATTCACTTCCTCAATATCGAGTTTCGATGCGTATTCTTCAAGGTATCGCAGTCTCTCCCGGGGTCGCAATCGGCGAAGCGGTCGTCATTGACAACCAGGGGTATCGAATCCCGCACCGCTTTATTTCTCGAAGTGCGATCGACACCGAGTTAGAGCGATTGGCAAAAGCGTTTGTCAGTGTAGGTCGCCAGATTGAAAACAGTCGCGACGAAATCTCGGAAGAATTGGGAGAGCAATACGGGGCCATATTTTCTGCCCATTTGCAGATGCTACGAGATCCCAAGATCGAATCCGATATCGTTCATCTGATCAAACAGCGGCACTATTCTGCCGAATACTCTGTCTCGCAAGTCTTGAGTAAATATATCAAGGTGTTTGAAAACTTATCAAATGTCTACATGCGAGAACGGGCCAATGATGTTCGAGACATCGAACGTCGATTAATCAATACACTGCTGGGCAACCGCCGCGAAGCACTGAGTAACCTGGAAACCCCGGTCGTTATCTTGGCACATAATCTCACGCCAAGCGAAACTGCGAACCTGGATCGTGAGAAAGTATTAGGGTTTGTCACCGAAGTCGGCGGACCTGGTGGGCACACGGCAATTGTTGCCGAAGCACTAGAAATTCCGGCCGTAGTAGGAACAGGTCAGTTCTTAAGCGATGTCACCGTAGGCGACTTGATCATCATTGATGGCGATCAAGGCCGAGTCATCGTTCAGCCCGACGACGAAACCATCTTACGTTATCAGCACGAGGTCGAAGAACACCGAAGCCTGGCAACACGCTTAGAAGCACTGAGCGGTCTCCCGGCTGAAACGACCGACAAACAACATATTGCCCTGTATGCTAATATCGAATTTCCTCACGAAGCCGAAGCCTGTGTCCGCCGGGGTGCCGAAGGTATTGGCCTCTATCGAACTGAATTCCTCTATCTAGGCCAAGACGAAGAACCATCGGAAGAAGATCATTACCGGGTCTATTCTCAAGTGGTGAAGGACATGGAGGGAGCGCCTGTGGTGATTCGGACCCTTGACCTGGGTGCCGATAAATTACTGGGAGAGAATCCAGAAGATCCAGAGCAAAATCCTTTCCTCGGCCTGCGTAGTATCCGGCTTTCACTGCGTAATATCCCGCTGTTTAGAACCCAGTTGCGGGCCATCTTACGTGCTAGCGTGTTGGGCGAAATTCATGTGATGTTCCCCTTAGTCAGCACCTTGCAAGAGTTGCGACAGGCAAAAATGTTGCTCTCCGATATCATGGAAGACCTAGAGGAGGAGGGAGTTCCCTTCGACCGAGGTATTAAGATCGGTATGATGGTTGAAGTCCCATCTTCGGTGATCATGTTGGAGCAATTTGCCAAAGAAGTCGATTTTATTAGCATTGGCACAAATGATCTGGTGCAGTATACATTAGCGGTTGACCGCAGCAACAAAGAAGTGGCCGGATTGTACAACAATTCGGACCCTGCGGTGCTTCGGTTAATAGAAATGTCGATCAGTAAAGCGACCGCAGCGGGCATAAAAGTCACTTTATGTGGCCAAATGGGGGGAAATCCTATCTATGCCATGTTGCTAATTGGCCTCGGTTTGCGTAGCTTGAGTATTACTCCGAGCGCCATTCCCGAAGTCAAGAAGGTTTGCCGGAGCGTTTCGATTGCTCAATGCGAAGAAATCGCCAGTCGAGTGAGAGAAATGGAAAACGCCAGAGAAATCAAACAATTTTTACGCGAAGAATTGCGTAAAGTCGTACCAGAATTACTTTTATAACTCAGCGGTCACCCGTTAGGTGATCAATAAATATACTTTCAAAAACCTAGTTCAATGACAAACGGTAAATAGGAAACCAATCACCAAAAGAGAACTGGATTTGTGGTCGTAAGACGCATATTAACCCATTGAGACCGTCCCTGAGACGAAAAATCCAAGGCAGTGCCTTTAGAGAAGCAAAGCCTACAAAAGACTTTAATTGCCTGTTGATAAGTTACTTGCGTGAAAAATTGATCGCGGAACTTATAAAAATACAACAGCAAATTGCTTAGTCAGAAGAATACAATCGAACCAATTCTGCCAGAAACAGCCTGAGCCCAAATTGTGGATCGGCAACTGGTGTTACCTGTTCGACATTGCTTGAGATTTTTAATCACACCGTTCTTTGAGTTGATGCTTGTGTGTCAATTAGTTGAGCCTGTAGATGGCTCGCTCTACACACTTTTTACTTACCTACAATTCCAATGTTCACACAGAACCTCTTTTTCTGGTGGCAAACTTGCATGAATTGATACCAGGCCCATTTTAGTGGCTTGCATCATCAATCGAGTGCACTGCGTTGCTTGTGTTGTTTTATTATTTGCTCGATTGTCGGTTGAACGCAAAAACCGAAATGAGCTATCGATGAAAAAAGAGATGCTAATCAACGTCTCGCAGCCCGAAGAATGTCGGATTGCGATCGTTGAAGATGGAGTTCTTGAAGAGTTTTATCTAGAACGTACCAACCAAGACAACTATGTTGGCAACATCTACAAAGGTGTGGTCGTCAATCTAGAGCCCAGCATTCAAGCCGCCTTTGTTGACTTTGGTGTGGGCAAAAATGGTTTCCTCCATATCAGTGATGTCGAACCCCAGTATTTTCGCCAAGGGGGATACGACCCTGAAGAGATGATGGAAGCAGGCGGGGGCCCCGGCAGCCGCTATGCCGATGAAGTGGAACCAGAAGCGAAAGATGAAGACGTCTCGGACGAAGAAGACGACGACGATGATGATGACGATCTAGATCGCCCTGTTTCGGCCAATGATGGGCATAAAACGGCCACCAAAAAAACGCATCAACGACGTACACCACCTCGTCGTCGGCCTGGCATGCGTCCTCGGATAAAACCACCGATCCAAGAAGTCTTCAAACGGGGCGACGAAGTCCTCGTTCAAGTCATCAAAGAAGGCATCGGCAGCAAAGGCCCAACACTCTCAACCTACATCAGCATCCCAGGTCGTTACCTGGTATTGATGCCTGCACTGGGTCGCGTGGGGGTTTCTCGCAAGATTGAAGACGATCAAATTCGTCGACGCTTGCGTTCTACCTTGCTTGAACTGAACCCACCCAAGGGGCTCGGGTTTATTGTTCGCACAGCCGGCCAAGATCGAACTAAACTAGAACTTTCGCGTGACATGGCTTACCTGTTGCGGTTGTGGAAATTGATTGTTCGCCGGGTTCGCAAGACCGAAGGGCCTTGTGATATCTACGAAGAAAGCGACATGATCATTCGCACGATTCGAGATATCTTCACCTCAGATGTCGATGCGATTTATGTCGATCAAGATGATGCGTATGAACGGGCCAAAGAGTTCTTGCAAATGGTCATGCCACGCCATGTTGCCCGATTGAAGAAACACGACAGCAAAGAACCGCTGTTCCTGAAATACAATCTGGACGAAGAAATCGCGATGATGAACAAGCGCGAAGTTCCACTCAAACGAGGTGGCTCTATCGTGATTGATCAAACCGAAGCATTGGTGGCCATTGATGTCAACAGCGGAAACTTCCGCGCCGAAGGGGGTGCTGAAGAGGCCGCCTATCAGTTGAATATTTATGCAGCCAAAGAAATCGCACGTCAGCTACGTCTACGAGACCTTGGCGGCGTGATCGTCAACGATTTCATCGACATGCGAAAAGAGAAAAATCGCCGTAATGTCGAACGCACCTTGAAAGATGCGGTCAAACGAGATCGTGCCAGAACCAAAATTTTGCGTACCAGCCCCTTTGGCTTGGTCGAAATGACACGCCAACGTATTCGCCCGAGCTTGAAGCGTAGCGTATTCAACGACTGCCCGTGCTGTAAAGGCAAAGGCGTCGTCAAATCGGCCGAAAGCATGTCGCTAGACGTCATTCGCCTGCTATTGGCCGCTGCTCAGCAAAAAGGGTCAGCCAGCGTCTCGATCAAAGTCCACGACGAAGTGGCCGCGTACCTGAATAACAAAAAACGCCGGGAAATTGCCCATATTGAAGAAGAACAGGAAATTATTGTCCATATCGTGGGCAGTGAGTCCTTTTTCCCAGAGCATTTAGAGGTCGAATGCAAAGATTCTGAGGGGAAAAGAATCCCGTTTTCGGTCTAATTTACCAGTTTAGGCGGTTTCCTCACCAAAGTTTGGTCAGGAAACCGGCCTGAGCCCTCGACAATCGGCACGTATTTTCCTAAAATGAGTCGTTTGGTCCTCATCGAATGGGGCCAACAGTAGTAAATCAAAACCCTAAGTTATTGCACCGCAGGCATTTCCGATGTACGCCATCATCCAAGAAGACGGAAAACAGATCAAAGTCGAAGAAGGCCAAGAAGTCCGCATGGACTATCGAGAAGATGCCTCTGCTGGCGATGAACTGAACTTTACCCAAGTATTGGCAGTCTCAGGTGATGACGGAATCACACTAGGCAAACCCACTGTCGAAGGTGCCAGCGTAACTGCCGAAGTGATCGGTGTTGAGCGAGGCGACAAATTGGTTGTCCAAAAGTTCCGCCGCCGCAAAAACTCAAAACGACGCAACGGACATCGCCAGTTCTACACTCGAGTAAGAATCGGCAAAATCGCCGTCTAAGCGATTTTGGCTTAGTTGAAGATAGAGACACAAAATAGAGTAGTACGCAAATGTGCTGCTCTATTTTTATGCGCACCTTAGCTGTGATTTCTTGTCTAAGAAGAGGACGCCTTTTTAAAATTGAATTTTCAATAACTCTTTGCATTGCATCATGAATCCCCGTAACTACAAAACATGGACTAAGTTTGACGACCATCCAATTTTTACGGATAAAAAATATTCCGTCAGTGATTGGTCCTCCGATCCTGCCATGTATGATAGACCGGAATCGTACTCTACATTTCTGGTCGACTGGTATGTCCATATAGACCCCCAGTTACCTACAGAGCATCAAGCAAAATTTGCCAAGCGAGATATAGAGAATTTAATTGAATCATGTGCAGCTATCGAACGTGAGTTCGGTAAGACGAAGCATGAATTGTTTATCCTTGATGATTTTACCGTCTATGTGAGTATTGCTTCGTCATGCTTTAAAATCGAGTTGTATCCTGATAACTTAAGTGATGAAGGACATATTCTCGGCTTGTTTATCGACTCTCCCGAGATTGAAGATTGCGAACACCATCTTGCTGATATAGACCAGCTTGTACCAACGATTATTAATTCCATAAAGCAATCTAATGGCCGATAAATCAATCGATCAACTGTGTGAAATCGAAACCTATCGTGATCATATGACCGCGTTTGTTCATTCTTTCGTGCAATCTCACCGCCAAGAACGGTGGTTGCACTTATTAGTAAATCGTCCAAAGCAGTTGCTCAAAAATTCTTCAAAGCTCTACCAACATCTTGATAAACAATACTGTACTGAATTGCCGTATCTGGCTGATATCTCTGAGTCAACCACTGGGGTCTTTATTGATTTTCACGAATCCTCGGAGCCAGTTTCAATTACCACAGCCCGAGCAATTGAATTAGGAATGGATCACGATGCGGTGTTTTCAATAGCTGCGGGAAAACTAGCTGTCTACTTCTTCCATGAAGGAACAGTAATGTTATGCCAGAAGTGAAATCTACAGTTCTGTTTGACTTATATGGAACACTAATCTATTTGAAAGAAAATCGACGACCGTACATGAGGCTGTGTGATTCAAAACCTACACGTTCACGGCTGCGTGAGTCTCTGGTTGTTGATGCAAATTCTGCTACAGAATTTTGTCACGTATTGGAGATTCCAATTCCAGAAGAGATCGAAGAAATTGAATTTGATTTACAAAGGGATATAGCATCTGCCACAACTTACGATGACACGATGAGTACGCTTGAGTACTTGAAAGGGAAGAACATCCAGCTAGGGCTCATCTCTAACTTGGCATCTCCTTATCGGCAACCTTGCGATACACTAGGTCTCAATCAATTCTTCGATGCAACGGTGTTTTCTTGCGATGAAGGCGTTGCAAAGCCCGATCCAAAAATTTATCAAATAGCGTTAGCTCGCCTCAACGCAGATCCTTCAACAACATTAATGGTTGGTGATAGTTTACGTTGCGATGTGGAAGGCCCGGCAAGTTATGGGATTCGTAGTATATTATTAGATCGAAGTGCACACGCATCCGATTCATTGACACTCCGGTCTCTCAATGACCTAAAATCGGTTCTGTAACCTCCATCATTTCAGGTGCATTAGCTATCTGCTCCTGTTATGATAAACAGGTTAAATAATTCAATTGAGCCCGACGAAGAAGACGCCGTAATATGGAAGCAATTGCAGAACTAATAATAGGATTGATTTCGCTACTCTTCGAGTTCGTAATTCTTCTTGTTCAGCTTGTCTTTATGACCGTGTTTATGATTCTGGAGTTTATTGTCTTATGGTTCACCAAAGGTAAAGAAGCTGCAAGAAATCAATATCAACAGCGGAAAGAAGAACGCAAGACTACGGAAGACGGTTCACAGAGTAATCAGAATAACATGGAGTCAAAGTTAGACGACTGGAATGTCAAGTTCTACATTTTTGGCACGGTAGTATTAATGATCTTAGGTATGACTGCTGCTGTTTCTTACCAAGAACAAATTCAGATAAAAAGAATCGAACAAACTGAACAACAAATAGCCAAGATCGCCGACGAATTATTCGAGCAGATTAAAAATGATGAAGCCTATATTTCGACCAACGGCTGGCCGCGTAAGAAAGATGTTTGGAGTCAGCCACTTGAGCTACAAGTAGATGAACAACTACTCGGCACAAAGATTACCGTTCGCTCTTCTGGGCCAGATCGAGAATTCGGGACCGAAGATGATCTACAGGCAACCCGCATGGCCCAGGCATCTGCCAAAGAGGTTGGCGGCGAATTGCTTAAGCGTGGTGTGAAATCGATAAAGCAGCGGCTGTCAGATTTCTTGGAGAAAGCCGAAGTCCCATAGGATGGATGGTCTCGAACAATAAATTCTCCAGCCGAATACAACGACCACGAAAAATGGATTCCATCGAAACGCATACGCTTGGCCGCCATCCATCGTGAGAGAATATACTTGACCCCTGTAACCTCTGATGGCCTAACGGCCACACCGACGATGTTCCGAATACGTTTGTACCTGAAGCCAAGCCAACGCCGGAATCATCATCGGTGCCACCCAGGACAAATTCACCCATCACCCCAAGTGAAAAACCGAATTCACTGTCATCAATTCCACTCTATCGCCTTTGCGGCGTATCACATTAATACCGCAGTTGTCTTGGCGGATTTGGCGGGCTTGTTTCAAGGGGCTGTTGAGTAGGTGGGCGACCATGGAGCGGTTGACTACGTTGTGGGCGGTTACCACAATGTGGCCGGTGTTTTCGTTGAGGATGCGTAGTAGTTCTGGCACGCACCGCTGTTGGACTTGCTGCATGCTTTCTCCGCCGGGGTACGGGAACTTTGACGGGTCGCTCATGTGTTGGGCATATTCTTCAGGGTCATTGGTTTGGATATCGCCCCAGTCGCGGCCTTCCCAGTGGCCGACGTCGACTTCGATAATCGACGGCACTTGAGCAATCTTCATTCCGGTGTGTTGGCTCGCAATCGCTGCGGCGGTTTGCATGGCCCGCAGCATTGGGCTGCTGTAGATGGCCGAGATTGGATGGTCGGCCAGGAACAGGGCCGTTTGTTGGGCTTGTTCGATTCCGGTGGGCGAGAGCGGGCCATTGAGCCCTTTTCCTTGCAAAACGGCCGGTTTTTTCAAGTTATTTTCTGTGGCACCATGGCGAATTAAATACATGATACAGCTAGTGCTAGCACTGGAGTCAGACATGAGCGTTGGTCGTTCTTTCTAAGTAAAAACAGTGGGTAAGCGACTATTTTACCCGGCAAATGTCAATGTAAGAATAGGCGATTGAGCAAAGATAATAAACGGATAGACCGTCTGGGAATTCGCACAAAACAGTATTTGTCGTAACTGCTAAACCGGGTATAAATACAGGACTTTGGTCTGTAGAGACAGATCCGCTAAACTCGATACGTCAAGGAAGACGTCATGAATCACGAACAATTGCTTGCGTCGTTGCAGCAGCTTAAAAAAGCAAAAGTGTTAGTCATCGGGGATCTAATCCTTGATAAATATACGTATGGAGATGCCGAGCGCGTTAGCCAAGAGTCTCCGGTGATTGTCCTGCGGGCCGATAAACAAGAATCTCGACTGGGCGGCGCGGCCAATGTTTGTAACATGCTACGCGGACTAGATTGCGATGTGGTTGCGGTTGGTGTGGTCGGCGATGACGCTGCCGGAACCGAAACGGTTGAGCTTCTGCAAGAATCGGGAATCGAGACCCGATTGGTGATGACCGATGACAGCCGCCCGACCACCGTCAAAGAACGGTTTGTTGGTCGAGCCGGGGCCAGGCACCCGAGTCAAATTCTGCGAGTCGATCACGAGAAGACCGATTTGCTTTCGGCGGAAATCGAACGCGAGCTCACTTATAAAACGCTCAGCATGCTCGATCAATGCGATGTGGTATTGGTGTCCGATTATGCCAAAGGGGTTTGTACTCCGAATTTTTTGCGAATCATTTTAAGAGCCGCCAAAACCGCCGGGCTGCCTGTGCTGGTTGATCCAATGCGTGGTCACGACTACGAGCGTTATCGTGGGGCCTCTCTGATTAAGGCCAACCGCATTGAAACCGAAATGGCGACAGGGCTGAAATTGAATTCGCCTGAAGATGCCACGGCAGCAGGTCTGGCATTGTGCGAACAGTTGGATGTTGAGTCGGTGATCGTGACGCTTGATAGCGACGGCATGGCGTTGGTGAATTCGTCTGGCACCACCAGCCATTTCCCGACCGAAGCCCGATCGGTTTACGATATCACCGGCGCTGGCGATATGGTACTGGCGATGTTGGGTGCTTGCTTAGGCTCAGGGCTCTCGAAAGAAAACGCAGTGCGACTTGCCAACGTGGCGGCTGGTTTGGAAGTGGAGAAATCCGGTGTGGTCGTGATTCCACTGGCAGAAATCGAAGCCGAACTGACCAATAAACATCAGCCAGGCAACAAGAAGATTGTTACCCAAGATCAGATAACGCGAATTGCCGAAGAACACCGCCGGCGTGGACAAAAAATTGTGTTCACCAACGGCTGTTTTGACTTGCTGCACTTTGGGCACGTGACCAACTTGAACCAGTCTTCACAGATGGGAGACTTGTTGGTCATCGGGCTGAATAGTGACCGGTCGGTTTCCGACTTGAAAGGGCCCCAGCGTCCGATCATTAGCGAAAACGAACGCGCCGCGATGTTGGCCGCTTTGTCTTGCGTGGCGTATGTGGTGATTTTTGATGAAGAGACGCCTTACGATTTAATTGCCGCGGTACGACCTGATATTTTGGTCAAAGGCGGACATTACGTGAAAGAAGAAATTCCCGGCTACGATATTTTGCAATCATACGGCGGAGAAGTTCGCTTGGTCGATATCGTGGACGGTTTCTCAACCACTGAAATCATCAACAAGGTTTCAGTTTCGGAACCGATTCGTCTTAAAATCGCGTAAGTATAGATTGAAGGAAACGAAGTTAGATGAAAGTTGCAGTCGTTTTGCCCAACTGGATTGGCGATGTTGTGATGGCCACACCTGCGCTCAAGGCGATTCGTGAAAGTCTTTCGCCAGGTGACGAACTTGTCGGCATTATGAAACCGTATGTTCGTGAGGTTCTGGCAGGTTCGGACTTGCTTGATGGTGAAATCTTCTTAGAGAAGAAAACCAAAGACCGCTCGCATAAATTCTGGCCAGTGGTTCAACAGGTGAAGGCCGAGCAATTTGATTCCATTGTGCTTCTGTCGAACTCTCTACGAACCGCCGCGTTGGCTTGGTTTGCTGGGATTACCAAACGTGTTGGTTATGCCCGCAACTGGCGTGGCCCGATGTTGACGCATCACCTGCCTCCGCTAAAAGAAAACGGCAAGTATGTTCCAATATCGGCGGTTGATTCTTATTTGAAGTTGACTGAACTGGCCGGGTTCAAAACCGTGGACCGGCAAACCGTGGCCGGCACTTTGCCCGAGAATGATAAAACGGTCAACGAGTATTGGAACCGATTTAAACTCCACGGCAAACGTGTGATCGCGATGAACTCTGGCGGTGCCTATGGCGTGGCCAAACACTGGCCGGCAGAGCATTATGTCGAACTGGGAAAACGCCTTTTGGCCGATCCACAAAATGCGGTGCTGCTGATTTGTGGTCCTGGCGAACGTGAAACCGTGGCCGAAATTCAACAACAAATCAATCACCCGGCCGCCCATAGTTTGGCGACGGAACAAGTCAGCATTGGAATCAGCAAGGCGTGTATCCAACGGGCATCGGTTTTGGTGACCACCGATAGTGGCCCGCGTCATTTTGCTGCGGCGTTTCAAGTCCCTACGGTCACCATGTTTGGCCCGACTGACCCACGTTGGGCCAACAATTACAACACCGCCGAAACCGTCTTATTCAACAAACTCGATTGTGGCCCTTGTGCCAAACGCAGTTGCCCGCTGAAAACGCATCAATGTATGAAAGAGCTGGGCGTCGACCAAGTTCTCGCAGCGGTGCTGCAACATCTTGAAACTGGTCTGATCATCGCGGCTTAATTGGTTGCAGTAGCTCAATGAATTTCTGGGTAGCCGTGTTTTTTTGGAGAACGCCGGCCAATGGGTTACACTTATTCTAAACAATGCCGGGGGGGCGTTGGTAGACAATGTTATATTGTTAGGCATGTGTACGTTGTAGAGAGACTGAGCTATGTCGAACTTGCAAAGTGACCGAGAATCTGCCACAGGGTTTATTCTTTCTGCCGTTGGTTGTTTTCTGTTTGTGATTATGTGCTTGGCATTTGCAATTACATCAACCAACGTGCAGGGAGTAGTTGTCTTTACTCTCTATTCGCTCTGGTTTATCATGGGAGCCTTCATCGCATATAGGAATTACCAACGTGTAAAGCATGGGGTCTTACACAGTGACAGCACTCGAATTATCCAGTGCAAGGAACAAGCGGTCTTCTTTTTTATTCTTGTGATACTCTCGATGGTTCTAGCAATGACATCAACCAGCATGGTGATAATCGTTCTCTTCTCAGCTTTATCACTCTCTCAAGTCTTTCTCGTTATTGAGAGATATAGAAAATCTTGCGAATTGAAGCGGAGAGTGGAATTACTGAAGAGTGATTCTGAACCTTAGAAGCAAAGCCTGGTATGTTTTTTTAGATATTGACTGAGGGCAAGTGAAACGTGTCAGAACAACAAAGCGATCATAATCAAACCAACGCCAGTTCACTGAGAGCTGTTGTTTGTTTTTTTCTTGCCATTGTACCAGTGATCTTTTTGTTTCAAGCAACGATCAGTGACTACGTTATAGGTTCCCTCATCTCACTCGTTTTTATTTACGCGGGTATCGCAGAGCTTTTTTTCGTTCGTCTACAAAAACGTGGTGAATTATATACTGATAGAGCCTTAGCCTTTCGTTACTTGGCGTGCGCTGGTTTTGGTTTTCTCAATTCACTTTTATTCTTGGCAGTAGCGGTGTTAACCACCAAAATGATACACAAGTGCGTTTTTGCGGCGATATTTCTAGCATCTATTTTTTATATCATCGACTCGATATTAAAATATCGCAGAATAAAGCGTGAGATGAACTCGGAAGATGAGAGTTCAATCTAGCCAACTCTTTAGCTATTGATCCCAGGGCACCACCCGCATTAATTTCGTTTAAGACTAACTGCCAGAGATTTACGCGTAATCTGATCCGCGTATTTGTCTTCTAGATTTTGAAGTTCGGCGTCGAGCCAGGTAGAGAACTCAGCGATGGTCTGGCAAGATTGGGTCTCGACAGGCGATTCTAAGGTGATGCCGGAGTTTTTCGGTGAAGTCGGCAATTCTGATTCGTAATTCATGATAGCTCTCCTCTTCTCTTCTCTTCTCTATTGGCTGAACTCCATCATTGACAGGAGTTGTTGCTACTATCAAGACAGTGCAAGTGAGGTGCCATGTTCGCTTGTTTTGTCAAATTTTAGCGAAAATAACTCGTAAGCTCTTGTTCCTTCTATTGTTACGCAATCTGTAATTAATTGGTTCTCTCAAAAGTTTCTCAAAACTTGTTGTCATTTTGCGACGGCAATCTCATTCTGACAGCATTGCACGGACTAAAAGCATCATTTAGAGGCATCTTTGGTTTGACCGCCTCCTATTTTGGGTCAAAACAAGAAAAATGACCTTATTTCAAGAACATTGAAAAGTTTTTTGGAGATTTACCAATATCGACTGCTTGCTGGCGAAATCCCCCATGTATCAGGCAGTTTTTACTACAAGGAGTTACCTTATGTGCAATCACGAAAACGAATGTGGCATGCGTCACCAAGCACAAAGGCTCCACAAAAAGATGGAGGATTTGACCATGTTTAAGAAATTATTATTAGTTGGAACAGGCTCAACACTGGTTCTAGGATTAGTGTTTGGCACCGGAGCAGCGAGTTATGTCTCAACGACCGCTAGTCGCTTGCAGGAACAGGTAAAAGGCAGCGTGCCGGTTGAATTTGAATTAGACCGAGCCCGTCAGATGATTAAAAATCTGACACCCGAAATTCGTCGCAACATGCACTTGATTGCGAAAGAAGAAGTAGAAGTCGAACGGATGCAGCTTCAGGTTTCCAAGCTTCAAAATGGACTCAATGGAGACCAGGCCGATTTACTGCGGCTTAAGACCGATCTGGATGAAGGAAAAACGACTTACGTTTATGCCAGTCATAGCTACTCACGAGATCAGGTGCAAACCGATCTTTCGAGTCGATTTACCCGGTATAAGACCCAAGATGCAACTCGGGTGAAGCTCGAAAGCATCTTGCGAGCCCGAGAAAAAGGACTTTCGGCAGCTCGTGCGAAGCTTGACGGAATGTTGTCTTCAAAACGTCAGTTAGAAGTCAATGTCGAGAACTTAGAAGCTCGTATGAAAATGGTCGAAGTGGCTCAAACCACGAGTGACTTCCAGTTTGATGATAGTCATCTGGCACGCACCAAAAGCTTGTTACGAGACATTCAAACCCGCATCGAAGTGGCCGAACGTCTTGTTGATTCTGAAGGTTACTTTGCCGAAGAGATTCAACTAAATCAGCCAGAAGTTGCAGATGTATCTGACGAAGTAGCAGCCTATTTTGGCATGGCCGGAACCGAAGAGTTGGTTGCAGAAACCCAACTTGACGAAACGGTTGAAGTCTTGGCGAAAATTAGTCTGGAACCAAGCATCAACTAAGATGATGCTTGCAAAGGCATCCGAGAAAACTTCCTGAACAAACAGCGAAGCGAGAGTCGTGGTCAATTGGGCCACGGCTTTCCTATCGTTTGGTAGAGAAGGGATTTTCTCAGTTTTTCCAGAAAAAAACTAATAAAGCTCGACATCTGGCGAATTACTAATAGTTCACAAGTCGCACAAATCGAGTAAACGATTCATAATGAGTCTAAGTGATACAAAATATAGTGATACGAAGCCTGGCATCCAATTGGATAAAGTCATGAATCAATCTGAGACAGGCAGTCATATAAATAACAAGGATTCAAAACACGATACGTCTCGTGGATTAGAATCGAACGACCGTGAAACCACCTACTTCTCATCGAGAGTAAGCATGTCCGTGGCTGAGAGCTTTCAAATTTGGATTGATGGTGTCGGAGGATACCGGTTACTACTAGCGGATCAAGTGATGATCGGCCAAGCAGTGCCGCATTCAGGTGTCGATGTCCCGATCTTGGCAGATCTCAGTAGAAGACATGCTTGGATCAGACGTGTCGGTTCCGACTATGTGTTGGACCCACTATCGCCAACATCGATTGGAAAACAGGTTGCCACGCAACCCACTGTATTGCGAGACAACAATACGATTGGGCTGGGCAGAAATGTGGGGCTTCGCTTTCGTAAACAGCACCCACTCAGTTCAAGTGCGGTTTTGACGATGATTAGTCGTCAACGCATGGAACCAGCCTGTGATGCAGTGGTGTTAATGGGTGAGTCTTGCATACTGGGCCCTAACACGAGAAATCATATTGTTTGCCCCAAATGGCAAGAGGATGTGGTGCTGTTTAAGAAAAATGGCATTCTCCAAGTCAAGGTCAAGCAGAACTATTTGATCCAAGGACGCCCTGTCACAGGGATTCAAGAGATCAAAGAGAGTACCTCGGTTCAGGGAGAAGACTTTTCGTTTTTCCTGGAACGAGTGGAGACTTCCTAAAGTTTTCAGTTTTTGAGGCAAAAGAATGACTCAGAACTGGAAGAAACCTTTTATAATGGGAACTAGACAAATGCACGACCAGGCCGCTACGTTAGACCCTAGCAGCGGAACCAATCGGCAGACAGCGCTTCACAGTGCTGACAATGGCCTGCATAACAAAGAAGCAGGCCTGCATGGTGCAGACGCGGCAAGAGGATCGCGAGGACAGAAAATGAAATTTACCTACACAAGCGGATCGAGTCCATTAGAGGGCTACACAATTAAACGCGGTGTAGGCGCTGGTGGATTTGGTGAAGTTTACTACGCAACCAGTGAAGGTGGTAAAGAAGTTGCGCTCAAGCATATTCAACGCCACCTTGATATCGAAATGCGTGGAGTCCGTCAGTGCTTAAACTTAAAGCATCCGAACTTAGTTTCGTTGTACGACATCAAATACGATGAGTCAGGCGAAGGCTGGGTCGTGATGGAATACGTCTCGGGCGAATCGCTGCAAGATGCAATTGAATCCAACCCTAACGGCATGCCTTTGAAAGAAGTGCTGCATTGGTTCCGTCCATTAGCTGCCGGCGTTGGTTACTTGCATGACCATGGAATTGTCCATCGAGATTTAAAGCCAGGCAATATCTTTAGTGATGCTGATATTATCAAAATCGGAGACTATGGTCTCTCGAAGTTTATCTCCGTAAGTCGCCGCAGTGGTCAGACCGAAAGTGTCGGCACCTTCCACTATATGGCCCCTGAGATTGGCCGAGGAAATTACGGTCGAGAGATCGACATTTATGCTCTCGGTATTATCTTGTGCGAGATGCTAACCGGCCGCGTTCCATTTGAAGGAGAGAGTGGCCAAGAGATTATGATGAAGCATCTCATGGCAGACCCTGATTTAACAGGCATCGAAGAGCCCTATTATTCGGCCATCGAAGCCTGTTTAGTCAAAGACCCTGACCATCGAATTCATACCGCAGAAGAGTTGCTGCAACGGATAGGAATTACGAATGAAGACTCACACATATTGCCACAACACTTCACTACAGGCGAACAATCACCCCAGCTCAGCGAAGCTGATTTAGTTGCGAAGAAAAACTCTCGTGTTAATCAGCACGGCGTGAATGGAAATCATGCGGTACCGGTTGATCATCCAGCCAACGATTTTGTTGCACCGCTGGCGATTCCGCATGCCGAATTGAACTCAGGTCAAGATGAAGAGCCGATTGCAAAAGCAGTTGGGGGTTTTTTCGAATCATTTAGCACTTGGTGGAACAATGACAACACCAGCATGTTCCCCAAGATCATTGTGCTAGTTTTGCTGGGGATGTTCTTTGTCCTAAATTCCGCATGGCTATTGCCACTTAGTTTTGTATTAGGCGGGGCCTATTGTGCCTACCTGTTAATTCGGACTGTAGCGATTCAGACTGGGAGCCGAAGTACCGTTGATTCCAGAAAGAACACTACTGTGGCCGAACAGAAACAATATCACCCGACCGCGATGGCACGGAAAAACAAGGTCAAAGAGCCGCGAACAAAAAAGCCAAGCCGGATGGAACTGGACCGCAAAGTGCTGGCGAAAAAGCCGCTGATTGATTCAGCCACAGAGCTAACTGGCTCTCTATTAATGAGTGCGATTGTGGCTATTGTGTTGTCGATTGTTCTGCTGCCAGTTGCCAAAATTTCCTACGAGGGCTCAGTGACAACTTGGGGGCCTTGGCTTGCTTGGATGACCATTGTAGTCACAAGCGGTTCGTGGATGATATTAATCGTCTCGAAAAAATTGGAGTCAAGCGAAGGGGAAGCTGTGTTCCATCGGTTTTGGATGTTGGGGCTTGGGCTAATACTGGGTGCAATTGCCCTTGCATCAAGCTCACTGCTTAGTGAACATTTAGCGATTACACCTGATCACAGGATTCGCGCTCTTAATAATTATTTTGAAGAATTGAGTACGCCCGATGGACAACTCACCGTTGGTTCATTCCTGGTTTACTTTGCTGGCTTGTTTTTAGTATTACGCTGGTGGAAATTGGCCGATCCTCTGCGAACCACCCGACTTAGTATTTGGGCAACGATTGTCTGCGTACTCTGGGCCGTAGTGCTGAACGCTGTTTGGCCATTTGCACAGCCATGGGGCGTGATGATGGCCGGTTCAATTGCGATTGCGGTACAACTCTCAGCACCATGGGTTAGCCCCAGGTTGCGAGACGAACGACGTAAACGAATGTTGTTGGCAGATACGAAAACATCTGCACCGTATGATGAGTAATAAATTGAAATTCATTTTGGAAATCAGTAGATGGGATTAGGTTGGCAGGAATTATTAATACTTGGTTGTCCGTGTTCAGTTTTTCTGCTCGGAGGAATAGCAGTAATAGTGGCAATCATACTGGCCAAACGTCGAAAGTAGTTTAAGCGAATTTGGATTAGGGAAAGATGATGGTTGCGACGATTGCAATCGACGATCAACTGTCAGCACCGTATGAAGATTAATTAAACAAGAACTTTTTACAGGAGAATTATCATGGGTGTCTTAGAGCTTGTAATCATTGTTGGGATTTTAGCATTGGTCGGTGCCGTTGTTCTCGGAGCAATTGCCGGTGTTGTCTTGTTGACCAAACGTAAACAATAATTTGAAACTAAACCCATTCAAGGGAAATCATCATGATGCTTAGTTGGTTGGTGGTAATTTTAGCCGGGCTCGCGGTGCTGGGGCTGCTAGGTATCGTGGTCTTCATCACAGTCGTGGCAGTTGTTTCCAAGAAGAAATAGAGGCCTTAGATGAGTGTTCTTTCTCAAGCAATTCCTTCATTGACAGACATTTGCCTAGTTGGCCAAATATCAGCTGCTGCCCCAGTGGCACATTACAGCAGATTGTTAATCATACTGGTCGGGCTTGGAGTACTTGGTCTACTAGGTATCGTTGTTTTAATTGCAGTCGTCGCTGTTGTTTCCAAGAAAAAATCATGAGCGTCCTTTCTCAATTTATTTATTCATCCTCTGCTCTAAGTCTAATCGGACAAGCGAGCGTATTTTCAGGTGGTCGAACGATGATTGGTTTACTCGGTCTTGGTCTTTTGGTGATATTCGGTTTAGTTGCAGCAATTGTAGTAGTGGCTGTTATCGCAGTGGTTGCCACTAAAAAGCAGGGGTGAAACAATGATTTTATTCGCAGAAACCGTAATGATGACGCCTTGGTCGGTTGTGTTCGCCATCGGAGCCTTTGGTTTTTTCCTTTTCTTTTTTGTGGTCGCTCTTCTGGCCTTAGTGTTTCGCAAGAAATCCTCATAAATCCTCTCGGATTCCTGTCTCATTGATTTGCCAATAATCGAGTCCAACTTTCTTTGTGGCTCGCAAATAGAGAATAATTTGAGTATTCTGAAGTAAATTCGTTTCACGTCCCTAAGAACGTCAGAGTCAGAGCGAATGATCTATTAAGCAGCGGTGCTGTTTTATCTTTTACTCAATATATACGATTCCGCTAGGTTTAATTAAAATCATGAATGCCCAACCTCAAATGGATTTTGCAATCATCAGCCTATTGGTAGTTGGTTTGATCGGAATTGTTTCTGTACTTGCCATAGTTGGATTGGTCCTGACCAAGAAATGGTGGCTATTGCTGATTCTTTCTGGCATGGGGGTAATCGTAGTTCCTATTGTCCTCATATTTGCCAGTCTCTTTTTGGTGAAAACCACCAGAGTACAAATGGAGTTCAGTGAATCAAGAGCGGTGCAGCGCGAAATGCTTTCACGTGATCAACAAATTGGGGTGATTCCACGTGAAGCTTTTGATGAAATCTCTCATTCAGGAGTGACCATTGAGGGTAAAGTGACTAGGGATTCTTCTGCCAAAACCGCAGACGCTACTGCTACGGGAACTAACGAGAGTCTTGCTGAAGGTCCAGGCATTGATTCAACTGAATTAACGGAAGTGGATACGTCAGAGACCGATACAACGGAAGAAGAATCGGCGGAAGAGCCGATTTCAAAGATCATTCCGCGTGGCAGGCCAAGTTGGGTAGACCGCGGATACTATGAAGAAAATGGGGGCCAATATGTATCGGTGAGCTCAGGCCCTTATGATCGAGAGAGTGATTGCAAACGATTTCTGGCAGAGGAGATCGATAAAGTTGTGAATGACATGATCGATGAGTCGATAGGTATTTCCTTTGCGAGTAAAAAGTTTCGACTCGACAAGCAATACTTAGAAGATAATATCATCATTGACACATACAAGGAAAAATTACAGTTAGAAATTGGCCCTATGAACCAGTGGCATGCCCATTTGCAGTTTAATGATCAATTTGATGTCGACATGGCCGCATTTTGGAACGATGTCCAGCGTACCAACCGGCTCTACGCGGTCGCAGCTATTTTTGGCTCCGTACTTCTAGTGCTTGGTTTTGCGTATGGAATCTTAAAAACTCACCAAGCTACCGATGGCAAATACCCTGGAAGGTTGCAGTTTGTTACAATAGTCGCAATACTAGGGTTCGTAGCTGGTGGTGTTTTGCTAACTCTTCGGTTAGGAATGGGTTAAAATGCAGCATTCAACAACCTGTTTGCTGCTGTCCTAATTCACCAGATTCCTTTCAACTCTTCTCATTTTTGACAGGCGATCTATGTCTGAAGTTTCGGAAACTGATGCTCTGCTTATCAAGCGAATTCGTGCTGGAGAACAAGATGCCTGGGGCGATTTGATTTCTCGCTACGAAGGGCGTTTATTGGCCTTCGCCGAAAGTCGAATCGGTAGACGAGCGGCAAGTGAAGACGTGGTGCAAGAAGCCTTTATCGGGTTCCTCAACAGCTTACCCAACTACGATGGCAAACGCTCGCTTGAGAGTTACCTGTTCGCTATCTGTGCGTATAAATTAACCGATCATCTGCGCCGTGAAGGCCGCCGGCCTACTTTGCCCCTGAACGCTGGCAGCAAATCTTCAGGAGAAGACTGGCAGTTGGATGGCAATTTTCGTGCTGCTTCGAGCATAGCCAGAAGTGGGGAGCGCAAGAAGCTTGAAGAGACCGCGCTGGTACAAGCGGTGGAAGATCAACTCAAGCATTGGCGAGATCGGGGCGATTGGATCAAGGTAAAATGCTTGGAACTGTTAGTCGTGCGAGGTTGGGCCAATAAAGATGTAGCGATCAAGTTGGAAATCTCAGAACAGCATGTGGCCAATTATAAATTTGACTTCTTGGCCAAACTGCGTAATGCTATTCGGAAGCAAGGGCTCAGTGAAGAAGTCTTTCCCGAGTTGTATGTTACTAATTAATCGAATTGGAATATTGAAGTAGCAGAACTTATTTACTTGTCTCATTTTCGTTCAATTATCCTCATTTATTCTTTTCACAAGAGGTGAAACATGTCGACTACTGACAATCGTTATTCATTAAGAGAATTCGTCGAAAAAACAGCCGAGCGCGATCATGGCCAAGGTTTCTTTGAGATGGAAAGCCCTCGAATTCTAGAGGTCAACCTGAACGGAGAAGTCTGGACAAAGATGGGGTCAATGATCTCGTATGTCGGGAATATAAAATTTATTCGCGAAGGGATACTTGAAAAAGGAATTGGCAATTTCCTGAAAAAAGCAGTTACCGGGGAAGGGGCCAAATTGACCAAAGCCACCGGCAATGGCAAAGTCTACTTGGCAGATTACGGCAAGAAAATCCAAATCTTGAAACTGGAGAATGAAGAACTTGTTGTCAACGGCAACGATATCTTAGCTTTCGAGATGTGTGTCGAATGGGAAATCAAGATGATGAAGAAGGTCTCTTCAATGATGGCCGGAGGGTTGTTCCAAGTGAAACTACGTGGAACAGGCATGGTGGCAATTACCACGCATTATGAACCCATGACTTTGGTTGTCACGCCTGACCAGCCAATCTACACCGATCCGAATGCTACGGTTGCTTGGAGCGGATCTCTTGAACCGAACTTGAAGATCGACGCTTCTCTGAAATCGCTGTTTGGTCGTGGAAGTGGAGAATCTTTCCAAATGGAATTCATCGGACAAGGGTTTGTGGTGATTCAACCTTATGAAGAATTCTATGGCGTAGAAGGTTAAACTAAGTACACCGCAATCGATGGTTGGAGTTCTCTCTGACCATCGATTCTATTTTTCTCACACAGTTTGATTCTTTAGATACCGGACTCATCTTTTATGACCAACAGTATTCGACAATCTGATTTAGAAGCCTATCTCGACGAAGCCTTACCGGCCGCTGAGATGAGTGCAATCGAAGATGCGCTGCGAAATAATTCGGAGCTAAGTGCCCAGTTAATTCAAATCAATAGTCGTCGTGATGCTGGAGTGCATACCGTGGGTGAGATCTGGCGGCGTCATCGAATCTCTTGCCCGTCACGCGATGAACTGGGCAGTTTTCTGTTAGAGATACTTGAGGATGATCATACGCAGTATATCCAGTTTCATCTGAATGAAGTCGGCTGCCGGCTCTGCCAGGCCAACTTGTTTGACTTAAAGGCCCAGCAGGAAGATTCTGCGGATGATGTTACTGTTCGCAGGAAGAAATATTTTCAATCGAGCATTGGCCAGTTGCGAACAGAATGATCAGTTAGCGAATTTAGGCTATGAATTTCGATAATTCAATCTCTCAGCGGAAGATTTCTTTCCCTTATGCCCGCCGTTTGCCGAGTATATCAACAGTAAGTCCTTTGTTTTATTGACTTTGGGGTCATAAATCGAGTAGACTACAGACTTAGATTCTTTACTCTCGGGCCACGATATGTCCCTACCTTACCGAGGGTGCTCCTTAAGGATGTCTTGCCGTTATGAAAAGATTAATGCGGGTCTTTGTCCTCACATTATCGGTCGCCTTACTCTCAACGAGTGCCCCGTCACTTCTTTGGGCCAAGGACCGGCTTGATACCAGCAAACTGCCTGGGATTTTGCTTGATGACCAAGAAGCTAAAAAGACTGGCAAGTGGCATGATTCGACACACGCGAAGCCGTATGTCGGACAGGGATATATTCATAGTGGGCAACTTTCTGATCCCACAAGTAAAGAAAGCAAATCGGTTCTGTTTGAAACCGAGCTTCCCGCATCAGGCTATTACTCAATTTATTTATCGTACAACAGCGCATCGAGTCGTGCGGCAGCAGTGCCGATTTCTATTAAGCATGTCGATGGAATTGAAGAGATACGGCTTGATCAGCGAAAGAAACCAGAAGGGCCTGCTTCCTTTCATTTACTAGGCGAGTTCTCCTTCTCAGCCGATCAAAAACTAGAAGTTACCATCAGCAACCAAGATGCCAAAGGCATTGTGATTATTGATGCCCTGCTGATTGTTTCAAAAGAGGAGGAACAACAACTGGCCAAGTTTAAACCAGTGGCCATTGCGGCGAACGCAGTAAAAAAGCCTGCGGCAAAAAAGAAACCGGCCAGTATTCTTGAAAAAGCACCAGCTTTTGTTCGAGGGGCACTGTCCGATACAGACCGAGTCTCATTCACTTCGAATCAGCTAGATCAACTGATCGAAAAGGAAGCTCGAATCGAAAAAACGACCGATATCATCGATGACGAACAGTTTCTTCGTCGGGCCACTTTAGATGTCATTGGCCGGATGCCTTCGGAAGCAGAAACGATGGAGTTCGCTCAAGACCACTCGCCTGATAAACGCTCGAAGTTGATTGATCGTTTGCTCGATTCCCCCAGCTATGGAAACAACTGGGCCAATTATTGGAGCGATGTTTTCAGCTACCGCATTCCACAGCCTCAGCTTACCTTTTTGAATTATGATACACCCAAGAAATGGATTGGCGAAGAGTTAAACGCCGGCACAGGTTGGGATGATATCGCGTACCAGATACTAACAGGCAGCGGCAAAGTTGCCGATGTGCCGGCCGCTTTCTTTGTCGGGTTTCATCAGGCCGACACATCTCGCCTAGCATCAGAAACAACACGCATATTCCTCGGAACTCAAATCGAATGTGCCGAATGTCACGACCATCCTTTTGTTGACATCCCGCAAGAACGCTTTCATCAAATGGCGGCCTTCTTTGTCAGAACCAAGGCCGAGTTACCCTGGAATGACAGCAATCAAATCAAGGTTTCGAGTAAGACTTCCGGTGAACATAAAATGCCGGAGACCGGAAAAGAAATGATGCCTGCGGTCTTTGAAGGAGATGAACTAACCAAAGGGATTTCGGATATTGAACGTCGAACCAATTTGTCTCGCTGGATCACCTCGCGTGATAACAAAATGTTCGCCAAGGCATTTGTGAACCGAGTCTGGGACCGTTTGATGGATGAAGCCTTGTGCGATCCAATTGATGACATCTCTGATGAGTCTGGCTATTCCAGCTTTCCAGAATTGCACAACGCAGTGGGCGATTATTTCATCTCGGTTGATTACGATGCCAAGTCTCTGATTCGATTGATGATGAACACCAAAACGTATCAGCGAGATCTTAATCGAGATGGCAGTACCCTAGGGCTGTTGTCGGCAGCTACGCCTAAAAAGCTTCGTGGCGATGAGATCTTTGATTCGCTGGCGGTCTCCATTCAACTGCAAAACGTCAAGGGAGAACGAGGGAAGGAAACTGAGACTGTTCGCTTTCCGCCCCCTGCCAAAAGCACTCGAGATCTTATCAACGAGGCCTTTGGATACGATCCTTCCTTGGGCAAAGATTTTCGGCCGCAAACGATGCAGCAAGCAATGTACATGATGAACAATAAACAGCTACAGGCCGAAGTGAATGCGAAGAAAAACTCAGATACCAAACTGGCTGAAATCCTGAAGAACTCAAAGGATGATCGCCATGCCATTGAACGATTGTTTGTCAACATTCTGGCCCGCAAACCAACCGAGAGTGACATGCGAGTTTCTCTTGATTTCATCGCTTCAACAGAAAACCGCAATGAAGCCTATGAAGACTTACTTTGGAGCCTGTTGAACTCTGCCGAATTTACAACACGTCGCTGACTTACTGACGATCCCTTTACGCATTTCAATTGAGATCAGAACTATTATGATTCAACCATTTTGGAATCTTCAAAACGACCGTTCCGGCGTCACAAGTCGTCGTGGTTTTATGCGTCAGTTAATGGCCGGGTCGGCCGCAACAGCCATGACTCTCTCATGGCGAGACATGATGATTGCCCGCGCAGACGAATTGCGTAAGTCAGGCAAGTCGATGATCTTGCTATGGATGGATGGTGGCCCTAGCCAGTTTGAAACATTCAATCCTAAAGTTGGTTCCCAGTACCAAGGCCCGACAGGTGCTATCCCGACCAATTTGCCCGGCGTGCAGATTTCGGAAAATTTTCCGAAGACTGCCGAGGTGATGGACAAGATTGCCCTGATTCGCTCGATGAAAAGTGAAGAACGAGACCATTTTCGTGCGATCAAGTTGGTTCGTACTGGCTATCCTATAAATCCTTCCATTCAGTACCCTACTTGGGGCTCGGTGGTTGCGCGGGATCGTTGGGATCCAACTTTTGATTTACCAGCATTTGTAAGAATTGGCAAACCACGAATTACCCCCCGCGATGTCAACTCAGGCGTATTAGGCCCTCGCTATGAGTCCTTCAAAATCAATACACCAGGTAAACTCCCAGAAGATGTGCTCACCAACATTTCCGCCGAAAGACTTCAACGCCGGCTGGCACTTTCAGCGCGGCTTGATAAACAGTTTGCCGCGTCTGGCGGGTCAGACAGGGTCAATGAAAAGTCGGAAATTTATGATCAAACCAGCCGATTTATGTTGAGTCCTAAGCTAGATGCATTTCGGCTTGATAAAGAACCGAGTGCGTTGCGAGACGAATATGGCCGGACCACATTTGGGCAAGGTTGCTTGTTAGCACGGCGTCTGGTGGAAACAGGTATTAGCTTTGTCGAGGTCTTCAGCACTGGCTCGGTTGGAGATGCCGGTTGGGACACGCACAAAAAAGGACACGTCGAAAACCCCTTACTGGCCGGCGAAAGCGATCCTGGCTATGCGGCTTTGTTGAAAGACCTTGAGCAACGGGGCATGTTAGAGAATACGCTTGTCGTTTGGATGGGCGAATTCGGACGCACGCCAAAATTCAAACCCGATGGCGGTCGAGAACATTACTCGGATGGATGGATCACTTGCCTTTCAGGCGGCGGGGTCAAAACCGGGCAAGTGATCGGGGCAACAGACAAGGAAGGCGTTTCGGTTTCAGACCGACCGGTGGGCGTTCAAGATTTGTACGTCAGTTTCTGTCATATTCTAGGGCTTGATCCTCATGAAGAATACGTGACCGACAAAGACCAGCCGCTGGCCTTGGTCAAAGGTGGCGAGCTGATCAAGGAACTATTCTAGAAGCGTTGCTGTGGTTGGGGTAGTGAGATACCAATATCACGCTGAACCGAGGCAGGGTCTTCAAACGAAAGAAGTTCCTCGACCATGCCTTGTGCATCGTCCGCTACATTCGAGATCCGCACTTCCCACAAAGATCGAATTACGCCGGTCGAATCGAACATCTCTGGCCCAAAGCAGCTCATAATAGACGCTGCAATCTTTCGGTTCAAATCTCCATGGGCCACTGCGTTTGTTGCACTTGAACTAAAGGCATCCATGGCCGACGATAGCAACAACGGCCAAGCAGCATCGGCAAAATTATGTTGCTTTTGTTCACGGATATCTTTGGAGAACTCTTCAACACGTTCTGTATCGTGCCCCAAGTTTTCGATATCTGACTCAACCGCAATGTACCCTAGCAGCATGTCAGTCCAACGCTCAGTGCGGCGGCGTAGTCGATTTAATTTTACAGCCGATTCTGCATCTAGCCCCCGTCCATAGACCATCATATTGAGTGCCCGATTTCTGGCTTCGAGGTGACCAATATAAACACTGCGAGCCACTGGCTCCGCACTTTCAGTTTGATGAATATGATCAAAGGTAATGCAAAGCGAAGTCCAAACACGCGTCAAAATATCGCTGATCATAATCTCCTCTAACACAGGCGTGATCAACTTCCAGGGTTCGCTCAACTGATCAGCACTGGCTGATTGAATCACATTGCGATGGGCCTTGAGTTGCAATCCCCATCGATCTAAGCGACATTTTGACGAGGTCCAGTATTGCTCTAACCCATTAGAAGAGACTTGCTGCATGGTACGAAGTTGAATCGGGGCGTGAGTTGCAAGAAGGGCCGCCAGTTGGACTTGTTCACGTGCGTGCATCAGGATGATAATTTCTGTTAGAGATAAGACGAAAAGTATTAAGCTGATTTAGAGGTCTCGTTTCCATGGAAATGCAGGAGAGCCTGAGGGGACAAAGGCTCTCCTGCATCCAACCATCGGAGAGACAATTCGCTGAGGAGAAGTAGATCCAACGAATTGGTGAAACAGATAAAAGCAACGACCGTGCCAAAGAGGAAACTGATTTCACTGAAAACACCTAACCTATGGATGTTCAGCAGGTTATGGAAATCAAGAGAGAATACTTACACAAACAGAATTTCATGCAGCGTGGCAGATAGACAACATGGATGAATCAGAAAAGAATCAAATGCTGTTCTTGGTGAATCGATAGAGCATGAATCAGGCAGAGAAACTAGCGATGATTTACAGAAACTGGTTCGGTGACAAGTTGCTGAACTGATCGTTGCCCGAATTATCGTTGCCCGAAATATCGTAGTCCGTACTGACGAAGGCCATAAAACAGCCCGCCAAACATGCCCAATACACCACCAAAGCTAATTCCTGCTGCTTGCCAGAGCAGGTTGTCACCAGAAACCAAGCCAACGGTGGTCCCGAGTAAGAGACCTAAGCCCGATACAAGAAAAAAGCCTACTCGCACAGAATCCTTGATGAGGATTTTGCGGTCAGCTTCTGATATTTGGGTTGAAAGGCTGCTCATTTGCGGCCAATCCTTTGTAAATCTTGCGAGGGGGGAAAGAGAGCTATTACATAGCTTTTACGCAATTTATCAGATATTTCTGATCCTGATAGTCAGTTTTCGTTACTTTTCGCAAAGAAACCCTATTTTTTTGAATTTTCCACTCAAACAGCAACTTGATGCATAATTTAGGTAGATTATTGAATTAAGCGGAAGGGATGAGAACTTCAATGACCTAGTACAGGATCTTCTTCCGAGAGCCCTGGCCCCATCACGCCATCATCGTTGATGAAGTATTGGGGAATCATCTTAGGTGCATCTTTGGTGTTAAGCTTGAAGAAGCGAACGGTACCATCGTCAAAGAGGACATTAACGCCCTGGCCACCATGCTTGAGCGTTGAAATCGAATCATCTGATGCACGAGCATCACTGATAAACACAACATCCGAGGCCAGTGGGTAGTGAGATCGCCCTTTAAATTGTGGTGGAGAGATTTTACCGGACTTTTGCATGCCAAGATTGTAGTTATAAACAGGGTCTAATCTCGCATGAAGCTCCGGCAGATCTTTGAGGTCTGCTGACCTGAGTTGTTCCATCGAAGGGAATGGCTTTAGATCATTATTTCTCTGTGAAGGCATACATGAAAGGACGTTTTCGTTTTGTAGATAGCCATTGGCAATTAATTTCGGTCCAAAGGTAACAGCAGCAGAAAACGGTCCCTTTGCTGTGATGGATGGATATTCATTAAGTGGTGAACTGTAGGCATATTTTTGCAATGCAACTCCAACCTGTCTCAATTGATTTTCGCACTGCAAGCGATTTGCCAGCATGCGTGAACCAGCCAACGCAGGAAAGAAAATGGCAGCCGCTGCCAAGCAGGCACCCAGGGCCACTAACGAATCAAGCAGCGTGAACTGAGAACGCCCGCTGGTGATGGAATCGAAAAAACCAGTGCTTTTAGGCGTTGGGCGGTCATCGATAGACTCTTCTGGGGGAGAGCCCTTTTCCAACAGCATCGCTTGTGCAGCGATTGGATCATCAAGTAATCCGCAGGTTTTTGCGGCTAAACCTGATGGAGCAGGGACATCGTCCCAACTGTTTTCCAGGTTGTCGATATGTTTTTTGAGCCGATTGAATTCATCTTGAATTTCAGGTTGGCTTTCAATGAGTTGACGAACTTCACGAGTTTCGTCTTCATCTAAGGCACCCAATAGGTACCCAAGCATTTGATCACGCATCGTTGTCTTCACTTGCGTAAGCAGAGTTCCAGGATTCGGTTAATTTGAGCACGGCTGAATGCAACCGGCTCTTTACGGTACCTACCGGAATCCCTAACACATCAGCAGCTTCTCGATACTTCAGTCCTTGATAGTACACGAGAACTACGACTTGTTTTAGGTTTTCAGGCAGTTGATTCACGGCATCACGAATAATCGTTTGTCGCTCATCTTGGTCTACCAAGCTCAACGGAGTTGGATCACTGCTGACCAATAGATCAACCATGGTTCCAATATCGTCAGAGTCTTGACTCGATCCGCCACGATCTAGGCTCACGATCTTATGACGCTTGTTGCGTCGTTGAGCATCAATCGCTTGATTGGTTGCAACGGTATACAACCAAGGGCGAAAACGTCGACCTTCCTCAAAGGATTCGCATTTCAAATGGACTTGCAAAAAAGTCGATTGAAATACGTCTTCCGCCATTTCGGTGTCATTCAAATAACGACGTAAGTAGTTAAACAACTCACGTTCGTAACGTTCAACTAACTGCGTAAACAGATCGCGGTCTCCCGATTGCCGATATCCGATCAGCAATTGCTCATCGGTTTGCGGTTGAACTACGGGAAATTCGGAGGTGCTTTGCGTCATATCTAGCGTTGCAGTCATCATTTCTACGTGACATTCCAGCGACGGTTCGAGAATCTTCCTGAAAAACAGCCTATTTCTGCCATGTTTTTGCAAACATCCAGAAATTCGGGCATCTGTCCACGTCGCACTAACGGGTATCCTACCATGATTTCGCAATAATGCAGAATCTATTGGGTAAGAGTCTCCGCCGATTTGACAGGCGCCACAAGGCTTCCTAAACTCACGAGAGAGATAAATTGCAAACAGTGTGCCGAAAGTCAAAACAACATGAAAAATAAATACAAATGGGCGGCTCTCGGAGACGTTAACGCCTTCTTTGGCTTGATGTTAGACAATATCGCCGATCTGCTTTTAACGATTGGACTGCTAGCAACGGTTTTTCACTTTCCTACAAAGTTTGCAATTAGTCATATGGTGCCAGGCACTGCAATTGGCGTCCTGATTGGCGATTTGCTCTTCTTCTATATGGCCTTCAGATTAGCAAAGAGAACAGGCCGTAACGATATAACTGCTATGCCTTTAGGGCTTGATACTCCCAGCACCTTTGGCATGGTGTTTTTCGTTTTGGGACCAGCTTATATGCACGGATTGAAAATATTTCAGACCTCCGAAGCCATGGACCCGGCTGTTCTAGAACATCTAGCAGCCACTTACACCTGGCATATTGGCATTTGTGCCATCGTGATTAGTGGCATCTTCAAATTTGTTTGTGCTATCGGTTCAGGCTGGGTCAGGAAGATGGTCCCCAGGGCCGGGCTCTTGGGTTCACTGGCCGCAATCGCGCTGGTTCTGATCAGCTTCATACCGTTTGTCGAAGCTTTGCATTACCCCATCGTCGGAATGACGGCCCTTGCTATCATTCTGACAACACTTGTCGCAAGGATTCCTTTACCCAAGCAAATCCCTGGTGCGTTAGCTGCCTTGGTGGTCTCGGGAACTATCTATTACATCATGGCTGGGCTGGGGATTCTCGGGGCAGAACCAGAGTCGATGGGCTTTAATCCTCGCGAAGGTTTGCTGCCAACCGATTGGCTGGCCGTGTTTAGATTCGAGTGGATCGGACGCATGGGCGATACGCTCCAATATCTACCGATAGTTATTCCGTTTGCCTTAGGCACGGTAATTGGCGGAATTGATTGCGTTGAAAGTGCGGCCGCTTCCGGCGATGAGTACGATACCAAGTCAGTGATCGGGGTCGAAGCGTTTGCTACGTTAATCGCCGGGCTGTGTGGCGGGGTCATTCAAACCACGCCTTACATTGGTCATCCGGCTTATAAAGCGATGGGTGGTCGTGCGGCTTACACGCTGGCAACCGCGTTGTTTGTCGGTGGAGCCGGGCTGTTGGGTTACTTTGGCTATCTCTATTGGCTGATTCCCAAGCCTACCGTATTTCCGATCTTGGTCTTCATCGGCTTAGAAATCACAGCTCAAAGTTTCAGAGCGACACCCAAGCGTCATTATGCGGCGGTGTCTCTGGCCTGTATTCCCGCATTGGCGGCGCTTGTGATGGCATTTGTTGGTGACTTACAGGGCCAATACACAGGGCTTTCGTTTGAAGTTTCCGGAAATGTGGCTGCTATCGAAGAGCATATTCAAGACAACCCTGAAGCCCAAAAAGCGCTGGCCGATCTAAAACAATCAACCGGCAAAGTTCTTGATTACAGTCAAGGACAAATTATGGAGCAAGACAAACAAGGCCACCAACACAACACTCAAACAGCAATTAAACTGCAAACATTACACATGCTATCTGGCGGATTCATTCTCACCAGCTTACTTTGGGCTTCGGCATTGGCCTTTATTATTGATCGGCGAATGCTGGCGGCAGCTGGTAGTTTGGCGTTGTGCGGGTTCTTTAGTTTATTCGGGATCATTCACTCACCGCTTCCCGGCAGCCCTGCCTTGTTAATCTGGATGCCCGATTCGTTCAAAGATTATCTTTTCACGAAATATCAGTACCAATGGCAGCCCCCGGTCTTTCCGGCGGCTTCAGCGGGGCAAACACCGATTTACCTGGCAATTGCCTATCTATCGATGGCAGCGGTGATGCTTGTGATATACTGGATGCTTAAAAATAACTGGATCAAAGATCAACCTTTGCAAGAAAAAGAATAACCGATGATTGAACGAATTTTAGAACCGGAGTTAATGGACACCGATATAGAGTCCCAAGACTACGATGCGATGGATCACAAAGAAGTCAACCGAGTTTTTGTGGACGATCTTTGTGCTGCGATCAACCTGACGCCTCGCACGCCAGAAGAGGACGAAGAAGATGACACGCCCTACGATGTGATCGACTTAGGCACAGGCACTGCGCTAATTCCGATTGAACTTTGCGAACGCATTCCTCAAGCACGCATCATGGCATGTGACGCGGCCGTATCTATGCTAGAAATTGCCAACTTTCGCATCGAAGTTGCCTGCATTACCCATCGGGTTCAATTGAACCACAGTGATGCGAAAGACCTGCCGTTTGAAGAGGGCATGTTTCATCTCGTGATGTCTAACAGCATTGTGCATCACATCCCCGAGCCAAAGATTGTGCTCGAAAATGCGATCCGTGTCACCAGCGAAGGCGGGCATCTGTTCTTCCGAGATTTAATGCGACCCGAGAGTAAAGAACAGCTAGATCAGTTGGTCAAAACTTATACTAGCGAGGAGAATGAAAACCAGCAGAAGATGTTCGCTGAATCGCTGCATGCCGCACTCACATTGGATGAAATCCAAGATTTGGTAGAAGAGCTCGGTTTTGCCCGAGATACCGTGACAGCCACCAGCGACCGTCATTGGACTTGGGTTGCCCAAAAAAGCAGTTAATTCGCGGTTTCCTGCAATTTGGCCCAATTTTTACCGATGAAATGGTCTGGCAAATTCATCTTATGGATTAGAATGAATGTTGACGCATTTTTGCGTCCATTTCGTTCCTTCCCTTGGTATTATCCCGCCTTCATTGAAGAATCGTATTCATAATGATGAAACCCATCATGGCTGTTAGGCTCTTATTATCTTTCGCACTCCTGGCTTCTGCCTCTCTCTTAAATGCTGCCGAAGACGCAAAGGTAGATTTTGGCAAAGATATTCGGCCTCTACTTTCCGAAAACTGTTTTCACTGCCATGGGCCCGATGAAGCGACCCGCGAAGCCGACTTGCGGCTCGATACTGCCGAGTCAACCCTGTCGGTCATTCAACCGGGCAATTCGGCTGAAAGCGAATTGATCAAACGGCTGTTCGCCGAAGATCCCGACGAACGTATGCCGCCTGAGGATTCTGAAAAACATCTGAACGACGAACAACGACAACTGATCAAACAATGGGTCGCCCAAGGTGCCGACTACCAACAACACTGGGCCTTCGTTCCGCCAGTAAAACCGAAGCTACCGGTTGTCAAAAACAAGGCTTGGATCAGAAACCCGATTGACCACTTGGTACTAAGCCAGTTGGAATCAAAAAAGATCTCGCCATCTGCCGCAGCAGATCGCACTATATTAATTCGACGAGCCACATTCGATTTAACCGGGTTGCCGCCAACTACTACCGAGATCCAACAATTCCTGGCCGATGATTCTGACAACGCTTATGAAAAACTAATCGACCGGCTGTTGGCCTCGAATCAATATGGCGAGCACCAAGCCACTTCGTGGTTAGAAGTCTCGCGCTATGCCGATACCGATGGCTACCAAAACGACCGCTATCGCTACATGCACGTTTGGCGAGATTGGGTCATCATGTCTCTGAACGAAAACAAACCGTATGATGAATTTCTGATTGAACAACTGGCCGGTGACATGCTGCCTAGTGCTTCGCTCAAACAACAGATCGCCACCGGCTTCTGTCGTAATCATCGCATTAACTCAGAAGATGGTTCGATCGCAGCAGAGTGGCATGTCGAAAACATTGTTGACCGTGTCGACACACTAGGCACCGCCATCTTAGGCCTCACGATTGGATGTGCCCGTTGTCACGATCACAAATACGATCCGATTACGCAAAAAGATTATTACAGCCTATACGCTTATTTTAATAATGTGCCGGAATGGGGAGTTGGCCCGAACAATGGCAATAGTCCACCGTTCATCGATGTGCCGAAAAGCTGGCCCAACATCTCGCCTGAAGAAGACAAGCTGATAGAGCCAGATCCGCTCGTCTTAACGAACGCACGCAAAGAAGCTGGCAACGGGCTCCAGCGTCCTCAAGCCGGTAGCAAAACTACATTGATGGTGATGAAAGAGATGGACGAACCACGCGACACCTATGTCCTTCAGCGTGGTCAGTACAACATGCCTGACAAGTCAGAAAAACTATCTCCCGGCGTACCCAATTCCTTGAACTCAGCAATGGCCAAGCAGCCAAGCAATCGTTTGGAACTTGGGCATTGGCTTACCGATCCTGCAAACCCATTAACTGCCCGAGTGGCCGTCAACCGATATTGGCAGCAGTTCTTTGGCGTTGGAATTGTCAAAACCAGCGAGAATTTTGGCTCGCAAGGAGAGATGCCCAGTCATCCAAAATTACTCGATTATTTGGCAACCCACTTCATCGAACTGAACTGGGATGTGAAAGCGATTCACAAAGAAATCTTGATGAGTGCCACGTATCGGCAATCTTCAAATGTTTCAAAAAAGATGAGCCAACTCGATCCTGAGAATCGCCTATTGGCCCGTGGCCCTCGTTTCCGCATGTCGGCCTTTATGTTACGCGATCAAGCGTTGGCCGTAAGTGGCACCCTGTCAGACACCATGTATGGTGAATCGGCCAAGCCCTATATGCCGCCGAATATCTGGAAAGCAATTTCCAACAACAAGTATGTGCAAGACAAAGGCGAAAACCTGTATCGCCGCAGTTTATACACCTACTGGCGCCGCACCATTCCACCGCCATCCATGATGAACTTCAACGCAGCGGCACGCGAAGTGTGTGTGACTCGAACTGAATTGACCAACACGCCGCTGCAAGCATTAACTTTGATGAACAACAAAACATTTGTCGAAGCGGCCCGCTTTTTGGCAGAACGTATTTTAAACGAAGGGGGCAAGACCGAGACCGAACGACTAACGTACGGGTTTCAATTGGTCACAGCCCGACAACCAACAGCCGCAGAATTAAAGCTGCTGATCAGCTCGCTCGATTCCTTCTCAAAGAAATACGAAAACAACGACGTAGATGCCGAGAAGTTATTGAAAACAGGCGAAAAACCACGCAATCAATCGATCAACCTAACCCAACACGCGGCCTACACCATGCTGGCTTCGCTGTTGTTAAACTTAGACGAAACCATCAATAAGAATTAGTGGCTGAATTACGGTCTGCCTAACATTATATTTTCGGGTGCCACTGGCTCCGCCAGTGCAGAATCCGAGTGAGGCACAAAAACAACTATTCGTTGAGCATGAGAGCAGTATTATCAAAAAACAGAAACTGAGTCTGAGTCTGTTGATTTGGGTCCATGTCTTTCGAGAACTTATATACACAAACAGATTATTTGCACTTCACACTGGCGAAGCCAGTGGCACCCAGAAGCTTTGTCCACAATACAAGCTCAGAGCAAGCAATGCTGGTTCGTAGCATTTTTTTAACAAGTTGAAATTCAAATGACACCCAATCAAGAACATGCGTTGAATATCAATCGGCGATACTTTTTCGGTAAGTCGGCTACAGGGCTCGGCACACTCGGTCTGGCCTCGCTGATGAATACTGATTTGTTTGCGGAGAAAAAGCAGGAACCGGAACGTATTGGCGGATTGCCGGGCGTGCCTCATTTTGCTGCCAAGGCGAAACGTGTGATCTACTTGTTCCAGTCAGGCGGACCGGCCCAGATGGATTTGTACGATTACAAGCCGCATCTGAAAGATCAATTCGGTAAAGAAGTGCCGAAGTCGGTCTACCCGGATGATCGTAAAACCACCATGTCTTCGGCTCAAGCTTCTTTCCCTGTGGCCCCGAGTAAATTCAAGTTCTCGCAACATGGCGAAGGAGGAACTTGGTTCACCGAGATCATGCCGCATCTGGCCAAACATGCCGATGACATTTGCATGATCAACTCGATCTATAGCGAAGCGATCAACCATGACCCGGCGATTACCTTTCTGCAAACCGGAGCCATTGTTCCTGGCCGGCCAAGTATCGGGGCTTGGCTAAGCTACGGGCTCGGTTCGATGAACGAAGATTTGCCCACCTTCGTAGCGATGAGTTCCAAAGGAAGCTCTAAACAAGGACAACCGCTTTACGACCGACTCTGGGGTTCCGGCTTTCTGCCAGCCAAACATCAAGGCGTCAAGTTTCGCAACCAGGGCAATCCTGTTCTCGATATTTACGATCCCGCAGGAGTTGATCGCGAAACACGCCGGGCCATGCTTGACCATTTAGCAAAACTGAACCAGTTGAAGTACGAAGAAACTGGCGACCCCGAGATTCAAACACGCATTGCCCAGTACGAACTAGCCTATCGCATGCAAACTTCCGTACCAGAGCTACTTGATTTCACGCAAGAGACCAAACAGTCGCTTGAAATGTATGGGCCGGATGTGAACCGGCAAGGCAGTTACGCGTACAACTGTTTAACTGCCCGGCGTTTGGCCGAACGTGGCGTGCGGTTCATCCAACTGTTCCACCAAGGCTGGGACCATCACGGCAACGTGGTCAATCTTCTGCCGAAGCAATGTAAAGACACCGATCAACCTACCGCTGCATTGATTGCCGATTTGAAACAGCGTGGCATGCTTGATGACACGCTCATCATCTGGGGCGGCGAATTTGGCCGCACCATTTATTCGCAAGGCAAGCTAACCGAAAAAAGCTATGGCCGCGATCATCACCCTAGCTGCTTCAGCATGTGGATGGCCGGCGGCGGCGCCCAAGGCGGCATGACCTACGGCAAGACCGATGACTACAGCGTCAACGTCGCCGAAGACGGAGTCCACATCCATGACTTACATGCCACGATCTTGCACCTGCTAGGCATCAACCATAAACGGTTGACCTACCCGTACCAGGGCCGCAGTTTTCGCTTGACCGATGTGCATGGAAAAGTGGTAAAGCCGCTGTTGGCGTAGATCAAAAAGGTAGGGTGTGCTGAATAGCTATGAACGACTTAAGTTTATATTCCCTTGGCTCTTTTATAGGGCGGGTAAAACACGATGGCATTGGCTTTATTCTCAAGTCTTTTTGCTATTCACTGTTCCAACGTATGATTTTCTTTGCCTTGCTATCATTAGCTTTATGGTTGTTAAGCCTAATTGATAATCGTTTTGAATCAGGATATTTAATTTGCTGGTATTTATATCCATTCTTTTCTATTATTTATTGGATAGACGATATAAATCCCAAGTATATCATGCTTGATGAGAGATCTTTTATCTATGTAAATTACATGAGAGGCAGGAAGAGTTGGTTGTTGTCTGACATTCAAAAGGTAAGCATTTCAAAGCTTGATGAGAAATATGCTTCCTTTGAATTCATTATTCAGGATGTAAAGCAAGTAGTTATAAATCATGTCGCTATAATGGACAAAGATATGATTGAGGAACTCACTATTCATCTTAAGAGTAAAGGGATTGAAGTCTCGTTGGCAGGACACAACAATTAATTTGATATCTCCAGCTTTAACTATGAGATCAAACCCTCGCAACGTAGCAACTGTGATAAAATTGGCCAGCGTTATCCAAAACCAACATCGAACGGCGGCACTTCAACCCTATAGTGTTGGCAAAGTTTATCCTGAAATTTGTCGGTGTCACTCGTCGAGATAGACATCGAGCCACTGGATTGCTTTTTCTCCGATTTCCCACGACAGCGAGTGGCCTTGATGATGATTTAGGAGGCCCATGCGTACTGGTGCGTTAAGTAGTTCGCAAACCAATTGCGCCTGTTGAACGTAGGGCCAGGTTCTCTGTCCGTCGGAACAGCCGCGGCCAGTTTCTCCGCCGAGCACTAAGAACGGGCGGGGTGCGATCAAGGCCAGAAGTTCATGATGGTCGTGAGAAAAATTGGCCTGTTTGATTTCAGGGCCTAAATACCAAGGGGCGTCCCAATTCGTAAATGCGAGCCCGATTCCTCCTTCGCTGGCGACTGCCGCTTTGATCCGAGAATCAAATGCCGCGAGATACAAGGTTTCTTTTCCGCCTAGAGAATGACCGATTGCCCCGATCCGTGTTTCATCGACTTGCGGCAAAGTTTCAAGAACATCTACGGCTCTGATGCCATCGGCCAGCATGGTTGCCATGCCTTTGCTGTTGGGGTGCCGCTGTTTGGCAGCTGCGGTTGAAGCTAGATACGATTTTTCTTCCCAGAGAAAATTCTCCGGGCAAATCGCCACATAGCCTCGCTGGGCCAAACGAAGACCGATGTGACGCTCTGGCTCGCCAATCAGCCCGGCCACTTTTTGAAAGGTCTGGGCATTGGTTCCATGAAACACAACCACCGCAGGGCACTTTTTTTGCTTTGCACCCTTGGGCTCCAGCAGATACGCTTTCACGGTTCTGCCTGACTCTGCGGTGTATTGAATTAAAGTTCGGGTGCATTTCTCTAGTTGCTCTGTTTTCAGGCGCTGAACGTTCAAGTCCTTCGTTGGCTGAGGCAACGGGCCGAGAAACATTCGCCAATAGTTATCAATGGTCGCTCTTTGTTTATGCCACTGCTTCTTAGAAGTAATGTTCGACCCGTCAGTTGCTTTTAGAACCGATGACAGATCGGATACGATTTCTATCTTGGGCGAAGTCACGTCTTTCAGCCAGGTGACATCGTCGGCCCAAAGTTGCCGGTCGGTGTTTGATGAGTACGCAAGTAACAGCATTAGAAGCGAAGTGAAACAATGCAAGCGAGGATTCATGAGGGGCTGCCTTTGATAGTAATGGAACCATGAATGATTAGTTTAGCATGATGGCAACGCAGATAGCAAACGATGCCGCTCAACGGTTGCCAGGGCGGACCTGTTGCTAGCAATGAAATAGAAGGAAAGTTGTTGCTTCTGCTAGCCGATTACTTTTGCGAATTGGCCGAACCAATCGAATCGTTAGACGTATCAATCTCCATCACACAAGGGAACACACAACGCTGTGCTTTGCCTTTAAAACATGGAGGATCGTGAAATGACAACACGACGAAAAATACAAACCCAAACTAAACCAAAACGTAAAAAACGAAGAGACAGTATTTATCTTCAATTCATGAGAATGATCGTTGTCGAAGGGGCCGGGATACTGGTCCTCGGCACGGTTCTCGGCATTCCGATTATCGGCGATCAACTGCCGCAACTCATTGCACATTTGGAAGTAATGACCGAGGCCGACCACTCGGTCTCTACTCCGCTTTCGGTGATTACGACTTTGTTTAAGGCAGACTAGAGTTCACACGGAATCAAGTTAGACCGGTCTCTATTTTTCTCCGTAGGTCAGTGCTGTGCCTGACGGAGATTGAGAACCGATAGTGCTTCATCGTCAGGCACAGCACTGACCTACGGGTATTGGATACAGTCGTCGGCGGTGCTACCCGATGCAAAACCACTTGGCACAGTGAAATTGAAAATGCTTTAGTTCGATTGAATCTGGTTTTTGCTCTTCTGGTTCGCGCTGGCTTTATCAAGGACCAGTGGTTTCCAGTCTGTTTTTTCGACATCGTCTTGCCCGAGAATGCAGCCAGAGATAATGCTGTTTGAAACATTAGTGGCCCAAATGCTGGCCACATCGCAGTTCACGATCGTACAGTGATTGAGATTGAGTCGTTTGCAGTTCTTAATGCGAACGCCACCTTCTGGGGATCGAACGCCTGAGATCAAGTTGTTGGCAAAAATACAATCGGTGCATGAGTTTAAGAGAATCGCGTTGGCAAATTTCTTTCCGTCTCCATAGCCATATCTTGGATTCCGGTCCATGGTATTTCCTGTCATCACGACACTCGTACAGCCCGTCAGTTTCACGTTGTGCTGAAATCCTTTCCAGATGGTGTTGCCCGTAATGGCCACGCCCCGCATTTTGTGGATGTCGATATTGCACTGGGTGTCGCTCAAGATATTGCTGCTGATGGTGATGTTCCCATCGCGTTGTTCGTCAGTGAAGCTTCGCTTATTGCTAGGGCCAATGAATCGAATGTTGGCCGAATCTTTGCCCTTGTAGGTATGCTGAATCGTACAGCCAGTAATGGCAACTTCGCCGATTGAACCATCGGTGCAGTCAATCAACACGTTGGCAGTCGACGGTGCATCAGCGTCGCCCATGTTGCCTTCGAGATCACAGCCGGTGATATGCAAGTTGCGAACATCTCCAGCTCGCACCACAATTCCACCAGCGTTGTTATAACTAATATGGCTGCCGATGACGTTGATTTGGTGCAAGCTCAAGTCATCAAGGTAGAGCCCTACGCCACGATTTTCATATAGATGACAATTGCTGACGATCACATTGCGATTACGCTGGGTTAAGTGAATAGAATGCAGCGTGTGGCGGATGACGACTTCGCTAATTGTTAGTTGCATCGTTCCAGTGGCTTCAATTCCATTGGCGTCTGCATGATGGCCGACAATCTCTATCCCTCGCACTATCGGCGTCCGTTGGTTTTTCCATACTTTTTCTTCAAACGTGTGAGGTGCAGCGGTGCCTTTGAGATGCGTACCAATAAAATGAAACGCCGGCCCACTGCCGTGCATCTCGATGGTGGCGGTGCCTGTGCCGATCAGAGAAGTTGGCCCTAGCTGATCTAAGTCAATGACAATCGTCTTGGTGAGCTTATAAACACCCCGTGGGAAACAGATATCACCCAGCTTGGAATCGACGGCCCGTTGGATGGCCTCAGTATCATCTGCCATGCCATCGCCGATAACGCCGAAGCTGGCGATGGTTTTTGGCGGGGTTTCTTTTGCCAGGATCTCGGTAGAAAAACCTGCGAGTAATAATAAACAGAGCGGGATGAATCTCAATGAAATACTGCAACGCATGGAAGGAACCTGTTAAAAGAGAGGGCCGGGAATGGGGGGTCTCTTTATTGTAGTTGATTCACATGCTCAAAACAGCGTGACAGGCTATTCTTCCAAGGCTGGCTCAATTTTCTCTTGATGATAGGGTTTTTCTTCTTGGTAGAGCTTCAACCGTGTATTATAATCTTTGATCTTCTCGGGGGCCTTCAATAGACTGATTCCTTTTTCCTGAAATTTGATGGCTTGCTCGAAGTTTCCAGTTTCGGCATAAGCCGCAGATAAAGTATCTAGGTGTGAAGCAACCTTCCATTGATCTTGCTCACATACTTCGGTCGACAATCGAACTGCGCGTGTACCATTACGGTACTTGGCTTGTGGGCAGGTAGCTAAAAACCATGCTAATCCATTTTTTGCATTGGTGTAATCCGGGTCAATTTCAATTGCTTTTTCATAATCCGAGATTGATTCTTTGTACTTTGCAACATCGTCTAAAGTACTCGCTCGATTTGTATAGGCCGATTTATATCTTGGATCGATCTCGATGGCTTTCGTAAAATCTTGAATGGCTTTCTCATGCTCCCCTAATATTTTCCAGTATTTTCCACTCTCTAGATGGTAGGCTACAGTGTTGTCTGGATCGAGTTGAATTAATGTAGTTATTTCTTTAATCGCTTTTTCGTAATGCCCTTGATTTCTCCAAGACATTGCAAGGTATTGATGTGCATAAAAGAAATTGGGATCAAGAAGGATCGCTTCATTGAAATCCCTTATTGCATCTTTGTACATCGCCTTGCCATAGTACGATATGCCTCGATTTGTATACACCAGAGGATCGTTGCGAAAAAGATGAATCGAATTGGTGAAATCAGGAATTGCTTTATCGGGTTCATTTTGATTAACCCATGCAATCCCACGCGTGTGATAGGCGAGGGCTGAACTCGGATCGATCTGGATCGCGAGAGTGAGGTCATTTATACTTTTTTCATACTCACCCATCTGGATTAACAGCAAGGCTCGATTAATAAAATTAGAGCTATCTTTTGAATTAAGATTAATCGCTTTATTATAGTCATCAAGCGACTTCTCAAATTCCTGTAATTCTTTGTAAACACCTGCTCTAGTATTATACAATAAGAATAGCCTGGGGTTAATTTCAATAGCTCTTGTGCAGTCCTTAAGAGCTTTGCCATACTCACCAAGAGCTTGCCATGCATTGCCCCGATTATGAAATGCACCGAAAAAATCTGGTTTGAGTTCAATTGCTCTACTGAATTCTTTGATCGCTTCCAGTTGTTTTCCTAGGTCTCGCATCGCATTTCCACGATTGTAGTATCCCATGGCAAGACTTGGATCGATTTGAAGAGATTTGTTATGGTCTTGCAATGCTTTTGCGTGCTCTTTTATGGCACTGTACACAGTACCACGATTGTTGTAATACTTCGATTCTTGGGGATTGATCTTTATCGCAATACTATAATCCTTGATGGCAAGATCATACCTTTTTAGGGCTTGCCATGTATTTCCTCGTGCATAGTAGGCTTTCTCATTAAACCGGTCGAGTTTCAATATCTCAGAATAATCTTCTATTGCTTTTTGATATTGTTTCATCGACTCCCATGAGTTCGCACGCAGGAAGTATAATTCAGAATCTTCAGGCTCAATGCTTATTGCTTTAGAAAAATCTTCTATTGCTTTGTCATGCTCCTTGAGATTCTCCCAAGCTGAGCCTCGAAGAATATAGAGGCTTTTATCTTTTGAATCAGTTTCTATTGCTTTGGTAGTACTCTCAATTATTTTGAGGTAGTGTCCGGCACTGAACGATTTTCTCCCAGAGACTATATACCCCTCCATGTCTTTGGAGTCCGGCTTTGCCTCTTTGTCATCAGCCTTTTCTTGTGCAAAACAATGAGTGGATAAATACAAAGAGCACAAGACAGCTATTACTGTCCCACCAAAAACGTATTTCCATTGTGTTTGTTGAACCATCGATAAGACCTTGATGAGCCTGCATTGATTTTTTGAAGCCAGGGAATTACCTGATATGTAATTAATGCAAACCAGATGAATCCGATTATTAACCTAGCTATTTCAGCATGATTCTAACACGCAATCACCCCCTGATCTAGCGTTTTCTTCAGAAATGTGGATTTATCTTTCAACTCTAAGATTGGTTGGAAGAACTTTGCATTAGAATTCAATCAAAATCTACAAATGAATAATTATTACCCATCATTCAACTTATTCCGATTACGCAACCCCGCAAAGCGAAGGTAGATTTTCGATCCCCTCGTTGGCGATAGTTTACTTATCAGTTTCAACCGAACTCCCCATCTCCCCCGGTGGTTATTGCTTAATGGCGATACAGCGAAAATTTTACGACAGCATTATTATTGGTGGCGGTCACAATGGTTTAGTGACTGCCGCTTATTTGGCGCGTGCTGGAAAGAAAGTTTGCGTTTTGGAGCGTCGTCATGTGCTAGGTGGTTGCAGCACGACCGAAGAACTTTGGCCAGGCTACAAGGTCTCAACAGCCGCTTATGTGATCAGCCTGTTTTTGCCAGAGATTATTCGTGACTTGCGACTAAAGAATCATGGGCTCAAGATTTTGCCGCGTGATCCTTCTTCGTTTACACCCACGCCTAGCGGGCAATCGTTGTTACTGGGCCACGACGAAGCAGAAAATGCTCGTGAGATTTCCAAGTTCAGTCAACGTGATGCGCAGAAATATGGTGAATACAATTCACTGTTAGAACGCATTGCCAAAGTGATTGAACCGCTGTTGATGAAGAGTGCGCCTGATCCTTTGCCGCTGCCCAAGTCGTGGCGTAAGATCTCGATGGGCAAACGCTTGCGAGATTCGTCGAGACTTTGGGATTCGTTTCAGGAATTGGGCGAACTTGGGAATGACATGCCTGAGGCGATTGAGATTTTAAGCGGTGCGGCCAAACCTATTTTGGAACGCTGGTTTGAAAGCGAACCACTTCGGGCAACTTTGGCCACCGACGCAATCATTGGTGCGTTTGCTTCGATCTCGGCTCCTGGCACAGCTTACGTGTTACTGCATCATGTGATGGGCGAAGCAGGTGGCAAACGTGGCGTTTGGGGATTTGTTCAAGGAGGCATGGGTGGCTTGGCCGATGCACTTGAAAAATCATGCGAACAACTCAAGGTAGAAATCCGCCGCGAATCACCAGTGGCCAGAATCTTGATCGAGAATGGCAAATCGCAAGGTGTTCAATTGTTGGATGGAACGATCCTTGAAGCAGAAGTGGTTGCTTCGAGCGTGGATGCTCATTTGACGTTCGAGAAATTTATCGAGCCACAGCATTTGCCAGAAACATTCCGCAAAGCCGTTTCGTTGATTGACTATGCATCGGCTTCGGCCAAAGTGAACTTGGCGTTGTCTGAACCACCAAACTTCACTTGCTTACCTTCCACTGGTGTGGCCCGGCATCATCACGGTACCATGCACATTTCGCCTGATATGGATTACCTGGAACTTGCTTATGACGACGCAAAGTATGGTCGACCTAGCCAGAACCCAATCTTAGAAATAACGATGCCGACATCAGTCGATAGCACGATTGCCCCTGATGGAAAGCATATTCTGTCGATGTTCGTGCAATATGCCCCGTATAAGCTGCGAGAAGGCAACTGGGACGACATCAAGGAAAAGTTTGCGGATCGCTGCGTGGAAGTGTTGGCCGAATACGCGCCGAATGTTCCGAATGCAGTTTTGCATCGCCAGATATTATCGCCCCTTGATCTAGAGCGAACCTTTGGGCTAACCGGCGGTAACATCATGCAGGGTGCCATGAACTTCAACCAATTGTTCATGATGCGGCCGATCCCAGGTTGGGCCGATCACCGCACGCCTGTCAAAGGGCTTTACTTGTGTGGAGCGGCCAGTCATCCCGGTGGCGGCGTGATGGGCGCCTGCGGTAAAAATGCCGCAACTGAGATATTGCGTGACTTCTAGAAACGAGTGAAGAATTCGTGTTGTTGTTGCTATTGAGTTCAATAGCTGCTATCTATTAAATAGTCCAGAACTATCATTTTGGACTCCGCACTCGATCCTCGTCTTATCCTCAACTGATCCTCGTGTTCGTGACGCCTCAATTCCATTATTGAAATTGGGTCAACACTTCCTATCGTAGTGAATCCTCCCATGAAGAAAAACTCGGAACAGATAATCCTTGAAGCATCGAGAACTGTCTCAGCCGCTTATCAGCAATTTGGGGAACTGAAAACGGTTGTCACGGAGATGCTTAAATCACGTTCGGGTCGGGAGCGAGGACATTTCACGCCGAAAGAAGATGAAGCAATTCGGCAAACCCTGGTGACTTACTGGCAACTTCGGACAGCTTTGCTGGAAACCATTTATCAACTCTATGAAGATGTCGGGCGAAGTCGGGTCTCCAATCCTCATCTATTTCTACCTGGCTATGCGGGGGCTTTAATTCTTGTAGACTCCGCCCGTTTTTTGAGAGAAAAATTTCATCACGAGCCGTTAATTCGGAAAAAGTTGAATGAGCCGGAACCCAACTTTAACATCCCGGCTGATGTGTATAACACGGTTCAAGGATCACTTGTCAAAGTGCGAACCGCTTGGAAACTGTATCACGCGGCACGCTACTTTGCACTGAACCAGGACAAGCTCAAGAGTTTCGGGCGTGACGATGAGAGGGCAGCTGAGATGTTTGGAATTGTTGAGTCTCTTTCCGAGCGACTTCACGTCCGGTTTTCTGACTACGCAAAAGCTCGTATACGATTTCAGTTTCGTCAGTGGTGGATGATGTTCGAGCGAGATCTCTGCTTTTCCGCCATGTACCGCATGCAGAAGCTGGCAGGTGATCTGATGGCTGGTTTTTATGTCAAGCCGAATCACAAGCCGCAGATGCCGGATAAAATTCAGAATGAATTAAAAGCTCTCCTCTCTCCCGGTGATGTGCTTTTGACTCGAAAGGAATATGCTATCACCAATTATCTGTTGCCCGGTTACTGGCCGCATGCAGCCCTGTATCTGGGAGACACCGAGACGCTTCAGAAAAGCGGCCTTGAAAGTCTGCCGCATGTGCAAAAGCGGTGGGGAAAGCTGATGGAGTGTGATGCGGACGACACTTCGCGTGTGCTTGAATCTATGAAGGACGGCGTTCATATCCGCACACTACAATCGCCGTATCAGTGCGATTCGCTTCTGGTGTTACGGCCTCGGATCTCTGCGAATGAGATCACAGAAGCTATCGGTCGCAGCTTGCATCATGAAGGCAAAGATTACGATTTCAATTTTGATTTCTCAAGGGCCGACCGACTCGTGTGTACTGAGGTAGTGTATCGATCTTTTGATGGTGTGGGCACAATGGAGCTTCCCCTCAAGATGCGAACTGGGCGACTGACGTTGGCGGCAGAAGAATTGGCCCGCATGGGTCTAGCAAGCCAAAACTTTGATATCGTTGCAACCTACATTCCCGATGTGGATCAGAATGTTCTGGTCGGCGCTGATGCGGTGGAGAAAGTAAAGCCGATCTTTGCGTGAATCAAGTAAAGATGAAAATTACTCAGGCAAGAGACTTCGGCAATACTGTAGGGCCTGTTCCACTTCTAGCACAGGGTTCTCGGGGTTCTCTCGTTCGATGGTCAAATAACCTTGATAGCGAATGTCGTCGAGCATTGCCATTAACAGTGGGAAGTCAACGGAGCCGCGTCCTAGTGGCACTTCGATTCCTCGTCCGCGTGCTAAATCTTGCACTCCGTCTTTGGCACGCACGTGACGAATCATGGGAGCCAAGCAGCGAAATGAATCTTCGGTAGAAACTCCGTTAATCACCAGGGCTCCAGGATCAAAGTCGACCGCCAGATGGCCATCTGGCAAAGATTTAATGAAGCCTGCGAGTGTTTCCGCATCTTCGGAGCCTGTTTTGGCCGTCATCACGACCCCATGCTTGTGCCCATAAGTGCCCAGGTCAATCATTGCCTGAGTCAACAGGTTCCACGATTCGCTCTCGGGGTCGTCAGGGATCTTCCCGATTTGATTGACCAGAATCGGAGCCCCTAGTTGATAAGCGGCATCCATTGCTTTTTTGGTTGCCGCAATTCGTTGGTCCAGATCTTCTAGAACTTGGTATCCTCGACGTGTCGGAAAACTTGCGGAACAAATTTTCAAGTTCAAATCGGTTAGCATCTTGCGAAACTGACGAACGCCGGTCTGAGAGAGTTCGGCTGGTCGAATTTCATTCCGCAAATCAATTTCAATACCAGCGGCACCTAATTCGGATGCTTTTTTAAGTGCATTGCGTAGTGGCAAGCGGAGTGTTCGGAGTTGAACTGCTAGTTGAATCTGTGCCAAAGGTCTGCCTTTTAGTATTTGTAAAATGCGAGATGAACGAGCTGTAATGATTATGAGGAATAGACAGTTTACATTACATTAGGATTTCATGTCGATGAAGCAAAGTATTGTTGGCTTTATCCCGAGAATAAGCAAGATTTTCAAGTACAGAACCCTTATTTATTGTTCGATATCAAATCTGCAAACAGGGTAAACTGACTCCTACCGGAATCTGTAAGATGCTCTCATTCATCTTGATCCCTCTTATGCTGGCCAGTGTCGAATCTGAGTCTTCGCTGGAGAAGAGGCACCCTGACGCGATTGAATTGTATTATTGTGATTTCAGCGAGCAGTTTGATCAAAATTACGACCTTTGGCCAGATGAGTGGACACGCCAGACTGGGCCTGGCTATCCTCGATACCTCGATATTGAGTTAGATGAAAAAGAAGCCTTCGCTGGCAAAAAAAGTCTCAAACTTGAATTAGATGGTGGCGCGGCAACCGTTTATAGTCAACCGATAGAAGTACGAGACATCTTTAGTTATGTGCTGGAAGGTCGGCTGAAAACCGAAGGGCTCGATAAAAATCGAGCCTACTATACGGTATCGTTCTACGACAACAAAGAACAGTTAATTGAAACAATTGAGTCTCGACATTTTCGAGATAGCGATGGATGGACAAAAATTCGCCTTGGTCCAATCGTTCCTAAATCCCCAGATATCAACTTGGCTGTGATTGGGATGCATCTGATACCGGTGGATGAACAAGATGAAGACCTGACTGGCAGAGCTTGGTTTGATGATATTTGGTTAGCCCGGTTACCTAAAATGACTCTGCAAACCGTGGGCAATAAGAATGTATTCACTGATCCTAATGATATCAAGATCTTGTGTAATGTCTCTGGTATTCTTGAACGTGATCCAGAAATGCGATTTGAACTCAGGGATGTAACTCTCAAAATGATTGATGAAACTGCAGAAAAGCTAGAAGGCCAAATTGTGGCCCGAAAGTCGAATCGTGCATCTGAGCTTTTTGGCAAATCGATTCACACTTCCGATGGGGTCGATGTTGGTTATGCGGGAACCATAAGTTGGGATCCTGAAATTACAAAATACGGATTCTATGAAGTCGTTACGACAATGAGGGGAGCTAAAGGGGTCATGGCCAAGCGTACTATGTCATTGGCGGTCGTACCTGAAGAGACGCCGCCTCAAGGGGGTATATTTGGTTGGAGCCTACCCGATGGAGAAGCCCCACTTGATCTGCAAACCATGACTCATCTCTTAACGAATGTGGGCGTGAACTGGGTTAAATTTCCGGTTTGGTTTGATGAAGCAGACGAAAAGCGAGCGACTGACGTGGCTAAATTTATAGAGCGATTAAAAAAAAACCATATTGAAATGGTTGCTATTGTTGATAAGCCGCCGGAGAAGATACGACCACTCTTTGGAGAGGGAGAAAGTTTGGTCGCAGCGAGTGTGTTTGCTGACCCATTGCTTTGGAAACCCTACTTAGAACCGGTTTTGACACGACTCTCTCTCAAAATCAAGTACTGGCAACTGGGGGCCGATAACGACATTAGTTTTGTGGGCTACAGGAATTTAGTCGCCAAACTGGCTCAAATTAAAAAAGAATTAAAATCCTCTGGTCATGATGTAAGATTGGGTATTTCTTGGCGATGGATGTCTGACGATCCTTCTGGAACAGGTCAACCGTGGAATTTTCTGTCTTATTCCATTTTGCCTCAGTCTGGCAACCTTGCTGAAATGATTCCCTTGTCTAAGGACGAGTTAGGTACTTATCTAGATCATAACCAGGGTAAAGGAAATCGCTTTGTAACAATCTACCCGTTGCCTCGATCTAGATACAATACGAACGAGCGTGCGAGGGATTTGCTAGAAAAAATGCTCGCTGCCAAGATTCACAATGCGGAAGCAGTCTTTATTCCCAAACCATTTGATCGTGAATATGGTTTGATGAATGAAGATGGTTCACCCTCGGAACTATTGCTCCCCTGGCGAACCACAGCGATGATGATTTCAGGTAGTGAGTTTCTGGGTAGCATCCAATTACCTAATGGTTCTCAGAATTATATCTTTTCAAGGGATGGTAAGACGGTGATGGTGGTCTGGAATCAACGTGAGACCGAAGAAGTGATCTACCTCGGAGATGATGTAGCTCAAGTCGATCTTTGGGGCCGACATAAAGTTCCAGCAAGATCGAAAGAGGAGGGCTCTGAGCATCGACAAATTATTAAAGTCGGGCCGATCCCTTCCTTTGTTTCAGGTTTGAACGAAGGAGTCGCTCGGGTCCGTATGAGTTTTAAATTTAATACCACCAAGTTACGAAGTGACTTTGGAACCTCGCAGAAGCTCAAGCTCGCATTTGATAATCCATTTTCTCAAGGCATGAATGGAACGGTTACTTTGGTCGGACCCAAGAAGAATTGGGAAGTGACTCCCAAAACATCAAAAATAAAATTACCCCGTGGTGGAAAATTTGACGCGTGGTCCAATCTCGTGTTGGGGAGTGATGCATCGAGTGGAGTACAGCCAGCGCGTATCGATTTTGATATCTCATCCGATAGCAATTACAAATTTAGTGTTCACCGTGAATTTCAGGTAGGCTCAGGTCAGGTCAGCATCGATACCGCATCTTCGCATTTTGATAAACTTACAGGAAATCTAGTCGTTGAAATCACGTTGATAAATCGTGGTAGTGACCAGGTGACCTTCGATTGTGCGTTGAATATACCTGGAAAAAGAGAGTTAAGGCAGCGTGTTCTGCGATTAGGGCGTGGCAGCAAGAAAATTGTTTTCCAAGTAAGGGATGCAAAAGGACTAGCAAACTCTTCTCTCTTGTTACGCTGTAAAGAAATTGGCGGTAAGAGAGTGCTGAATTACCGAGTGGAGACTCCAAAACTGAAACGCCGGGATTGGAAACTCTACGGTTGGAAGCTTGGGGACTGGGAAACTCTGGAATCAAATCTCTTGGATTGGAAACAAGTGGATTGGAGTCCTCTGGAATCGAAACTATTGGAATGGAAAGTCCTGAAATTGAAACCCGCTTTGTTGCCATCGTAACGTGACAACGCTATTCTGGTAGACTTGGTCGTATCAAACGATGATTTCGTATTCAAGCCTTCAGGATGAAGTTTCATGGGTCAGCCACTTCTACTTTTAGATATCTGTGATCGTCTCGAATCCTTTGCGCCGGTCTGTTTAGCAGAAGACTGGGACAATGTCGGACTCTTGCTGGGCGATCCTCAGCAAGAAATTCAAAGAGTGATGACCTGTTTAACGATTTCTCCTGATATCGTAGACGAGGCAATCAAAAGCCAAGCTCAGTTGGTGGTCACGCATCACCCTTTGCCTTTTCGTGCGATGAAGAAAATTACCACCCAAACCATCGCAGGAGAAATGATCCTCCGTTTAATTCAATCCGGCATCGCAGTGTATAGTCCTCACACGGCGTTTGACTCCGCCAGAGAAGGCATCAACCAGCAATTGGCTGAAGGCTTGAAACTCACACGCATTGCTCCTCTGATTCAGCGGAGTGAATCAAGTGCTGAAATTGGAATCGGTTCTGGACGATTCGGAGAAATAACGGAGGGCCCAATGGAGTTGGCACGTGTCGTTGAGACAGTGAAGCAATTTCTAGGGATTAATTCTCTCCATATCGTCGGAGACGGGCTCAAATCGATTCATCGAATCGCAGTCGCTTGTGGAGCGGCCGGTGAGTTTATGTCAACCGCGTTAGAAAAAGGGTGCGACTGCCTGCTACTTGGGGAAACGAATTTTCACACGTGCTTAGAAGCCCGATCCAACGGCCTCGCTCTGATATTAACCGGTCACTATGCCAGCGAACGTTTTGCTGTCGAGAAACTGGCCCACTGGTTAAGCCAGCAGTATTCTGAAGTCACCTGCTGGGCCAGCCGAGAAGAGTCCGATCCGGTTCGTTGGATTTCTTGAGAAACCCAGTTGCTCTTCAAGACAAATTCTCCGTCTCCCATCCTTTAAACAAAAGTCCACGAGCCCTAAGTTCGTCGAATGTTTCCTTTGAAGCACATAACGCATCGATCAAGTAAGAAGCGGTTGTTCCCATGACTGCACATGAACAAACCCATGTTGCACCTGGAATGATCCCGGCAGCAAACAAAACACGGTCTTGAAGAATCACTGAACTGCTTACGCCGATGATGGCTAGTATCATCGACGCGACGCACCCGATACCCGTGGGGCCGGTGCTGCTTGACCAAAATCCCCATAAAGCAAATGCCACCCAAACTAACAACCCAAATCTTTGTGTGCTCAGAGCATAGGCGGCAAGTATCAAACATGGGGCGAGCACTACTGATAATGCACCGCAATAGATGAGCGTCTCTTTCAAGCCCAAGGCTATCCACACAACGGTGGGCCATTTTTTTAATTGCCAAACAGTGCGTTCCGCATTTGTGTTACTGCAAAACTCTTCGTATTCCAAGTAACTCGCTCCTTTGATTCTATCACCGAAATCGGGTAGCCAAGTTTGCTCGCAAACTGGGTTGACTACGTCAACAAGAGGGTACACGTTGCGGTGAGCCTAGAATAAAATAGGCTCCAATTGTATTTGACGTAGGTCAGTGCTGTGCCTGACTATGAAGTGGTGTCGGTTCTCAATCTCCGTCAGGCACAGCACTGACCTACAGATTTTCAAATCCAAAGTTGTTTCACATTCAACATACCAGATGATTGTTTTCGCCCCTGCAAAAATGCCTCAAAAAAATCATCTCCACGATCTCAAGGGTTAGATACTCTCAGCCAGATGTGCCAATTGGGGCTGTTCTCTTACGTTTTATTTATAAAACCCTGCAACTTTGTCGAGTCGAGCGGCATCTTAGATTTCATTCCACGTTTTTCTGTTTTGTTTAAGTAGTTATAAGCACATGGTTTACACTACTTTAATACATTCACTTATTGCCACCAGCAAGTTGACGATACTATCATCTCCCCCGTAGAATGGGTTGCTTGGCTCTGCATTGCCTCAAGCAAGACTGTTCCCAGGATTGAATTTGCGAGATTACATGAAGAAACGGGCACTCACCGCTTTACCTGTATTTAACGAACAAGACACAGTTAATGAAGTGTTGGATGAAGTTCTGCGCTACAGCGAGCATGTGCTAGTAGTCGACGATGGTTCCAGCGATAACACGTCTGAGTTGTTAAAACAGCGAACCGATATTCAAGTCGTGACTCACGAAAAGAACTTGGGCTATGGGGCCGCACTGAAAACCGCATTTGAATATGCCGAGCAAGAGGACTATGAGATCGTTGTCACAATTGATTGTGATGGCCAGCATGAACCTCAGCGGATTCCACGATTTGTGGCAGCTTGTAAAAATGTTGATATCGTCTCGGGAAGTCGTTATCTCAAACAGTACGAAGGCGATAGCTTACCGCCAGAGCAACGTCGACGAATTAATAAAATTGTCACCGCTGAATTAAATCGGTTGTTGGGCTATCAGTTGACCGATGCCTTTTGTGGATTTAAAGCGTATCGAGTTAGTGCCATTCGGGAATTAAACATCACCGAACTCGGATACGCGATGCCGCTGGAGCTTTGGGTCGAATCTGCCGCACAACAGTTGAAGATTATCGAGCTACCTGTTCCACTGATCTACTTAGATGAGAACCGTTCTTTCGGCGGTGTGTTAGACGATGGATCGACCCGCCTGAATTATTATCACTTAGTCATTGATCGTTCCATTGCCAGAGTAGGCACAGACTTTTCTCAAGTTCCTGCTGCCGCTTCTGTTTAGTGTAAAGTTGTCTATTGATGTCCCAAACTGGCGGAGCAGTACAATATCGTAAATTGCGTGCCCCACAGCAGCACGCTGGCGTGTTGCTTGAACCGGGACTCGATCTACTGCCTAAGACTATCGCGACAAATCAACACCGACTTTCAAAGTTCCAGCACATAGAAATTACCGGCACTCCGTTTCTTGAATTGCAGACTCAGGCTCGCCAGCACTTATTATGTGAAGCAAAGAAATACACGTTTGCTTACAGAGAATCGTTTGATGTTCCCAGCGATACTAACCCATCTACTCCGCTAATCCTATCGGGCCATCAGCCTGCCTTGTTTCATCCAGGGGTCTGGTTCAAAAACTTTGTGATTGACCGTATGGCAAAGTTAGCGGGTGGAACTGCGATTAATCTGATTATTGATAATGATACGATTTCTGCCCCTTCGATTACGGTGCCTGTGGATGTTGAATCGGTAAATGGTTTGCCATCACAGTTGTCTCAATCCACTGTTGCTTACGATCAGGCAACCGCACAAATCCCGTGGCAAATGCGTCAAGTGGTAGATGATGCAAAGTTTGAATCCTTCGGAGAGCGTGTGCGTGAGCAGCTTTCGTCGAAGGTGCAAGACCCACTGATTGAGACTCTTTGGCCGCTGGTAACGGAAGCCGTTAAATCACACGGAAATATCGGTCGAGCTTTCGCACAAGCACGACATACGCTTGAGGCTCAAGCGAATCTGCAAACGCTAGAAATACCCTTGGGCCAGTTGGTTGATAGTTCATCTGCATTTCATCATTTCTTCCTGCACATCGCGTCCCAGATTGAGACTTTTCAGGAAATCTATAACTCGGCCATTCGCGAGTATCGTTCGGTTCATAAAATCCGAAGCAGTTCACATCCCGTGCCAGAGTTGGAACAGAGCGGCAACCAGTATGAACTCCCATTTTGGGTTTGGTCTACCGAGCGTCCACAGCGGCAGCGATTGTTTGTTGAGCAAACAACGACCGGATTGAAACTAAGTGATAACCATTCATGGTCCGCAATTATTTCAAAAGATCGTGATCAATTCCAGAAACAGTTCTTAGAGTTGGTAGAGAAAGGGATCTCGATACGTCCTCGGGCCTTAATGACAACGATGTTTGCTCGGATGTTTATATCTGATTTGTTTGTGCATGGCATCGGCGGAGCCAAGTACGACCAACTAACTGACTCGATCATCGAACGATTTTTTGGGTTTTCTGCTCCTCAGTTTGCGACCGCAACCGCTTCCGTCTATCTGCCACTTATGAAGCAGCGAATGGATGCTGGAAAGATTGCGAGCCTAAAAAGACAGTTGCGAGATTTGCGATTTAATCCAGATCGTTCTCTTACAATGGATGGCCTCTCACTTGATGAGCAGGAAATAATTCTCCAGATCATTTCAGATAAACAGCACTGGATTAAAGCCGAAGTTGCGGGTAACCGGCTGTCAGAGCGGCATCGGGCAATCGAACAAGCCAACCATGCTTTGCAGGCGTATGTCCAATCAACTCGGGACAAACTACTTGGTAAACTGGATAAAGTCCAGTTCGAGACTCGGATTGATCGGATCGCATTCTCTCGAGAATATTCGTTTAGTTTGTTCCCAATACAAACTTTACCGATTTTACTACTGGACTTGGCTTCAAATCGACCCTAAGTTAATGGTGTACTGTCAGTTCAAACAGAGATAGAATAAGACAACCAAAAGGTCTTTGTTTGAAAAGGGATTTTGACGATATCATTGAAGGGAGTCGGAGCTAATGCGTCCCGTAGCTTCTTACCAAACTGTGAAGTCGCGTCCTTGTAAGTCAGAGCAAGTCTCGACTTTCTCTTCCGCGAAAAATCTGCGGATATCACCAGCTTCACAGGGTGATCGGTTTGCCATCTTCCAATTAATGCAGCGGGCCTTGATGAAGCCGAGCGAGGCCGATTTACTTTGGCAATTGGAACGCCCTGGGTATTCGCCTGCTGAGCACTTGATTTGTCGTTCTGGGCAACATCTGGTTGGACATGCACATTTAGTTCCTCGGAAAATTCACTGGGGGGCCACGAATGTCGATGCTTTTTATGTGGAACATTTTGTGACCGCCTCTGAGTATTCCGACTTAGAGATCCCACAATCTCTGTTTGCAGCGATTGATAATCGTATTGAAAGATCGAATGCAAGTTTTGCGATTACCCGCACAAATCACCCTCAACAATTTTTGAAGCAAGGCTGGACGGTTTTAGGCGAGTCGTATGTATCGCAAGCACCGGTGATTGATCTACTTACGGCCTTCAATGCACCTGTTGATAAAGGTCCGATTGTATCGTTGACTCCATCCAAACCGCGAAAGATCTCGGTCCGGCTTTGGCGTCAAGTAGAAACCGATGCACTAAGAAATCTCTACGAAAGGTGCGTTGAGCACTCGTATGGGGCAACAGTTCGCACCGATGAGCATTGGCAGTGGCTACTCAATCGACGAGCTTACGACAGAATTTACATCGCTATCGATGGTGGAAATAAACTCGCACTCGATGGCGATATCAGTCGTATTCTTGGCTATGCAGTCGTCTCTGGAACCACTATTCTAGAGATGATGACCGTCAGCGATGACCGGCGGCCAGCAGAGATATTGATGTCTCGAATCTGCTCTGATGCGTTAGAAAATGATCAGACCCATATTCAATTTCAAGCTGAACCGGAGCATGAATTACACCAGATATTACGAGATTGCCAAGTCGATTCTTCTGTGTTGAGTACAAATCGGGGTTATATAAACCGGAACTATTTACTTGTTAGGGCCGGTGATCCGATTCAGTATCTTGCTGAAATGGCTCCCACGCTTCACCAATTAGCGGCCCAAAACTTGGCCGATTTTCCCTGTGAATTGGGGCTTGAAATAGATGGAGAGAAATACTGCCTTTATTTCGAAAAGAACAAAATTTCTTTGACCGATGACAAACTTGGTAGAAGTTTTCTACGTCTCTCCTCGATGACTCTGATGCGGATATTATTGGGAGATCTCGATTTTTCATCCGCAATCGAAAGTGGACAAGTCTTTGCTTCAACCCAAGTTGCGACGAATTTGGCATTAAAAATGCCCACTAAAAAACCGATTTGGTTCACCCAATGGGACGATCTGGCCAATCGGTAGCACGATGGCTAATTAGCTCAAGCTGGATGCCCCAGTGTCAAACCCGGTTGGCTTGAGTAAAATGTATCGTTTGGATTTTCCCAGTCACAGGTCCTACTGGGATTAAGCTTCTATCTATTTTCGCTTTGGGTTGCTTCGGAATGAACATTGTTATTGCTTCTGATCACGCTGGATTTGTCTACAAGCAGAAGTTAATTGAGCATCTACAAGGGCTAGGGCACCAAGTCACCGATTTTGGGACCAATTCAGACGAAGCCTGTGATTACCCTGATTTCATTCTTCCTGCCGCCAAAGCAGTTGCCGAAGGTAAATTCGAGCGAGGAATCGTCTTAGGTGGCTCAGGCAACGGAGAGGCAATGGCCGCGAATCGAATTGCAGGGGTCCGCTGTGCCTTATGCTGGAACGAAGAAACGGCCCAATTGTGCCGCCAGCATAACAATGCCAATATGATCTCCATCGGCGAACGCATGGTCGATGAAGCCACCGCGATTGCTATTACCGATGCTTGGCTCAATACAGATTTTGAAGCGGGCCGGCATCTTCGCCGAATTACGAAGATTGATGCTTGAGAAAGAAGATCTCTCTCGTTCCAAGATTGTAAACTTACGCAGCGCGGCTGGTTACAAAACCGAGATCTTGACCGACTTCAATCCGGTCATCTTCATTGACGAGTTTCGTTGATAGCACGCCAGCAGCAGGTGCCACTACGTCAAAGGTGACTTCACCTGCCAGCACTTCTAGCAAGCGATCTCCTTGGCGAACCGTGTGCCCTTTGGGCACTAACCAGATGATGGCGCGCAAGGTGGTGTCTTCTAAGCCTAAGTCGGGCAATACGAGAGCATGTTTACGAATATTGGTCATTTATATATGGCACCCAAGTGGTGATTGTCGCTCAGTCAATAATCAAGGGGCAATAAATACCTAGAGCGGCCAAATCATGCAATACCGAATCTGTAGAGTCCCGTGATTAGTTTTGGTCAACCCATCATGCAGGTTGTTCCGATTGAATCGATAACTAGTGATATGCTTGATTCAACAGGCACTTAGAATTCAATCAGACTGCTATCACAGAACAGCCGATACTAAGAGTAAGTTAAGGTCTCAGATATTTAATTGAGACATGAAGGAGTAACTTAGCTATGTGGCGATCAATGTTTTTGGCGTTTGGGATTATTCTAATCATTCTGGGTGCAGAATGTTTAGTTGTCGATACAGCGAATATCTTGCTGGAATCAGGTTCTCAGAAATTAACCCCACCAGAATGGGCACCTTGGAGCATGATCTCTACCGGTTCCGTGGTGATTCTCTATTCATTCACCATTCCTAGTAGAATGAACGTATGATGTCAGTCTAGCGTTTGATTTTCTTTTTGAGATTACGAATGGTGGCCTGATAGTAATCAACCGGTTTAAATTTTCCGAGCGATAATGCTTTACCTCGCTCTGGGTTCTGTTTTAAACAGGTCATCGCATGAGGATTGGGTGCAGGCGAAAACAGGGCCAATGCTTTTTGGGCAAATTCCATGGCCACTTTGAAATGATTTTGTTTGCAACTGATATCGATCATATGGTCAAACAAGATCGGGTTCTTCGAGTCAATCCGCATCCCTTCCTCACCCAAGGTGTATTGAAGATCAATCGGCCCATTGGTGTTTCTTAATACCGAAATGTAATTGCAGATTGCCTCGGTGCTTCGTGGAATGAGTGTATAACTCAAAATCGCATGTGCCAGCATGCGTCGATCAACCGGAGCCGCATGTGACATGCAGAGATGGGCTCTCGCTAGGCCGGGTGAAATTTCAACCGCTTTTCGACAAAACTGAAAGGCCACGGGATCGGCTTGAGAGTCAATCTTCCAAAGTTGATTAAACATGATCCAGTACATTAATGCATTGGAAGGGTCACGCTTAATGGCGGTCAGAAACGTTTGCCTTGTCTGATCTGTTGCCGGAGCAACATAGTTCCATAACGGAACTGTGAAACTAGGGTCATACTGATAAAGGTTTAAAAAATTAGGTGCGGCCTTTTTCATGTCCTTGGGCTGCACTTCGAGCAACAATTTCCCCAGATGAAATAAGCTTTCGATCCGGCGGGGCTGGCCTATTTGAAGTTGCTGTTCGATGCGATCATTATATTTTCCGCCTAACTTTTCGGTTAAGACTTTCATCGAATCGATATAGAATTCTTCAGGCGTATCTCCCCCGGCGGTGATGCTCTCTGATTCAAACAGCGTACTGTGAATATAGAATTTGGCACGACACTGTTTGCCGTTGGTGCGGACCTTGCCTGTAATGACAATCCGTCGATCATGGTCCCCAACCACCATTTCGGAATCTTCGAAATGAACACGGGGTGTGTCTCTAGGTCCTAGTACACTGACATTGGGCAGCAGCATCAAGTTACGCATTAGTAGCTGAGAGAACCCTGCCCCAAAGCATGCCTGATCAGCATCCATCGTGCGTGACACCAATGGCAGCACCGTGATAATTGGGAAGCCCTTGATCGTTTCAAACTGCCGCTTGTTCATAAAGAAACAGAGTGCATCACGGTCAGAGATATCGTAAAACTGTGGAACTCCCTGAGGCCACTGAGACGAGTTCCCGTGATCCATTCCGTATGTGCCTAATCCAAAATTCATAATTATCGAGGAGAGCTATTTTCTAGGATTGATAGTGGCAGTTAAAATTCGAGGTCGATTTCAATAAATCGGAACAGGTGAAAACCTTCCCGTCTTCACCTGAACGAAAACAACCGGACATATACCCCTGATCAAATCAGGGAGTCGTACCCCCACTATCATACTTGGCTTGATGGTGAAAACGTAGTCTACTTTGTAGAAAAATCTTCAAACCGTCATAACGATGGCGCCATTACTATGACAAAGCCAAGCAAAAGCAAGCCTCTTAATTCAATTAAGCCACCTGCTCTCGCTCTGCACGGACCATGCTTTCGACCGCATCGCCTTTGGCAATCACGACAATTCCGCCAGGGCTAATGGTAAAACCACGTCGGCGATCTAATTCCAGATCAACTCCAATTTCTGTATCAGCCGGAATTTTTACCCCTTTATCGATAATCGCATTACAGACCCTGGAATTTCTTCCAATATCGACCCCTTCAAATAAGATCGAATCTTTGACTTGCGAGAAGCTATTGACCCGAACGCGAGGGCCTAGGATGCTGTGCTCGACTTCGCCACCGGAAACAATCGATCCGCCACACACGATACTGTCCAAGGCGACTCCACGACGCTTGTCATCGGTTTGGCCAGAGAAGACAAACTTAGGTGGCGGAACATTCGGTTGATGGCTTCTAAGTGGCCAGGCTTCATCGTACATGTTGAGCATCGGATCAACAGAAACCAAATCCATGTTGGCCTCGTAATATGCGTCTAACGTGCCGACATCTCGCCAATAGGCATCGAATTTTTTATTCTCATCACGGAAYGGAAAKGCRAAGACSCGTTTYGAATCGATRATCGANGGGAWKAWWKTTYTKMCMRAANTCATGCGAGCTTTGTCGTTTGGTTGCATCTTGGCAAAGTTGCTCGTACATGAAATTGGCAGAGAAGACRTAGATTCCCATCGAAGCCAAACWRTGCTGATCATCSCCMGGCATSGTTTTYGGCGTRGGAGATTTTTCTTCAAAMCCTTGWATRCGTTGRTTKGTGTCAATTTCCATYACGCCAAATGCTTTTGCTTCTTCMMGMGGAACACGCAAKGCACCAATGGTYARATCGGCTTYRCTCTCRATRTGGTAGTCGATCATCGARGCATAGTTCATYTTRTARATATGATCTCCGGCCAARATCACCACRTAATCTGGCTGGTGCTTTTCGATGGCGTAGATGTTTTGATAAACCGCATCGGCTGTGCCTTGATACCAGTGCTCATCAATCCGCTGTTGCGGTGGCACCACATCGATAAATTCGCCCAGTTCACGACAAAAGTATCGTTGCCAGCCAAGGTTCACATGTCGGTCAAGGCTTTGTGCCTTGTACTGTGTTAGCATCTGAATTTTTCGCAGGCCACTGTTTACACAGTTCGATAATGCGAAGTCAATGATGCGGTAGCCACCGCCGAATGGCACGGCCGGTTTTGCTCTATCTCGTGTTAAAGGTTCTAAGCGTGAACCTTTGCCTCCGGCTAAAATCACGGTTAACACGTTATCCATGCGTCGAGACTCCTGATGTTATAAGGTGCAAAACAGGCAGTTATTTGCAAGCAATGACAGCTTGGGCTACCGACATAGTTTATCGTCTTGATCGAAATGTAAAAAGAGAAATCATCCAAGATAATTGGAGAGTTCTACTAGTGCGCAACTCCTATTTCGGACCTTGCCGATTATATCGCCGACCCAAGATTTGCTATTGTCTTGGCAGAATCATGCGATCTTAGCCAGTTTTCTCGAAATTCACCTAGAAGCAGCGGCTATACTTAGTTAGTGTGCTCAATTGCATCGACTAATCTGCGCCCCGTGTTGGCATTGCCCAATTCCAGGAAAATCGGATGAAATTTCGGCTTCTAGTTTGTTTTTCAATAATTTTGCTCCCTCAACTGGCATCTGGCATGGATGTTATCACTTGGATGCAAAAAGATCAGCGTAAAACGGCCGAAGGTCGAATCACGGCCACCCATGAAACAGGGCTTATTCTGCAAACTACCGATGGCATGATGTGGCCTATCACCAATGATGAAATCATTTCACGCGAACGTAATGACCAGGGATTTCTACTTCTCAATGAAGCTCAATTATCGCAGAGACTACTGGTAGAACTTCCGGCGGGCTTTAAAATTCATAAAACGGCCCATTATGTGATTTGCTACAACACTTCCCGTGCTTACGCACAGTGGAGTGGCGCGCTTTATGAACGCCTGTATCGAGGATTTGTCAACTATTGGAGCCAGCGAGGGATCGAAATCCATGATCCTGCGCAGCCGATGGTGGCAGTGGTGTTTGATAACCAAGCAAGCTTTGCCAAATACTCGGAGCGAGAATTAGGTGCCGCCACTTCTTCAGTAATTGGGTACTACAGCATGCAGACCAACCGAGTGGCCATGTACGACTTGACAGGCACTTCGGCCCAATCAGGAGTGCGTCGCAGCACGGTGAGCCAAATCAACCAAGTTCTCTCACGACCTGAGGCTGAGTGGACAGTGGCGACCATCGTCCATGAAGCCACCCATCAACTTGCGTTTAACTGTGGCATGCAGCAACGATACGCAGATATTCCATTATGGATCAGCGAAGGCTTGGCAATTTACTTTGAAACCCCAGATTTAGGCAGCTCAAAGGGATGGCGTTCGATCGGTAAAGTGAATCGAACAAGATTGGCTCGTGCGAAACAAGTTTTAAGCCGATCCAACCAAGCCGTTCTTCCAGGTCTCTTGTCGAGCGATGATTCCTTCCGAAAAGCGGCTTCTGCCCTCGATTCGTATGCCCTGGCCTGGTCTCTCAATTACTACCTGTTAAAGCGATATCCGCGTGAATATGCCAATTATCTGAAGCAACTCTCTGAAAGAGAAGCATTAAAAGACCCTCCAAAAGGTGAGCGAATTGTGGAGTTTAACCACTATTTTGGGGAAGATCTTAATCAGTTTGAACGCAATTTCCGCAAATATCTCGCCTCGTTACGCTAACTGAACTCTTAAGAAAACTCCACCTCTTCTGGGCTAATTTATCCCAAGTGGTTGATTCTTTATAAATGCTGTCGTTACAATAACATAAGGTCCGTTTTTCCTCTGTGAAGAACCGCCTTGAATTTGTCACACACCCAACACAACTTTCCTACCTATAAATAGAGGAACGATGATGCCACAATCCGATTCTTCCACTCCTAATACATCCAACGACTCGCGTCGTGATTTCATGAAAAAATCTGTCATCCTTGGTGGTGCCGCCGCTGCCGGCAGTCTTTCATTTGCTCAGACCGCACATGCTGCCGGGGGCGATACGCTTAAAGTCGCCTTAATCGGTTGTGGTGGTCGTGGTATGGGTGCTGCAAAAAATGCAACAGTTGGTGATCCAAATCTAAAGATTACAGTTCTTGCCGATATCTTTCCCGATAGATTGGATGCGGCTCGAAAGATTCTTGATCATACACTCAATACCGATGGCCAGAAGCGTTTGGAAGTGACCGACGAAACTTGCTTCACTGGTTTCGATGCCTACAAAAAAGTGATGGAAACCGATGTTGATGTGGTGCTCCTCACCACACCACCTCACTTCCGCCCGGTGATGCTGAAAGCGGCCATCGCTGCTGGTAAGCATGTCTTCTGTGAAAAACCAGTCGCGGTTGATGCACCTGGTTGCCGATCTGTTATGGAAACCGTGGAAGAAGCCCGCAAGAAAAAACTTAGTATCGTCTCGGGGCTTTGCTGGAGATATGCCCCTGCTGTTCAAGAAACGGTGAAGCGTATTAAAGATGGCGCGATTGGCGATATCATTGCGATTCAAGAAAATTACCTAGCAGGTACTTTGTGGAATCGCCCCCGCCAACCTGAGTGGTCGGAGATGGAGAACCAAATTCGTAACTGGCTTTATTACACCTGGCTCTCAGGTGACCACAACAATGAGCAACATATCCATAGCCTCGATAAAGCCCTGTGGTTGATGGATGATGAACCACCTGCCTCGTGTTATGGCATGGGTGGCCGACAAGTACGGACCGATCCTGTCTATGGCAATATCTTCGATCATCATGCCGTTTGTTATGAATACGCCAGTGGTGTCAAAGTCTTCTCTTATACTCGCCAGATGGAAAACTGCTTTCGAGAAACAGAAGATCACATCATGGGAACCAAAGGTAGTGCCAGGGTTTTGAAGAACCAAATCAAAGGCGCTGAAGACTGGAAGTATCGAGGCCCTGGTGGCAATATGTATGATCTAGAACACAAGGCCTTGTATGCCGGAATTCGCTCTGGAAACATCATCAATAACGGAATCTACATGACCCGAAGTACGATGATGGCCATCATGGGACGTATGGCAACCTATACAGGTCAGAAGATTACCTGGGAGAAAGCCTGGAACTCGGAGTTAGATCTTACTCCGAAAGTTTATGAATGGGGTGATATCGAAATCCCAGAAGTCCCTAAGCCAGGGTTCACACCGTTTGTGTGATCTAGTCTTCATTGACACAGTAATCAATTTAAACAGGCCGCGAACACGAAGTGTATCGCGGCCTGTTTTTTTATATTCCGGATTCAGTTTTAACTTTATTAGCAATCACAAACTCTGGTAAAACGCGATTGGGCTGATAGTAAACTGTATTACAATGATGCTGGGGCTGAAATCTATCTCCCAGATCGATCAAAGACTCCGAGGCACCTACAAACAAAAATCCGTTGGGTGCCAGTTGATTGGTGAGCCCTAAGTAAGCACGTTTCCGATCCTCGGGATTGAAATAGATCACGACATTTCGACAGAAAATAATATCAAACTGTCCGACATGTGAAAAATCTTTGAGCAGGTTAAAAGGTTGGAAGTTAAGCAAGTAGCGTACTTCATCTTTGATTTTCCATCCATCCTTTTCAGGCGTAAAGAAACGAGTTCGGCGAGTTTGATCTAACCCGCGTGCTACCTCATGTTCAGGGAACCACCCTCGGCTTGCTTTTGCCAAGGCTTCGTTTGAGATATCGGTCGCAGTGATCGACACATCCCAGCTATGAATATCAGGGATCGTTTCAATCAATGTCATCGCCAAGCTATAGGGCTCTTGGCCTGTGCTGCACGCTGCAGACCAGATTCTTAATCTCTTGGGATTAAAAGATTTAGATTTCTCGTCAATCAGTTCGGGCAGGGCCTTAAACCGGACCGCATCAAACGGATTGCTGTCTCGAAAGAACAAAGTCTCTTGAGTTGTGATTGAATTTATAATCTCTTTTTGCAATGAAAGCCCTTGAGGACCGCGTGCATGTCGAACAAGATCGGTATAGGTCGGAGTCTGTACTTGATCTAGAAGCCTTGAAAGTCGGCTTTCGATTAAATAATCTTTGGAGTTATCTAAGGCAATTCCACACAGGTCGTGTACTAAATCGCAAACCAAATCTAATTCTTCAGGGGTCATCCTGTTCTCCTGCTCATGTTGACACAGCTAGTGATTTCGGAAGCGATATGATTTAATGGGCAAACCAAATCTGCAAGGTTATGGTGAATAATAGATCTAGGCATTCCAAACACGGTCGAGGAAGGTTCGTCTTGAGCGATCACTTTAACGCCTGTGGAACTTAATAAATGTACGCCTGCGGTGCCATCATCTCCCATGCCGGTCATAATCACAGCTAAGCAGCGGTTGCCATAAGCGTCTGAAATGCTTCTGAATAAATAGTCGACCGAAGGACGACAGTTTCTCTCAGGTGGATCTTCGTTGATTTGAATTTCAAAGGAATCTTTGTTCCGAATAACTGCCATCTGCAATCCGCCAGGTGCGATATAAACAGTTCCTGGTTGAACAATTGCTCCGTCACTTCCTTCAACAACTTCAAGTTGGCTGAGTCGATTTAAATCTTCTGCCAATGATTTAGTGAATACCGGTGGCATGTGCTGAACGATAAAAATTGGGAGCGGAAAATCACCAAGTATCTTCGGCAACTCTTGCGTCAAAGCAGCCGGCCCACCGGTTGATATTCCAATCGCAACAGCACGAATGGGTTCGCGAAATTCTAGCTCTTGGCTACTTTCAACATAGTCAAAATCTTCCACTATCGGTTCTGAGTAAAACGCGGCTGCTGCTGCAAATGAATTGGCTGTTTCCGCATGTTCCGGAACAATGATGTGTTTACTCAGATAAGCATCAATACAGGGTAGCAATTTTTTGGCCAGAGCCGTTTGGCTTGCTTGATAGTCTTCTTCTTCTGGTTTTAAAACAAAGTCAAACGCCCCAAGCTGAAGAGCTGTCATGGTTGACATGGCAGAGTGTCCCGATTGAGAACTCAGCATGATGGCCTTGGTATCGCTTGCCCTGTCTTTTAGTTCCCTTAATACACCCAGTCCATCAATTCCCGGCATTTCAATATCAAGGGTGATCAACTGAGGCTTCAGCAACTCAATTTTTTCTAGAGCCACTTTGCCATCTGAGGCCACGCCGATTATTTCAACTTGCGGATGCTGCTTTAATACGTCCCTTACGACTTTGCGATACAGTACTGAATCGTCAACTACTAGGATGCGAACGCGTTCCGTGCTTTGCATGGTATTCCTATTAGTTGAGGTAAAGTGAGAGGGATGATTATTGAATTAGAACCGAGTCAAGCATCGGATCAGACAAACATGCTGCGTTAGCAGGGCCATGTTTGTCTGAAAATGCTCTCTTTGAGACGACCCTGCTTATGCAAACTCAGCAGTCGTGCTGCAAATGATTTCGTCGATGTTGAGCAAGACTAAGACTTCGCTTTCAAGTTGATGTATACCCTTGAAGAAGCGGCCATCAATCCCTTTCAGGTTGGCAGGAGGCTCGTTGATTTGATCTTTGGGGATGGTCAAAATGTCTGACACACGGTCAACACAAAGGCCAATGAGTTCTCCTTCGGAATTAATAATCAGATTGCGACTTCCTTTATGGATGTCAGTATTATCCAGCTCCAAGATCACCTTGGGATTTAAAACCGTCACAACATCACCACGAAGATTCACCACGCCCTGAACATAATCAGGGGCATGAGGCACAATGGTGCAATCTAGCTGTCGATTGATCTCTTGCACGTTTTCAATTCGTATTCCTAGCAATAAGTCATTCAAATAGAATGTGGCTAATTGGAGACTGTTTGTTGATTTTTTCGTCGATTCGTTTGACATAAGATTATACTCCTGCGGTAACTAAATTATTTTGTTGGGCACGTTTATTTGAATGGCTATTGGTATTTGTAAATCGCTGAATACTTGCCAATAGTTTCTCTCGGTCCATCTTGATTTGGTAATCATTCACACCTACAGCTTCTCCATGTTTGCGATGTTCATCCGACGCAAGTGAGGTGAGTGCTATGATCGGCATACCTGAGAATGCTGCGGTAGCACGAATTTTTTCAGAAAGCTCAAATCCATTCATGTTCGGCATTTCAATATCGGTGACCACAAGATCAAATTCGTACTCACCAGACGTCATGATATTCCAGGCGATAGCTCCATCTTCGGCATCAATGACATTGTAGCCAGCTTCTTCCATGAACCCTTTCACTTGACGTCGGAAAAAATCAGAGTCTTCTGCAAGCAGAATGGTAATGGGATTGTCTCTGTCCTCTTGAATTGCTTCCGATTTAGTCGACGTGAACCAGTCAGGCTTAACTTTCTCAATCATGCCAAACACATCAAGTAGTCGAGTTGCATGCTGATCAATAACCAGTGAACCAACAACGCCTGCTTCGACGAAAGTCACGGTATCAACGACCATGTCAACGTCTTGAATGTCTTCTAGCTGAGGAGCTACCAAGCCTACTTCACGACCATTAATCTCGATGATAGCGACATAGATCCGGTCAGGAACGGAATCTAGTGGCATTGCTGCTATGATATTTTCAAGCCGGAACAAAGGCATAGATGTGCCACGATAGTGCAATAATTCTTGACCACCAACAACTTCAATCTGGTTTGTTTCAATCCGTTCGACTCGCTGGACGACACTCATCGAGAGAGCAAAGTGTTCGCTTGGATGATTGGTAAAGAGCAGCACTGAATGTGTATCTACTTTGTCAACAGTTGATTCATTGTGTTCTGAATCATATTCACTTTGCTCATTCAACAATTCAAGATTAGCGTGGTTGCCTATCCCTGGAGTATCAAGGATTAAGGCAACATGGCCATCTCCTAAAATCGTGGCACCAGAAAGGCACTTGCAATCTAATAAGTGTCTTCCTAAAGGCTTGACAACAATTTCTTCTGAATCATGCAGGCTTTCGACTACCAATCCATAACGACCTTGTCCGCTTTCGACCACAACGATATTTCGGACTTCATCACGTGAATTTATTTCACTCTCTGATTGCTCGTTAATTGAGATGACTTTTTCATGCGTCAAAACGTGATTGAGCCGGATCAATGGAAGTAATGCCCCACGCAACCGAAGCATTTCAGCCCCTTTGACATGATTGATTCGCTTACCCAGGTCTTCTTTGCGAATTCTCACTAGTTCAGAAATATTTGTTTGAGGAATCGCAAAACGAGATTTGGAAGACTCAATGATCAATGATGGAATAATGGCCAGAGTTAAAGGAAGTGTGACAGTTACTTTGGTGCCAACGCCAACTTCGGAATCGACATCAACACTTCCGCCAATCTTTTCGATGTTGCTTCTAACAACATCCATGCCCACTCCACGACCACTGACATCTGTTAGTTTTTCTGCCATTGAAAAACCAGGATGAAAGATCAAGCGAACTATATCGCGGTTGCTCATTTGCTCTGCTTGATCAGCCGTAATAATCTCTTTGATGATCGCTTTGGCTTTTAGCTTGGCAGGGTCGATTCCAGCTCCATTGTCCCGGATCTCGATCTGCACTTTTCCAGCTTCGTGATAAGCTTTGAGCGAAATATGGCCCTCTGCTGGTTTCCCCTTGGCAACACGCTCCTCTGGAGTCTCAATCCCATGATCCATGGAGTTGCGGATTAAATGTGTTAATGGGTCGCTAATCGCTTCGATAATTGTTTTATCGACTTCAACTTCTTTTCCCTCAATGTCTAGATGACACTGTTTATTTAGTTTTGCTCCGAGATCGCGTACCACTCGAGTGAATCGAGTGAATACCGTTCCGATGCTTTGCATCCGGGTTTGCATGATCGCTTCTTGCAACTCGCTCGTCACTTGATCAAGGCCCGAAGCAGCAGAATCTAGCCCACTATCTTTACTATTGGAAACTGCTTGAAGAATCTGATTCCGGCTCAATACAAGCTCACCCGCTAAATTCATGAGTTGATCAAGGACCGAAACAGAAACACGAATGTTTTGTTCCACCTGACTCTCGGAGTTCGGTGTTTCATTATTGCCGGCTGTCATGGGCTCCTGCTCCTGGATTTTTGGTGTTGTTGGATTGGTTGGGGCAGGAATTGTCTCTGCCAATTCTGATTCTTGTGGGATAACTTCCGCAGCCGTTTCTGTAGGCGTTTGGTCGTTTGTTGTTGTGATAGGTTCGGCCGTTTGATCGTTGTCAGCTTGGCCTGATTCAACAGCAGCGTTAGTACTCACAGCCTTGTTTTCAGCAATCGCATCTAAAGCGATCACTAAGTCGGAGATATTGAATTGCTCGGTATCATCCAGGTTATTCAACATGGTTGTAAGAAGATCTGAGGACTTAAGCATCGTATCAATGATTTGTGAACTAGGGATCAGTTCACAGTTTCTCATCTGATCTAGTATATTCTCTAAGCTATGCGCCAGGTCGTTGATCTTTACGAGACCTAAAAAACCTGCTGCTCCTTTGATCGAATGAATTGCACGAAAAACCATGTTGACTAAATCAACATCAATGTTGTCGCCGTTCGATTCGATAGTTAATAACTGAGTTTCCACATGAGATAAATGCTCATTGGATTCAATCACAAACTCATCGATGATTTCTTGGTCTTCGTCAGACATTAAACGATTTCCTCCTAGATAGGATTGCGTATTGATTTAGATCAAAATTGCACAAACCTTGAGTAATTCTTAAGGCATGGTCAATTGAATGGATTTGGTGTGGATAGTTAAGGCAGGGGAAATGCCATCGGAGATTAACTGAAAGCTTTAAGAAGACTTACATCCAATCTCAGATTGACATCGATAGAGAAATATAAGTCTCAATTAAGAAGTCGCAAAAGAGCAGTCGATAAAAAAACGAAGATCATCTAGAAAGAAACTAGGTTGTGACATATTGACACACATGAGAGAACGGATACCCGTAAAGCGAATAACTCTACAGCTTTATCTGATCCGATTTAACGGATTAAGAAGAGAACTCTGACAAAACCTTGATATCGAGTTAAGTAATTCTACGAATTGGCTAGTGTTGCGGTGGGGTTGTAGAGCCTGGAGCAATTAATGCGATCAACAGTTTTATCGGTGGGATGCAGTTGGCCCACCGATAAAACTTCTGAATAAATTAGATTTGGCGTTTGATTCGAACCCAGAGATAATTAATTGGTCTCTTCAAGCAAAGGCAACCCAAGGTCGTCTTGGTTCGGTTTGAACCCGTCGCCATTGAAATCGATAAAAATTGGATTGCTGACCACACAGGGCACTCTTTTTCCATAGGTTGGGCCCATGACTCTGCCTAGCTGCAAGTCTTCGCCAATTGCGGCCACGATCACGTGTGTATCTTCTTTTAATTCTAATTCGATATTCGATTCAAATTTGACTACGTTATTACCAAATTTATCGGCATGAGTTCGTCGTGTGAAATTTAAGTTTTCCGCCATTCTTCCGTTAAGAAATATCTGAACTCGATTGACGTCGAGCCAGTTGGAACATTGAATTTTGATTTTCAATGAACCTTTTCCGTCTCGGGATTTCACCTCATCGCCTGCCGTTCCTGTGGCTTTGCCGGATGTATAGTTCACCTGCATGAACGGACCATTCGTCATAATCACGTGCCCATGCTCTGATTCGTGAACCATCTCCATTACTTTAATTTTGGCAGGATCATCGGTCGAGCTTTGAACATAGTTGCGTACAGCACCAGAGCCATGAAAGTTGTAATGTGCATCGGTGTTGACTACCCCGGTGATCCGATAACCATGGTTGAGTAATTGCATCCATTGAAAGATGGTATTGCCACGACCGCCACGTTTGGCCGCAACTTCAGGGGTTTCAAAAATCAATTCAGGTGGATGCACCTCAATTACATCCATAAAGCCAAACATTTTGCGGAATCCACCGTCCGCTTTTTTATCAAGATCTCGATCACCATAGATTTGACGGATATTAGGGTGATTGCCTTGCACTAATTTATCACTCGCATCATCCCACATGGCCAACCGTTCAATTTGAACAACAGGATTCGTATCGGTTTGCGGGCCGCCGCCATCTTGTTCATGAACATGTCGGTGCAAGGGAAATGCGTTTTGATGATTGACAGGAAGTGGGCTGCCTGTCAATTCCATACCACTACAGGTTGCCATCAGCGATTCAACTTTTAATCTTCGCAGATGAGGCATGTAACTCGAAATTCGATTATGTTCTGTACAAGGACAGAATTCGAGATTTTCACATAGCAAGTTCAAGACCCGACCAAACTGATCACTCACATTATCACCAGATGGAGAGGAGTGACTGTGATACTCGGTACTGACCCAGCCTGTTGTATCCACAGTTTTATTTATGGTGGCTGTTAAGGATGTAGTTTCTCCTCGCTTCACTTCAATAGTTTTTGTGACAGCATCGTACTCTGGTCCATAGCTAATCAATGCCTCGTACTTACCGGGGCCGATTGCTTGCCGGAAGGTGCCGTTGTGGCTGTAATGTAGGTTGCCGACAGCGACAGCTTCTGAAGTCGGCCCAAAGTTAGGGTCTGCCGTGCCATCGATTCCATAGAAACCTACTTTGCAAGGAATTGCCTTGCCATCTTTGCCAGTGATGATTGACTCGACGTAACCGCATTGTTCTAGTTTTACTTCCAGTTCTCGCTTGGTTTGTTTCTTAGATCCTCTTTTGATATCTACAGAAATGCTTTCCACTGGACGTCCCAGTGCGGTCACTTTGATGGTGTACTTTCCATCCGGCAAACCAAACCAAGACTTTCCTGCAAGCGATGTGCGAGAGTTACCATAAAACTTTCCGTCTTTGCTAATCTCTACTTTGGCATGCCCAACAGGTCCAGCGGCATCACTAACAGATAATGCAACAGGTTGTTGTTTCACCTTTTGCAAACGATTGGCAATCGATTGTACATTCAATTGACTGCGGCCAGGAAATACTTTGCGAGACACCGAAGTCGATTCGCCTGGTCCTAGTTCGACGGCTTTTTTGCCATCGACGATATAGTCAATCGTTGTGCTACCGCGACCAACCAAATCCATTTCTACATCTTCAACGAGTACGCCATAGCCTTGGCGAAACCACTCATCATCGGCCCAATAGAAGTTTTTGTTTTCTAAGCCATATTTAAAGAGTTTGTCGGCACGAATAGAGTCTTGAGTCATCACGCTCTTTTTATCGGTGTCACTCAAGTTGCTGATAGTCGTAGTCACACTAACATAAGGTTGCCCATCGGCAATCTGATATTCGAGAGTTGCCTGAGTCTCTTGATCTGTTTTCGCAGAAACAAATTTCAAGGAAGATACGGATGTTCCACCAATTTCAAGAGTCGATTGCTTTGGTGCGGTTTTCGAGAAATCGAATCGACGATTTAGCGGATAAAAACAGCTTAGTTGATCGTTACTTCCTTTGACGTGGGTCAGGTCAAGGATTGAACCTGATACATCGCGAACCGTCATATTGGCTTTACGACCAGGTTTTGCTTGGGATACAACGACTGTAATAATATCGTTGCGGAGCACAAAATCGCCATAGATCGCGTCGACTTCTTTACCGTGAGGGGCCAGCTCTTTCCAGTTCTCTTTGGTCAGTACACTAATGTCAGCCGAATGAACATGGCTCACAAAGAATGAAAGGACGGCAAGCAGCGACGAGGAGACAATGAAGCGAAACATGAGAATGCCTGGGAATGAAAGGAGGGGGCAGGGTCATCAACGTGACCTCATTATCCACATCCTGAACAGACATTCAACTGTTATCGAGAAAAATTCTGACAATTAACTTCTCGCTATTTTATATCCAGCGCGTAGCTGCCTCAACTGCTTTTTCATCTTCTTAATTTGCTTTGTGTACTCTGGAGTATCGTACAAGCTTTGCAATTCATGAGGATCTTTCTCTAGATCAAAAAACTCCCAACAATCGAGGTGCTCTTCTGGGAATCGTATCAACTTATAGCGTCCATCGGTCACACCATAGTGCAGTGGTACGCCATGCCCGCCGGTTTCGTAGTAGTGATAGTAGAAATTCTTTCGCCAATCATTAGGCGTATTTCCCTGAAGAATAGAAACCATGCTGGCGCCTTGCATTTCACTTGGAATGTTTATGCCAGCGATATCGAGAAAGGTTTCTGCATAATCGAGATTCGAGACGATATCCGTTTTGTTTACGGTGCCTGGCTTGATCTGATTCGGCCAACGTACGATCAGTGGAGTACGCAAGCTCTCTTCGTACATCCAGCGTTTGTCAAACCAGCCATGCTCGCCAAGATAAAAACCTTGATCAGAACTGTAGATTACTACCGTGTTATCAGCGAGGTTGTTATCGTCCAAATAGTCAAGCATTCGCCCAATGTTTTCATCGACTGCGGTGACACATTTCAGGTAGTTGGTAATGTATCGCTGATAGTTCCAACTCGTAATCTCAGGGCTGGTAAGGCTTCTGGCAAGAAAAGCTTCGTTCCTCGGTTGATAGTATTCGTCAAATTTCTTTTTTTGTTCCGGCGTAAATTTGCTGGAGTACTTGAACATCAAGCGATATTCACCAATGTCTTCGGCAATGCCCATTTCGTGTTGTGCAGGGGCCGGACTACGACCGGAATAATCGTCGAAAAGAGTCTCAGGCTCAGGGATTGTTTTGCCTTCATAAAGATCAAAATGACGAAACGCTGGTTCCCAACGACCATGGGGTGCTTTGTGTTGACACATTAAGAAAAAGGGTTGCTCCTTGTCGCGTTGGTCAAGCCACTTGATGGTTTGGTCTGTGATGATATCTGTGGTGTAGCCAGTATGTGTTACCTTTTCTCCGTTGGTAATCAACATAGGGTTGTAGTATTGGCCCTGGCCTTTGAGCACTTCGTAGTGATCAAAACCGGTGGGCGTTGATTTCAAATGCCACTTGCCGATGATCGCGGTTTGATACCCGGCCTGCTTCATTAGCTTAGGCACGGTCTGTTGTGCCCCATCGAACACATCCATATTTGTTCTTTGACCATTCAAGTGCGAATACTTGCCGGTTAGCACAACCGCTCTGGATGGTGCACAGATTGAATTTGTCACATAACATCGCTTGAACAGCATCCCCTCTTTGGCCAAGCGGTCTAAGTTCGGTGTTTCGTTGATCTTTGAACCATACGCACCAATCGCTTGAGTGGCATGATCATCAGTAAACAGAAACAGAATGTTAGGCTGCTTCGGAGTCTCTGCTTTGACAAAGGCAGTAGCAACAAAACCGACGAGCAACAGGGTTATAAGAGTGAATCGGATCTTCATTATAGAATCCCAAATGGGTCAGAATGGTTACGGATAAATGTTAGATCAGTTGAAGTGATTACTTGTCGACTCGATTCAACCATATATAACGGACTTCCATGACTTGATCGCCAGGAATATCTGACGCGGTCAACGCGAGTTCGCCACGCCCTTTTTTCAATTTAAATTGTCCGAGACTCAGCGGTTTGAACTTCTTGACTTCCGACTCACTGCCACGAGGTGAGTAATCGCGTTCTCTTCCGTAAGCCGGTGGGTCATGCGGCTGGTCGATCTTGGTAGTAATGGATTCCCCATTGAAGCTAAGCTGTACAGTTGAGCCAACATCGTTTTTCGGGCAAGTGTAATAGGCGATTGCTTCGTAGGTTCCAGATTCCGCCACTTCAATATCCCAGCTAATCTTGTCAGTTTCGCTGGTCCAATTGGTGAAGTAAGAACAGTTCGGGGCCCTGGCACTTCGTTTGACATTGCCATGAGCAACTCCATCTCTGGCAGGCAGTGGAGTATTTAATGAGTGCCCAACGGTAAATGGTCGGTCATCAGGGGTGAGTTGATCACTTACTTCTTCCAAGAAACTAGAAGCCGCTTTTTTCATTTTGGCCACTTGTTCTGGATGCTGCTGGGCAATGTCATTATGCTGGCCGATGTCGTTGGCGATGTCATACAAACGGCCTGCGGAATCCAGACGGTATTTTTGCGAACGCACACTGATCGTTTTTGATTTCATCGAAAAGTACATCCGCTCAACAGGATCTTGTTTTTTCCCGAGCAAGCGACTCTTAAGGCTCATGCCATCCAGCGGTTTGACGCTTTGAACGGAAATTCCGGCCATATCGGCGAGTGTCGGCAGGAAATCAATCGCGGCAGAAACTTGATGGATCTCAGTACCAGCGGCGATCTTGCCTGGCCACTTAATGAAACAGGCGGTTCTAACGCCCCCTTCATCGAGAGACCCCTTACGGCCTTTCATGCCCCCGTTGAATCGGTAGCTATTGGGTCCGTTGTCAGTGAAGTACACGACGATGGTGTCGTCGGTGAGATTTAGTTCTTCAAGTTTTTCCAATACACGGCCAACATTCCAGTCGATGTTCTCACACATGGCCAATGCGGCACGGGTCTTTTGCACGTCTTCTAACTTAGGGTCACGATGCCGTAATTCAAGTTCTTGTCCGTCATGTTTTTCAAAGAAGGACTCCGGCACTTGCATCGGTGAATGTGGTGTGCAGTAGGGAAGGTAGCAGAAGAAAGGTTGCTCTTTATTGTCTTCGATAAACTGTATGGCGTGGTTGGTGAAGTCATCGATGATATAGCCTTTGCCACGCACTAGTTTGTTGTTGTGATCTAAAACTGGATCGAAGTAGTTGCCCCAGTGCCCTGAGCAGAATCCATAGTATTCGTCGAACCCACGCGCGTTCGGGTGATAAGGATGCTGCATGCCATTATGCCATTTTCCAAATGCGCCTGTTGCATAGCCTGCGGCTTTAAAGGTTTGGGCGATGGTCATCTCATCGATGTTCAATCGTTCTTGCCCAGTGCTCACGCCTCGTACGCCACCGCGTGCATGAAACCGACCGGTTAAAAACTCGGCTCTAGTTGGGGCACAAACCCGGCAGACATAAAACCAATCGAACTGGGCTCCATCTTTTGCCAGTTGATCAATATTGGGTGTTGCCAGGTTGCTGTTACCATTCACACTCAAATCGCCCCAGCCTTGGTCATCGCTCAGAAAGACAACAACATTGGGCTTACGTTGCTCTGCCGCGACTGCATTGATTGAGGATAAGAACATCAAGGCAGTTACAACTGCAACAGAAAGTAATCGAAGGAATATAGAGAACGACATGTGGGCTAACCCATATAAGAAAAAGGCTCGAACAGCTTGAGAAACAAACTAGTTACTATTGTAACTTGGATGAATGCGCACATTCCACCTGGGAGCGTGCTTTTTATGAAAAGAATCCAAGAGGCAAGCGGCAGCTACAGCAAACGGGCATCCCGTTAGTCAATCATCTTTTTCGAGCGTAGCAATTCAATGATTTGATCAACACATTGTTCGGCATCTAGTTCATGCGTTGGAAGTACCAAGTCAGGATTAGCTGGAACTTCATACTCAAAGCTCACGCCTGGGAAATTGGCAATTTCGCCTGAGTCGGCTTTCTCGTACAGGCCGGTCTCGTCCCGCTCTCGACAAACTTCGACTGGAGCCGCCAAGTGCACCACGAAGAAGCAATCTTTCCCAATTACGTGTGCCGCTTTTTGGCGTACTTCTTCGCTAGGTGCAACAAACGCTGAGATGCAGATCAGGCCAGATTCGTTCATCAACTTGGCGATCTCCGTTCCGCGACGAAGATTTTCGCTACGTTCTTCTGCGGTGAACCCAAGGTCTTTACTAATGCCTGAACGTAAGTGCTGTCCATCTAACACACCGCAAGCTCGGCCTTCGGAAAAGAGCCGACGCTCCAGCAGTTGTGAGATAGTGGTTTTGCCTGCACCCGCTAAACCCGTGAGAAGTAGAGTGCAAGGTTTTTGACCGAACCGTGCGGAACGTTCTTCAATGCTCACACTGCCAGGCTTGGTGACAACCGTTTCCGTCTCTGATTCATCGTCCCACAGGTCCGACTTGCCAAGTTGTCCACGATCAACGATCATGCCAGCACCTACGGTGTTGTTGGTCATGCGATCAATGATGATGAAGGCACCGGTGGTGCGGTTCTTACGGTACGCATCGAAGCAGATCGGTTGATTTAAGCTAAGGGAACAACGACCGATTTCATTCAGTTTTAATGTCGGTGTTTCCTCACGGTGCATCGTGTTGACGTCCACTTTGTATCGCAAGGTAGAAATCGTTCCAGGGACAGTCTGCGAAGTATGCTTGATGAAGTAACGACTGCCTGGCAGCATGGGTTCTTCGGACATCCAGACGATCATGGCGTCAAATTTATCGCTAATCACTGGCTGGTTGCCTGGCCGGACAATCATCGAACCGCGGCTGACTTCGACTTCATCTTCAAGTGTCAGTGTGACTGAAAGTGGTGGATAGGCTTCCTCTAGTTCGCCATCCATGGTGACAATTGACTTGACCTTGGTGATCTTTTTCGATGGCAAGATCATGACTTCTTCGCCTTGGCGGATTGTGCCAGAGGCCACCGTGCCGCAAAAGCCGCGGAAGTCGAGATGAGGGCGATTCACCAATTGAACTGGGAAGCGGAAATCTTGAAAGTTGCGATCCGAGGCGATGTACACATTTTCAAGCATGTGCATCAAAGTGCTGCCTTCGTACCAAGGCAGATTTTCGCCCTGCTCTACGACATTATCACCTTTGAGTGCCGACAGCGGAATGAAGTGAACATCATCGGCCGACATTTTTGCGGCAAAGTCTGTATAGTCGGCTTTAATTTTTTCGTATTGATCTTGGCTGTAATCGACCAAGTCCATCTTATTGATGGCCACGATAATATGCTTAATGCCTAACAGCGAAGTGATAAAGCTATGTCGCTTGGTTTGTGTCATTACCCCATGGCGGGCATCAATTAAGATGATTGCCAAGTCAGCGGTTGAGGCCCCGGTTGCCATGTTGCGGGTGTATTGTTCATGCCCTGGCGTGTCGGCAATGATGAACTTTCGCTTGGCCGTTGAGAAGTAGCGGTAAGCAACATCAATGGTGATGCCTTGCTCGCGTTCATCTTTCAATCCATCCATCAACAATGCCGGGTCAATTTCGCCAGCAACGGTTCCATGAATAATTGAATCCTTCTCAATGGCAGCCAATTGATCTTCATAAGTTGATTTTGATTCGATCAACAGTTTACCGATTAGCGTGCTCTTACCGTCATCGACACTACCACAAGTAATGAACCGCAAAAGTTCTTTTTGTTCGTGCTGAGCCAAATAAGCGTCAATGTCAGAAGCGATGAGTTCGGAATGATGCGACATGGATATTTAAAAACAAATATGGGTAATTAGATGGTTTGAGAAACTGAGTTCAACGGAGAAGAATCGACTAGAAGTAACCTTCTTTTTTCTTCTCTTCCATCGAACCTTTATCTTTATCAATCGAACGGCCTTGTCGTTCGGAAGTGGTAGTCAACAACATCTCTTGAATAATCTCAGGCAAAGTTGTTGCTTCCGATTCGACCGCACCGGTGAGTGGGTAACAACCTAGCGTGCGGAAGCGAACGCTCTTCTCTTCGATTTTTTCGCCTTCACGCAATTTAAAGCGGTCGTCGTCAACCAATATCCACATGTCGTCTCGCCAGACCACAGGCCGTTTGGCAGAGTAGTAGAGTGGAACGATCGGAATCTTTTCAAGATGAATGTATTGCCACACATCTAACTCGGTCCAGTTCGAGATGGGGAAGACGCGAATGCTTTCGCCTTTATTCACGTTCGCGTTATAAACATTCCACAACTCAGGGCGTTGGTTCTTAGGATCCCAGCGGTGATTTTTATCGCGGAACGAATAAACACGTTCTTTGGCACGAGACTTTTCTTCGTCACGTCTGGCACCACCAAACGCGGCGTCAAATTTATATTTGTCTAATGATTTCCTGAGTGCCACGGTCTTCATTAGATCAGTATGACGGGCACCATCTTCAAACGGGTCGATGCCGACTTCTTTGCCTTCTTCGTTCACATAGACGATTAGGTCGAGCCCTAGCTCTTTGCGAGCGTAGTCTTCCCGGAACTGGATCATCTCACCAAATTTCCAAGTGGTGTCAACGTGCATCAACGGAAAGGGTGGTTTGGCAGGGTAGAACGCTTTGAGTGCCAAGTGAACCATGACCGAAGAGTCTTTGCCGACCGAGTAGAGCATCACAGGATTCTCAAACTCTGCCGCCACTTCTCGGAGGATATGAATACTCTCAGCTTCAAGCTGTTTCAGGTGGGTAATATTGTAACCAGACATGCCAACTCGTATGGGAACGTTCTGAAGTGAGCCAAAAGAACGTCAACTCGTGGGAGTTGATACGCCCTGATCGCCACAAAGGGAAAACCAATAACTACTTACGCGTCCCGCATTATAGACTCGACCGGCTCTCTCCACAACGGCGGACTTAGCCTGATTCTCAATGGAAGATGCTATCAATGGAGACCGAAAGGGGAACAACTGCTCATCAAGTCGCATTTAATGGAAGACTATCCCGCATGTCTGCAAGCATTGCAGTTTTGGGCTAGGTAAACCAGTAGGTCAGTGCTGTGCCTGACAACTGAAGTCAATGTTGTCTTTGCTTCACGTCAGGCACAGCACTGACCTACAAAAGATGTACGGATCTCATAAATCAGCAATCTCTGGCTCTATACCAAAGACCCAGCCCAACTCCAAAAGCAGGCGTTCCGGTACGCTCATTTCGGCCCGTTGCTTAAGTACCGACCGAGCCAAGGCCGGTTTGTCGGTAATGATATTATCAACCCCGCGGCTGATCATTTGCGACATGGTGGCTGCATCGTTGACAGTCCAAACGTGGACCTCTTTACCCAGGCGTTGTGCATGTTCAATAAATGCCTGATCAGCAAAGTTGGCGTTCACAGCTAAAAAATCAGCTTGAATGGCAGATAAGTTACCCGCAGCCACCGACATCAACAGGCCCACTTTCCAATCGGGTCGCAATGATTTCATTTTCACAACGGCATCTCGTTTAAGTGACATCAGCACAATGTCATTTTGCATCATTTCGGCTTCAACAATTTCGGCAACTTTCTGTTCCAGATCAATATCATGTCCATAATACTTCAATTCGATGTTCACTCGGATTCTCCCTTTGCAAGCTTTCAATACTTGCGAGAGAGTTGGCACGCGTTGATCCGAGAACTTCGGATCAAACCAGCTTCCTATATCAAGATTCTCTAAATCGGCTTGCGTGGCTTCCCAGATTTTTAAACTTGAACCTGCCAGTCTCTTGAAGTCACTGTCATGAAATACCACCACTTCTCCATCGACCGTTTCTTGCACATCAATTTCAACCCAGTCAGCTTTATCTTCAATCGCTTGCAGGATTGCCGCCATCGTGTTCTCAGGAGCCGCTTTCGAGGAACCCCGATGTGCGCTGATTTCGACTTGGTCTTCAATCAGCACCGTGCCAATGGATGCGGCTCCAATGCTAGTTGCAACTAAGAGACCAATGATTGAAACGGCTATTAAACGAGGCTTCGTGATCCATGCTCCAAAGCTCTTATACTCTGATCCATCCAATGCAATCTGTTTAATTTCAAGCGGCTGCTCACTGGTGATATCTTGATATAGAACTAACAGCATGGCAGCAAAGCTTGTGGTTCCAAGCAAGTTAGTGAATAAACTAACGATGAACCAAAGAGCCAACATGATGCCGATCAACAGAGCGAGCGTTCCCAAAGAGGACGATTCTTGTGGGACTAAAAAGTGCCCTAAAGCAACGACCATCATATTCAATAGGGAAGAAATAATAAAAAGTGCGATCCACCATAAGACAATCCATTTAATGACTGTGCGGCGATGCCCGTTCATTCTTTGCTTACTGATGCTTAATGCTTCTTGAGGAGATACTTGTTCAAATAAAACTAATGGAAGTGCAATGATCCAACTAGAGAAAAACCGCAATAGAATTACGGCGAGTATTAAGACAAGCAGAACACCAATCCCGATTGAAATAAGAAACTCGGGTGGTTGTTCTTTTAGATAAAAATTGATGTCGTATTCAGAAAGCATCGTGAGATAAACCACACCAGCCACGGCGAGAAATGGAGCCAGAATAACAAGACTCCACATCACGAGTCGCCAAGCAACGCCCATGACTTGAACGACATGGATTCGCGTATAGTGCAAAGCTTCACTCACTCCCACTTTTCTTCGACTTGAGGAAACAATCAGAATATACATTAATGTCGCTTGCTCTAAGGCCAAGATTCCGAGCAACAGTCCGCCACAAACAATTAAGCAAAGCCACCCTAGCGGTTTGAGGAAGAAAAAGAGAATATCGACATCCGAGAGAACCTGGCCGCCTGTGGTAGAAATTAACAGGCGGAAGAAAACTCCAACAACGGGAAAGAGTATCATTGCGGCAATTGCTTTATAGGCAAGATCGGCGATAAAAAGTTGTTTCCAGCAGACCTGATATAGGGCCAGCATTTGCTGAAACAGAGATCGATGTTGATTCTCAGCGGCCATTATATTCCTTTGAAGTCTTTTCCACAGCTTTACATAAATAAGTGCAACAATCAGACTATAGCGCAGCGCAAGCTGTAATAACAGTTCTCAAACTTGTATATTCAAGCGAAAAACACCACTTTAGAGCTAGTTTCAAAACGGGGAGTTCAAATGTAAACCCACTTTCCAGCTTTACCTGACTTGCTAGAGATGTTATCCTAGATTAACACAACCTGCCTGTGCTTAAGCTTGGTATTATGGATGTTTGTATCACATAAGGCCAACCAACTCCACTTAGATTTCCCTCCTTCTGTCCTTCCTTACATTTTTGGTCGATACATGATGTTACATTCATCATCCAGGTTGTTCACGCTCCTATTCATTGGAGTCTCTTGCTTTGCTTCGTTCACAAGTTTTGCCTTGGCTGAGCCTGTAAAATCGAAGGCACGTGCATTGCCAGACTTTCGCAAGCAAATTGAACCCATTCTTGAAACGCATTGTTACGACTGCCATGGATTCGGTGAGCAAGAAGGGGATATTTCGCTCGATAGTTTTACCTCGCTAGAAGAACATCGCAAGAACGAAAAGCTATGGCTTTCTGTTTGGAAAAACATCCGTTCTGAAACCATGCCCCCTTCGACTGAAGCTCAGCCGACTGCGGAAGAGAAGAAGCTGATTGAAAAATGGATCGAAGGCTCGGTGTTCAAGCTTGATCCGAGCAGCCCTGATCCAGGCAGGGTCACGATTCGTCGCTTGAATCGGACTGAATATCACTATGTCATCCAAGACATGCTAGGCGTTGACTTTGATACCTCTGAAGCATTTCCTATTGATGACACAGGGTACGGGTTTGATACCATTGGCGATGTCCTGTCGATCTCTCCCTTGTTGATGGAAAAATATATTGAAGCCGCCAGGGAGATTGTGAAACGAGGAGTTCCCACCGATGGGCCAAGCATTCTAACGACAAAGCTTTACGGTTCTCATCTAAAGAATACGAAAAATCCAAAGATCACGGCTGACTCGCTTCCATTTACCCAAGAGAGAACGGTCGAAGGCAAGCGAGCAGTCAAACATGCAGGCCGATATCGCGTGAGTGTCGATATGACAGTGATGGGTTCAGATGAAGCAACTTCTAACACTGCAAAGTTGAAACTCACAGTCAACAATCAAGAGCTCAAACAACGTGATCTTGGCTGGGATAACCGGAAGCACATCCTACTAAGTGCAGATGTAACACTAGACAAAGGCGACAATCTCTTTCAACTGCAAATCACGCCAGACGCAGCGGCAGAAGAAGGCGAGCAAGATTTAACGCTCAAAGTTCGCACCATCGATATTCAAGGTCCACTGGATGGTAGCAGCTTAGAGTACCCGCCGAACTACCAACGCATTTTCTTTGATGGTCTACCGCCTACTGAACCTGCGGACAGGGCCGTTTATGCAGGAAAAATTCTTGACTATTTTGGAAGTAAAGCCTTCCGGCGCCCTATTGATGAACTGACATTAGATCGACTTGTCTCGATGGCAATGGCTATTGACCAGCAAGCAAACCGATCTTTTGAAGATGGCATTGCCCATGCACTCACTGCAATCCTCTCCTCTCCCCGATTTCTCTTTCGGGCTGAAATACAACCTGAACCAAATAACCCGAATGCAATTCTTCCGTTGGATGATTTTGCCTTAGCGTCACGGCTCTCGTTCTTCCTGTGGTCTTCCTTGCCCGATGACGAACTTTGGGCATTGGCCGAACAGGGAAAGTTGAAATCGCAACTGCACCAACAAGTCGATCGCATGTTGGCGGATGAGAAGTCTGATCGGTTTGTCGAAAACTTTGTCGGTCAATGGCTACAAACCAAAGATGTTGAAACCAACTTAATTGACCCTCGAATTATTTTAGGAATCAAAGACCTAAAAGAAGCCTTCAAGATTTACAATCGCCAGGCCCGCAAGTCAATGCGACTTGAAACCGAAATGTTCTTTGCCGATTTAATGAGAAACGACGGCCGCATTGAAACCTTGCTCCACTCAGACTACACATTCCTGAACGAGGAACTTGTGAAGTATTATCAAATCGAAGGACTGGACGTCAAAGGGAGCGAGCTTCGTAAGGTCAAACTCCCGGCCGATTCACATCGTGGAGGGCTGCTGACACAAGGAACATTCTTAATTGTCACGTCCAACCCGGCACGTACATCGCCAGTTAAACGAGGACTATTTATTCTCGATAACATCCTCGGCACGCCCGCCCCGCCTGCTCCGCCTGATGTTCCTGCGTTAGAAGAAGTGACCAAAAAGGCGAAAAACGTTTCCATGCGTGAAGCCTTAGCCATTCACCGAGAAAAACCGCTCTGCAATTCGTGTCACTCGCGTATGGACCCATTGGGCTTGGCCTTTGAGAATTATAATGCGATTGGCCAATATCGCGACAATGATCATGGAAAACCAATTGAAACTGGCGGAACGCTTATTACCGGTGAGGAGTTTGCCGATATCAGGGAACTTTCACAAGTCTTAGCCACAGATCGTCGACAAGACTTCTATCGCTGTTTAACCGAAAAAATGCTTACATTTGCCCTAGGTAGAGGGATAGAATACTATGATACGCCAACTATTGATATAATTGTGGCGGAACTGAATTCGGATCATGGTAAACTTAGCACCTTGATTCATCAAATTGTCGATAGTGCTCCCTTCCGCATGCGACGCGGCGATGGAGCTCGAGAGAACTAAAGAATCCTGAACACCTTCCATTATAGTTTTTGAACAAACACGTTCACAAAAGGCTAAAGTCATGTCACTCAATCACACCAGTACAAGACGAGTTTTCCTTAAAGGAATTGGGCTCAGTGTTGCCTTGCCTGCCTTGGAATCGCTAGGTATTCGGCAAGCATTAGGTGCAGAGAAACCTGCCCAAGCCACCACCGCATCAGGGGCACCACTGAGGGCCGCCTATATCTATTTCCCGAACGGTGTGATTAAAGATAAATGGATGCCCAACGGCGAGGGGAAAGATTATGAACTGAATGAATCTTTAAAGGCTTTAGAGAAACACAAAGCCGATTTCCAGATGATCACCGGGCTAGAACATGCCAATGGTTGGGCAGGCAAAGATGGTGCCGGAGATCACGCCAGGGCCAATGCTACTTTTCTAACCGGGATGCGGCCTAAGAAAACATCTGGGGCCGATATTCAGTTAGGGATATCGATTGATCAGGTCATGGCGAATCATATCGGCGATGCAACACGATTCCGCTCGCTTGAACTGTCATGTGATGGCGCTCGAAAATCTGGTGGCTGTGATTCTGGCTACTCGTGTGCGTATCAATACAATATCTCGTGGAGATCGGACACCACGCCGATGACACCAGAGTCCAACCCTCGCTTGGTATTTGAACGCCTGTTTGGTAATGGATCTGGCGAAGAACGTCAACGCAATTACCAGCAACGCACGGCAGAGCAGCGTTCGATCCTAGATTTTGTCACAGCCGACGCACAAGCAATTCATAAACAGTTGGGAAAAAACGATCAAAGAAAGGTCGACGAGTATCTGACTGGCGTTCGTGAAATCGAAAAACGGATTGAGAAATCCGAAAAGTTTGGCCAATACACGCTACCCGATGCCAAGGTGCCTGAGGGTAAACCTGACAAATACGATGAGCATATTCGCTTGATGATGGATATGATGGTCTTGGCATTTCGCACAGATACCACGAGGGTGGCATCGTTTATGCTGGCCCACGACGGAAGCAATCGGTCTTTCCGAGATATTGGAGTTTCCGATGGCCATCATTCTCTGTCTCATCATCGAAACGATCAAGAGAAGATGGACAAGATCCAAAAGATTGACACCTTCTATTCTGAACAATTCGCTTACTTCCTTGATCAATTGAAAAGTGTCGAAGAAGGCGAAGGACAAACACTTCTCGATAATTCAATGGTTGTGTATGGAAGCGGACTGGCAGACGCTAATCGTCACCAACACAGCAATTTACCGATGATTGTTGCCGGAAAAGCTGGCGGAGCGTTAACGCCAGGTAAACATCTGAAGCTTGCAGGTGATACTCCAGCGTCCAATCTCTATCTCTCGATGTTAGATAAAATGGGGATCGAGGAAGAACGCTTTGGCGATTCGACTGAAATGCTGACTGGAATTTAGAGCACTTTTTATTTTACTGAACCGAACAATTTAATATCGGGTAGCACCGCCGACGATTCCGAAAGCGGTTGATCCTGAAGCAAAGCCAACGCCGGAATCGTCGGCGGTGCTACCCATTGAATACGTTGGTATGAAGTGGCCAGCGATCTCCAAAACCGACATCGCGGCCACCCGAAATAAAACTCTCTACTGGGCAGGCGGCGGTGGCAACACAACTGTTCTATTTTTTTGTTCCAACTGAATCAAAGCCGCCGAGTACTGCTTCAGTAAGTTGCTGACCGTTTGGAATTCATTACGTTGAGTCAGTGATCCATAAATAGCTTGGCCTGCCACGGCATCAAAATGCGTGATGCTACGCTGCAATGTGGTTGGATGTGGATGGGCCCCATCGCGGAAGACTTCCACTGGAAGTCCCAGATACGTTCTCCATTGTGCATCCAGAATGTTTCCAAGCTGAGCGGATGAGGCTGCCAGTTTATTTCGAAGTACGGCAATCGGATCAGCCACAGGCTGAGGCCCAGTCACCGCACCTGCTGGCATGGCAGGCGTTGGATTAGGCACGACTACCGAACTAAGTGGTTGCGTAGTAACAACTGCTGGCTGTGTGGTGTACTTTGCCAACGTAGCAAGGAGAACACCGCTTGATTGCGGCAATACACCCGTGGTCGGTGTCAGGGCATAATAATTTTGGTTGGCCAACTGATCGATCTGTAAAGCGCTGCCATCGAGCGATGCCCCCAGAAACAAACCACGGCTACGATTGTAAGAATAAATCTCTGACTGCAATTTAAGATCGGTTCCCGCAGATGCTTGACGCCCCACTGGTCCTGCACTTGCCGCTGCATCGACGCCCAATGTAAATTTGCCGGTCAGTAAACTTTGAACACTATTTTTCGATTTAAAAACTAGCACAACATCGGTGCTTTGCACGCCTGCTTGCCAACCGAAACTACCGCCGGTCATCGTTACAAATTGTGGAGGTTGCCAATTGCCTTGTTCATCTCGAACCATGACAGTTCCCCGTCCATGACGTACACCGATCACAAAGCCCCCTTTGATCATGTTGGGAATGATCACAATTCCTTGTGCATCTTTTAATAACGCGCGAGGGATTCCTTTGGCTGGCACCGCCATCACTTCATTAAGCACAGTGGCCGAAGCATGAATGACCTGATCCTCTCTTGATTGAGCGAATACATGAGTCGCTAGCGGTAACGATAATAGAAACAGTGCTAAGCTAAGTGATACAAGTCTTCCTTGCATGCGGATGCCCTCCATGATTTTGGCGATCTAAACAATAGGTAACTAATGCCCCAGTTCATCTGGTGATACGGTAATCTACCCTGCTTGGTTCCTTTTACAAACAGTGATATCAGCTGCTAGCAGACTAAATTTGCTGATCCGGCCCTCTTCTTCAAAGATTTCTGCTGCAACGCTCGATCTGATTTGTAGAGAGGCCCTCTCTGGACAATAATAGAGGACATCTCATATCGAATTTATTTTGTTTTGAATCAGCGGAGATAATACGCGTGACCATACTAGTAACAGGTGCCACTGGCTTAGTCGGCAACAACATTGTTCGGCTCTTACTCGAACAAGGCAAATCGGTAAGAGCCATGGTCCGCAAAAACTGTGACTCGCGCCCGCTGGCCGAATTAGACGTCGATGTGCGTATTGGTGATCTAGAAGATCCCACTTCCATAGAAGCGGCCTGTCAGGGTGTGTCGGCAGTGATTCACTCGGCCGCATTGGTTCATATTGGTTGGTCCATGTTAGACGAAGCGCGCCAAGTGAATGTCGAAGGGACAAGAAACGTGGCGAACGCGGCTGCTGCGGCTAACGCCAAAATGGTGCATGTTTCCAGTGTCGATGCCCTCGGTATCGGCCAGCCAGACGCACCTGCTGATGAAACCACCCCGAGAGAAGGCAAGGTGCCCTGTTCGTATGTCACCAGCAAGCGTGAAGCAGAAGCCGCACTGCAAACCGTGATTAAAGAAAAAGATTTACACGCGGTGATCGTCAACCCTGGCTTCATGCTGGGCCCTTGGGACTGGAAACCTTCTTCTGGTAAAATGTTATTGGAAGTCATCAAGAATCGCCCGCCCATTTCACCTCGTGGAGGCTGTAGTGTGGCCGATGTACGTGATGTGGCCGCCGGGGCAATTGCTGCGATTGAAAAAGGACGCCCTGGCGAGAACTATATTCTCGGCGGGGCCAATCTACGCTATCTCGAACTCTGGCAACTATTTGCCGCACAAGCAGGCACCAGAAAACCATTCTGCCGGATGGACTCACTGTTTGCTGCCGGAGTCGGCATGTTTGGCGATGTGGTCTCCAAGTTCCGCAAACGAGAAATGGACGTTAATTCCGGCGCACTCAAAATGTCTTCCCAGTATCACTACTACCACAGCGACAAGGCAATTAAAGAACTCGGCTACACCACTCGACCTGTGGAAGAATCAATCGAAGATGCACTCGCTTGGTTCAAAGAATTTGGCTATCTGCCAGGAAAATGATATAGTGATATCTTAATCCGTTAAACCCTATCTAAATCTTATTTCTACTGAAGGCTATTTTCATGTTCAAAGATAATCCGTACGAATCTCCGCAGGCACCTCAAGCTTCGCCTGCTGCTAAGGCAAAAGCAAACGCTAATTACACCGGGGCCGCTTGTCCCAATTGCGGAGTCAGCGATGCCAGATCTCCCCGTTTTACTCTCTGGGGTGGAGCCATCGGTCACAGAATTTTAAGCCATGTCATCTGCAACGGCTGCCGCAAAACGTTCAACAGTAAGACCGGCAAAAGTAACTTGGGCAACATTATTCTCTATCAAGTCGTCGTCCTTGGCATTGCTGGCACACTCGGAGCCATGGCTGGTCTGTTTGCGTGGCTAGGCTAGTGAGCAATGAAGAAATTAAAGTGGTAGAGAATCCTTATGAATCGCCGCAGGTCGAGTGTATGGAAGATCTTGTCTTCTCAACCTTACATGATGATACCAACTATCGTTACCTGGGAGTCGTCTTGGTTCTTTGCTTGTTCGCTACCATTTGCCTTGTGGTTGGTCTCTTAGTTTACTTCCATTACACCAGCTTAAACTGGATTCCGCAGGAGCTGTTTGTTTTCGAAATCATTGCTGGTGGATTTATAGTCGCTGGAATCACGCGTTTTCTTGCTTTGATATTTGATCACTACGAACGCCGCGTGAAATCGCCGATCTATATCGACAAACGAATCGTTGCCGGCATCGAGCAAAGTGAAAAACTCAAGCGGCTAAAGTACAACTGGGCCGATCTTCAATCGATTTGTCTAGAAGGACTCCAAGGGTTGCATGTTACCGATCAATCTGGCAACCAAACTTGCATCATCACTTCTCATCTGCAAGACGTTCAACTAGAGAATCTGGCAGCCATCATTGATCGTTATGATAACCGCACGAGCGTACAAACGGATGCCTGAGAGCCAAGGTGCCATGCGCTTTCGCTTTCGCGTGGGCATGGCACCCAACTAGGCTTTTTCCCCAAAGTGACCGGTGCTTTCATTGGTCTGCTTGATTGTTTCTAAGTGCTTACCAGGGCGTTTGTTCTGAACATTTACCTGAGAAATCTTCGTCTAAAAATGAACCAAAACGCCGTTGGTTCCATACAGTAGTATGTCGAAAGGATGCCCAGACGCGAGGCCAGTGAATTGCCTTGCAGGATCGGTTCAAGATGTACCGCTGCGCCAGGAAGCGCGAACCGACTAATCGTTTGAATCTCACCAGGTAGCCGTAAGCCATTTTATTACACCACACACGACAGGGTGTAACGGTTTTGCGGAAGAAATCTCTCTAAGATTCTTGTTGGTTTTTTTGACCAGGGCCTAATCGTGACCTATATTGTTAAGGGTCGAAATCCGCGGCCCTTCAACAACGGTTGTACCTCCCCCTATAACCGGCAACAGTGTTGCAACTGGCAAACTACAACTTGCATTTCCCCCGATCGCAATTTGCCTGCTTCACTGTGACATGCCTTTGACGAGATGGAATTTTGATATGCTGCATCGCAGGAAGCCACAACTTGAACAACTGACCCTCTGGTCTGCGAACGCTCTCTTTGCGTTGTTACTACTTGCCCCGATTCAATTGAATGCCCAAGTACGCATTCCGGCAGACGCCTTACGTGATGAAACGGCCATTGGTCGCTTAGTAGAACAAGGAGAGCAACTTGAACAATCAGGTCGCTGGGGCGAAGCGCTAACCCATTACGAAGACGCCGTTCGTGATTATCCAGGCGAACAGATTTTCGAATCGAAGAAGCTTGACTCTCGTCGGCATTACGATGTGGCCCGCCGCTATACCGATAGCAGCTTTGTCAAAAGCGTGCGTCAGATGACCAAGGCGCAAGCCATTCAACTGTATGACGAAGTGCTGTACAAAATTCAAACGAGCTATGTGAATAACCCTGACTGGTCTGATCTGACGCGTCAAGGAATCGGGCAACTCGATATATCCTTATCGGAACCGGCCTTTCGTGCGGTGAATACTCAGAACGCGTCTGAACAACAGATCATTGCCACACGCCAGCACCTGAATGAAACCGTGCCTTGGCAGCGAGTTCGTAGCAGACAGGAAACTCGCGACATGGCCATTTATACCGCTTCGATTGCTGCTCAGAAACTTGGGATTAGTGAAGCGGCGACAATCTTAGAATTTGTGGCTGCCGCTGCCGGTTCGCTTGATCCATATTCGACCTTTCTTACCCCAGATCAATTGACCGAAATCTATTCGCAAATCGAAGGCAACTTCGTAGGACTAGGCGTAGAGCTTAAAGCCGATAACGGAACGCTGTTGATTGTGAATTCGATCGCAGGCAGCCCTGCTGCAACTGCTGGTATAAAAGCTGGCGACCGAATCGTTGCGGTCGAAGGAAAAAGCACACAACAATTAACCACCGACAAAGCGGCCGATATGCTGAAAGGATCCATTGGATCTAGCGTGCGACTGACCATTTTATCTCCAGACAACACTTCACGTGAACTGTTAGTCAAACGAGATCGTATTGATGTACCAAGTATCGTAGACACCAAGATCATCGATCCAGAAGCAGGTGTTGGCTACTTGAAAATCACAAGCTTCCAAAAAACAACCGCACGTGACTTGACTGCGTCGCTTTGGAAATTACATCGGTTGGGCATGCGGGCCTTGGTGATTGACTTACGAGGCAACCCTGGCGGCCTGCTTTCGGCTTCGGTTGACATGGCCGATTTGTTCCTAGATCACGGAACCATTGTGACCACACGTGGTCGAAGTACACGAGAAGATGCCGATTACAAGGCCCACTCAACCGGTACTTGGCGAGTTCCTTTGGTCGTGCTGATCGACTCCAACTCGGCCAGTGCTTCTGAAATCCTCGCAGGTGCCATTCACGATCATCGCCGTGGAACCATCGTCGGCGAACGCAGCTACGGCAAAGGTTCCGTGCAGGGCATCTTCCCACTGGGAGTTTCCAGTGCTGGATTGCGTTTGACCACGGCAAAGTTTTATTCGCCCAGTGGACAAGCAATTAGCAAACGTGGCGTGACGCCTGATGTGATTGTGCAAACCGTGGCAAAGCCGCTGATCAATAAGAATCAAGTCGCGTTGATTGAACCCAAAGGCGATGCCACTTTGGCCGCTGGAATCAACGCCGCGTTGATTCAACTGAATACACCTAAAGTCTCGAATCGAGTCTTGGGTCAGCGATAAGCGGTCACAAGCTGCCAACTAAAAACATTATTCACGGGTCGGTTCAAAATCTTGGGCCGATCCGTTTTTTTCTGCGCGAATCTTCAGTGCCACTTCCGGGTCAAGCATCACCGCGGTCGCTAGTTCGACCGCTTCGGCCCCGGCTTCTAGATAACGGTCCACATCCGCCGCGGTAGAGATACCGCTGACACCGATGAGTTTCAAATTCGATTGCTGCTTCTCAATGATGTCTCGCATCATCTGCACTTGTTGAATTGAGGCGTCTCGAATCGCGGCTCCGCAGATACCGCGTGGTCGACCATCGTACAGCGGCCGATTGTTTTGATCGACCACGGTGGCCGCAATGCCGTTGGTGGTGACCAGTGCCGTTGCGAAGGGGCTGACTCCATCGATTAACTGCTCCGCGGTCACTTGATCAGTCAAGTGTCCAATTTTAATTGCCAGCGGAAGATTGGGGCCAATCGCATCGCGGGCCTGTTGGGTTACCAGCGTGCTGTCCGCGGCATTCATATAAAGCTGGCCATCACATGAACTCACATTAGGGCACGAGAAATTCATTTCCACAATATCGGCCCCATGTTCGGCAGCCATTTTTGCAGTGAGTGCGTAGTCTGCTGCTAAGTCGTCAATCGTCCAGCCTGGCTGTTCGCTGGCAACGACAGAAACGACCAACAGCTTTTCTTTCGGCAATAGTGTACGTGTTCTCTCAACGTCTTTTTGCCAATCGCCCGGTTCTCGGCTCGGCATGCCGAACGAGACGGCCCAGCTATCGGTCAATTCGCCAGCAATTGGAATATTCTTTTCACCGCCGAACAACGGCCCTGTTTTCACCGGCTGAAGATTGGGCGGATCGTAGCAAATCCGGCCACTGCTACGGACCGTTTTGTACGTCAGGATATCGAAGCCTAAACTGGCGTAATACAAACACCAGTCGCCGTTCAACAATGGTCCAGCGGCAATACCCAGCGGAGACGGCACCGGCAATCCACAAAACGACCAGTTGCCTGGCATCGATGGAACATCACGCTCGACCGGGCCAGGCGAGTGATCGTAATTCCACTGGTAGCTTTGTGTGATATCGTAACGAGGAAGTTGGCTCATTTCTCTTATCGTTCCGATACAGAATAAAAAAATCAGGATGGGCGCGATTCATGATTGAGGATTCGCTGCTATTGGCTCACAGGGTAAAATTGAGGCAATGGCATGAGATGTCATTTTAGCAATTGAAACGATTCCCTAACCCGCTTGACGGTTTCATCCGGCACTTTTTTATCAATACCCATGCAGGCGATTTGATACATGCGATTTTTCGCCAATAACAGCCGCCAATGGATGTGCATCACTCTACCATTCTTAGTGGATGTCAAATCAAATTCCTTGCCAGGAATCTTGTCAGAAGTGATCTTCTTATCGGAGAGCAATTTGCCTTTGAAATTTTGTTTTACGCCATCCGCAGCGTCTGTCAGAAGTTGATCCGTTGTTTTCTGTTTCAATACCTCATCCGAAAAATCGTTATACATCAACATAAACACTTGGATGCCCGATTTCGTTTCTGTCAAGGTGAAAATGTGTAGCTTGACCTTACCTGCCTCGTTGTCGATTACTCTGGAGGAATATTCTGGCTCGCCCGGCAATTCAATTTGGAAATTTCCTTCTTGCGATTTTGTCACCTGCCACTCCTCGGCGACCGCGAAACGAGTTGAAAGAAGTAGCAAGAGGATTAGATTTATACGAAACATAATGGATTCTCCAGAGTTGTGTAGGAAGCAGTTCTCTAATAGAAAGATTCTAATTGATTGTAATACCCACAAGCCATTCTACTTAACCACACCGGGCTTGGCGAGTGATCATAATTCCACTGGTAGCTTTTCGAGATATCGTAACGAGGGAGTTGGCTCATGCTACTGCCGATCCAATACGGGGCGAAGCTTGATGTTGCGGTATTTCACTGCCGTGTGATCACCTTGCAAGTAGAGTGGCCCAGCGATAGTTTCGTCAGCTTGAAAGGCCCCGTTGGTACAACCGGCCAACGCTTGGTTGTCAATCACTTTCACACCGTTGAGCACCACGGTGATATGACGATCAACCAAAGTGATCAGGTAGTGTTGCCACTGGCCGCCGGGCTTGCCTGCTTTTTCGCTGGGGGCAATTCGCCCAAACACAGCGCCTACGCCTTGCAAGCCTTGCATGCGACTATCACGGTCCACCACTTGGGCCTCGTAGACGCCACGCAAATAAATTCCACTGTTGCCGCCTGATGGAACATTGAACTCGATACTTAGTTCAAAGTCATCAAAGAACTGCACGGTATGCAGGTTGCCATATTGCGACCAAGGGCTGAAATCAAGTTTCGGTGTCGTGTTGACTAAACAACGATCCACAGCCTTCCAGCCATTGATTTGTTTGGGGTTGGCCAGCTTCCAACCGGCGAGATCTTTTCCGTTGAACAGTTCAACCGGTTTACCGAACTTGACTTTCGAGAGATTGGGCTTCTGGGGAAGCACAGGCATGCGTTTGCCAGAAAAGACAATTGTCTCGGCAGGTTGATCAACATGCGCGGCAGTCATGGTGACTGTGATTTTATCGCCTTGTACTTTGGCCGAATGCGGACAAGGAATTCGATCCCCACTTGGTTGCCCGCCTGGGTAAGCCGCTTTGCCAATTTTGCATTTGCGTATGAAGTTCAACTGGCCTGCGGATGCTTTAATTTCTGAGAGTTGCTTTGACTGGCCGACCGTCCAGAGTTCGCCATGCACGCCTTCATCAGTTCGTTCAAACATCAACCACCCGGCTTTACCCTCCGGCATCTGCATGGCCCAAGTTCCGAGGAACGGCGTGACGTCATTGGCAGTCACCGCAGATGCGGAGAAGATGGTCAGGACAAGGCAGAGAATCGATTGCGTAAGCTTCATGGGTTTTTTGGTTAAAGAGTGAAGTGAAAAACAAGGTCGAATCGGGTAGTCCAGTTTGCTCGCAAATTGGACGGCGCAGCCGCAAGAGGTTAGACCAGTTTTCATTGTCACTTGATTCGGTTCATAAATCAAGAACAAGGGTCGTTGCATGGCCAGGGTGCCATGCTTCTGCTTTTTCAACGAATCCTCTTTCTACTGGGTTTGTGTCGCCCGGCGCGGCCTCTTCATTATCATAAGATTTTCGGGTTTTACGATGGGCAGATTGCATTGTTTGAAGTTATCATAATAATAGTTCAATCACATGCCCACGCGAAAGCGCAAGGGCATGGCACCCGGCGCAAATCGAGAAATTCGAATGAGTATTAATTACCGATATACAAAACATCAAGTTGCAAGGGGTTCAAGAGCCGATGCAGAAAGGAACGATGCATTATTCTTGATAAAAAATGTCTCATGCTTAAGACTCACATATCAAATTCGACTGTTGACATTTCGTGCAGATGAGACAGGACGTAAACTAGTAATCCGAATTCCATCAATATGTGTAATCCATTCTACATTGAGGGAGTTTCAAAAGATCCATTCCAAAGTTGTTAGATTAGAGAGTATGTAGCATATGGGACTTTACTTATGTGTCTTTGAAAAAGACGAAGAACTGGAGGGGGTTGAAGTAGGAAGCTACTCTGATTTTGAATTCTTCCGGAGCAGTGTGACTAATTATTTAGAAGGTGGAGTTGTTGGAAATAAATTTCCCATACTCCTAAGTCATCCAGATTCAGACGGGGAATGGACTGCTGATGACTGTCAAAGACTTAAAGAGGAATTGTCTGAGATTGCGGATAGATTTAAACAATTCCCTCCAATACCGTTTGGTGCTGAGTGGCAGCAGCAAGTAAGTGATTTTTTTGGGTTGAATCTATCATCACTCTACGATTCATTTATAGATGTCGATGGAGAGCCTTTGTTAGAACGACTCATTCAGCTCTGTAATGTTGCAACTGAACATGATTGCCCAATTATTTTTCAGTGATCACTCACCAAGATAGACGACGGGTGACACTGACAAATTTTCAACCAACCAAGAAACAGGCAAGAAATAGAAAAAGTTGTGAGACGAGCGCCGCTCTCCATACCCGTCAGCCTGATGAAAATGGTGTGCAATCCGGTCTCACAACTTGTAAGTAATTATCGGACAAGATTTGAGAGACCAACAGGAACGGAACCGGCACGATAACGGTTTCCCGCTTTCGCTTGGGTGGTTCGGTCATCCGAAGCTCTTAAAAACTAAGCACACCAGCCAGTTTGTGGCGTGTCAAAGATTTTCGGTTCTTTCCTTCTATTAGTGGGCAACACCGGGCGTTTTGGAATGCGCGTTCTGTGGGAAGTCGAAGGTCAACACGAGTGGTTCAGTTCCCGTGTTCTCGATTTCCACCCCGCCGCTGGCAAGTGCGGTCTGAGTGATGAATCCGATCTCGGGATAGATCTCGCCGAGAATCATACCTTGGTGATATCGCACTTCGAGCTTTCCAACGCGGCCGCTACCGCCATTAGTGTGGAACAGCGCGGGACTCTCTGGACAGAAATTAGTCTTAGCGCCAGGCTGCACGATGAGTCGGAGAATCGAGCACTTTTGTTCGCCGAGGAAATCGCCATAAACGATCCACTTTGCGTCAACACCATCGCCTGCGAATTCTTCGGCGGTGATTGCCGGACGCGAATTCTTCAGGACGAAGTCCGGGTCCTGGTTCGCTGCGAAGTCAAACTTTTCAACTAGGTACTCCCAGTCTTCGTGCTTATCCTTCGGATAGTCCTCTTCGCGGCATGCGAAAAACGCATCTGCTGCTCCGATACGTCCGTCAAGCGTAAGATCCTCGGCCAGGAAGTGCTCATCCATCGTGACGTGCAGCTCGTGCGTGCAAAGGTCCGTCGGCGAGTGCAGCACACCGTTGGGCATCACAAAGCCGTTATCAAGTTGCATCATCGTGTGTGGGGCCAAATGGCGGATCCCGTTATAGTCGCCCTTCCCGAAGCTCTTCATGCAGGCGAGGAACTGATCCTTTGTCACGAACGGGTACAAACCCATTGCCGTGGTGTGATAATGCGACGGGCAGACTCCGGGATTGTCGTAGGAATTAATGTCATACACTTCCCATTTTGCCCAGTGAAGATGATCCGGAATCGGGTTCACATTGTCAAACTTCTTTGACACGATCGGCCAGGTCGCCTCGCCGAACAGCGATTTCGAAAAAGCTGTCATCTTCTCACCCATGACGGCTTCTGGATTGGCGACGATCAAATCCTGTAGCGAGATGAATTGCCCGCTGGGAGTGAGGACATGCGATTCACCTTCGCGAAACGGCGCCTTATTCGTTCGCGTATCGATGACACCTGTCACGATCGGAACGGTGCAGCACATCCAGACTTCATCAAGTCCCGTACCGTTCATGTAGTCCGGATAATACGACTTGGCATCAAGACGAAGCCGTTTACCTGGCGAACAAAATGTCCGGCCAGCGTAGCGGTGCAGTAGCTGCAACACCCCGTCGTTCTTGTTGATGCAGTCATCGAGAATCGAATCAGATCCTCCGCTAGTTCCATCGATGACATCTTGTTGTGGGTACTCGTGCAGTTTATCCGCGAGAATTGACGTCGAAGCAGTCATAAGTGATGCACCTTAATGAGTCTGAAGAAGCATGTATGCTCCCAAAAACGGGAGAGATGATGGATAATTCCAACTAGCCACAGCAAAACGAGGCGGACTAAGAACCGGACTATTTTAGAGACTAGTAGGGCTTTGCACAAGCGGCCGCAATATGGCCGCTACTGTTCCAAAATCTTCGTAGCAGTCGAGAAACCTCCAACATCAGGGAAAAGAGACTGAGTCATTTGATTATCCAAAGCTGATCACGCAGTGAATTAGCCCAGCGACTTGGGTGGTCGATATAAGCGACAGGCAATTCACCCATAGAAGTGGCAAATGTCTCTCGAGAAAAACTTATTATATTTGAAGTTGGATTAGCTTGATTAATTCAATGAAATTTTGGCCAATCGCGACGTGTATTGTAAGTGTACTAGTGGAAGCATGTTCACGCCGAAGGTCGCTGGGCCAGTTCCGCTGCTTGCGTGGTTCGGGCATCCGGACGAAGGCTAGTTTCTAGGCACACCATCCGGTTTGTGGCGTATCAAAGATTTTGGGTTCTTTACCTGCGGATAATTTACCTACTGCGGCTTCGGCAGCAGCAATGCTGGCTTCGTCGGGGTGATAGATAAACTGAACATCAAATTCGGCTGAACCCTTGGCTGCTAATTTAACCACGCGGCCTTGTTCGCCTTCGTACGTGCGTGGGTTAGGGAAGTTGCTACCAGGTTCTAGCCCGGTCACGTAACCATCTTCTATCGAGCCAGTATCTTTCCAAAGCGTAAAACAGGGAAGCTGCTTGGTATTGAAGATCAACGAAGCCCCTTTTTGGCTATGGGCATTCTTCAATAAGGTTTGGGTATTGCCATCCTTGTCTCCGCGGAGTTTGAAGAAGTAGACCATTTCTTCAAAGCCAAGCGTTGGAGCTTGGTAGTGATCCCATGATTTAATCGCACTGGCCGCATGTTCATTTCGAGGAACAATCTGCTCAGCCGCACACATGACTTGAGAGCCTGCGTCTAACATCGGGTCGCCAAAGTTGACGTGATACAAAATTTGGGCTTCAGCTTCAGCGGCTGAAAGGTTTTCGATCGTATCATGCACGCGGAAACCAATTTCGCCCGGTTTCGTTTTGATTTCCGTAATCAGTTTGAGTTTAAGGAAGTGAAATCTTGTTTCGAGAACTTCGGCCCGAATGGTAATTTCGCCCTCGTCGTCGATTTCAACCTCTACCTTATTGGCTGGTTTGTTTCCAATTCTTCCGTGCAGAGGGTAAATCAGGCGGCCAGATTCTTCGTCGAATTCTGGGGCTCCGTTGCTTTCGAGGCCACAGCGAACGAAAAGCTCGTCGAACCCGTCAAGCCAACCTAAACCGCTCGGTTCGCTGACTGGTACATATTTTGGGTGAACCGGTCCATGAATGGGCGAATGCCAGCCAATTCTGGTCCCTTGGTAGAATGCGTCCCAGACGTTCATCCCTCGGGTAGGGAGCACGCGGAACTCGAACTCTCCGTTGACCACATGTAAAACGTCAACTCCGTCAGAAAGTCCGCCCGATTTCGTATATTTTTCTACTTTACTGCCATGCAGATGTTTTTCGTCCCGAACGAACATTTCGGAGTTGCGCCCTGGAGTATCTACGACAATGTTGTGTTGTACGTCTAGCAAAGTCCAGCTTTTAGTGGCCATCTTGAAGGTGTCCTTCTGTAAGTGGGCAAACGCGAAATGATCAGTTCGGTCAAGTATTCCTGTAACATAAGCCGTTTAAGGGCATATTTCCAGCACCAAACCCTATTTTTACCCATCGTGTTTACTTGTCATGGGCCAATAAACGGTATAAAACAGGGCGTTTGGCCGACATTGCCTGGGCTTTCTAGAGAGAGTGCTTTTTTGGGCAGTGCAGCTGTGTTTGATAGCATCTGTTGTCATGGCACTAAAATTTAAATCAAACTATTTCCGCTAACATCTTTATCTGTTGGAGCTTACAGTCAGCGATGACAAAAAACGTAGTTAAGGGCGACTATCGCAAGTAAAAACTTTACGATCTCCAGGCATTTTGCTTGGGGAACTTTTCTACATACTTCTTAAAAACACTCCTTCAATACACATCAATCGATAGGATCTCCGAATCATGAGTAATACACTTCCTAAGTTGCACAATGCAATGTGGCCAGGTTTAGTTGGCAAAGAAGAAGGAACCGATCACCCGCCCATCAGTTTAGATCGCATGCTGGAACTCACCGCAGCGGCTGAAGTCGATGGCCAGAAGTTTGATGGCGTCGACTACTTCCTGTTTCATCCGCATACTGATCCGGATGCCAGCGAAGATGAATTGCGAGCCATTGCCGATAAAATTGCTGGATACGATCTGAAAGTCGGTTCACTCGTGGCTCCGATCTGGCCAGGCACCGTGGGTGGCCCTGCCATGGGTACCGCAGAAGAACGATCCAACTTTGTATTGGCAGTCAAAAAAGCATGCCGCATTGCCAAGATCTTTAACGAACATGGCGTCCGTGAGTACGGCGTGATTCGTATCGATACCGCCAGTAGCCCGGTTGAATGGGCCAAAGACCCTGTTGCGAATACCAAGCTAATTGCAGCAACTATTCAAGAAGCGGCGAAAGTGGCTGCTGATAATGGCGAACGACTCGCCGCAGAAGGCGAAATTTGCTGGGGTGCCATGCACTCTTGGAAAGATATGCTCGACTTGTTAGAGGCAATCGGCATGCCAGAGACCGTCGGTTTTCAAGCTGACTTGGCCCACACCTATCTGTACCTGTTGGGCTACAATGCTCCTGAACATGCACTTCTGAAAGAAGGTCATTCAGAAGAAGAATTCTGGGCTGCTTACAAAACCATGACCGATGCCTTGCGTCCTTGGACCAT
>NVWB01000002.1 GCA_002733575.1 Blastopirellula sp. | reverse complement strand
GGCTGTTTTTGGCGTTGATTTTTGGAGTGCGTCCGAATTCGCCCCAGACTACGACTGAAACATCCCGGTCGAGCCCTCGGTCGTGCAGGTCTTGTACTAGTGCCGAGAGACCTTGGTCTAACAGCGGCATTTCCTGACGTGAACGGGGGAAGTTCATTCCGTCGCCGCCATGCCAATCCCATCGGCTATAGTTAAGCGAAACAAACCGGGCACCTGCTTCGACCAAACGCCGGGCTATGCAAAAGTTTTCGATCATCTTCGGGGCACCATCGCGTTGGAAAGCTTCGTCACTCTTGCCATAACGGGCCAAAGTCTCAGGGTCTTCTTTTGTCAGGTCTAAGGCATCGGCCAGTTTTGATGTAGTTAGAATGCCCATCGCTTGTTGGCCGTACACATCAAAGCTGTCCATCGCGCCGCTGTTGTCGGCTTCGCGGCGGAAATTGTCGAACGCTTTTTGTAATCGTTTACGATCTTGAAGTCGCTGAAGTGTGACGCCTTTGAGCACCATGTTGTCTGGCGTTTCGCGGGCCTTCTTTCCGACTAAATTGAATGGACTATGCTGCACGCCAACAAACCCACCATCGCCTGGTTGGCCCCAAGTGCGGTTGCCGGTTTGATACATCAAGGCCACGTGTGGAGGAATGGCCGAGTTCACTTGGCCTTGTTGATGCGAGACCCAAGCTCCGGCCGCTGGCCAACCACCGCGTGGTCCACGCGCGCCGAATTTCCTGCCGGTCATGCACTGATAACAATCGTGGCGGCCATCGGAATCAGACAGCGAACGAATGATGGCGAACTTGTCCATCATGCTGGCCACCTTGGGGAACATCTCGCAGATGTCGATACCTGGCACGTTGGTGTGAATCGGTGAGAACTCGCCACGAATTTCTGACGGAGCATCTGGCTTCAAGTCCCACATGTCTAAATGCGAAGGACCGCCTGGCAGGTAGATGTTGATGATGGCCTTATGCTGTTTGCCCTGGCCGCTGGTGTCGTCGGCTCGCAGGGCATCGGCCAATGTGATTCCACCGCAAGCCATGCCACCAATTTGCAAAAAGCTTCGCCGCGAAACACGATCACAAAACGAACCACGACGTTTGTCAGCTTGACCTAAGATCGTCAACATCGGCAAAGTTCCTGTAAGGAATAAGGGAGGCGCAAGGCGAGGAGGGAGTGAATGCGAATAACCGAACAGTAATCTACCACCATTATCGGCATCCACAGCTATTGATATGATAAAAAAACTAGCAGGGGTGAGTCAAGCTGATTATCAGAACTGAGTGATTTTATGGAAAATAGAGCCAGATCAACTAGCATTTGTGTTTAATCTTGGATGGATTAGTGAATCTGAACGGGTTAAACTAGAAGGACTTTCGATCAATACCAACACTTGCGATTCATATTTCGAGATAGAAACATCATGAACATAAAACAACTGGCCCTTATATTCGTACTCGGTTTCGTCAACTACTGCCAAGCATCACCGAACATTGTGCTGATTCTTACCGATGATCATGGGTGGAGTCAGATGGCACATTTGACTGATAGCCGGGTGCCAGAGTCGACTTCCGCTTATTTGGAAACGCCGAATATGAATCGGTTGGCAGGGCAGGGGATGCGGTTCACCAGTGGGTATTCGCCTGCCCCGCTTTGCACGCCAACCCGGCGAGCCATTCTTTGCGGATCGGCCACTGCACGTTGTGGCAGTGAATTCAAAAGCTCTTGGGTTCCGGCCGAGCACATGACCATTCCCAAAGCATTGAAAATGGCGAACCCCAACTACCGCTGTGCTCATTTCGGCAAGTGGGGAGAGCAAATGATCTCAACGCCAGAAGAGTGTGGGTACGATGCCAGCGATGGAATGACCGGCAACAACACCGGAGGCATGCCTGCCAGTTTGGGCGTCAAGGGAGGAAGTCACAATGATGGCCCGCCGAATTTCATTGATAACATCGACCCAAAGCGAACCAAAACGGTGACCGATAGTGCGATTGCTTTTATGCAAGAACAGACCGCGGCCAAAAAACCATTTTACGTGCAGATCAGCTATTACGCTCAACATCTTTCGATTGTTAGCAAGCAGAAGAGCCTCGACAAATACAAAAAGAAGGGAACGCCAGATCGCAACTACACCCACGCTTGGGCCGCGATGATGGAAGAGCTTGACCAGGGAGTGGGCCGGGTATTGGGCGCGATTGATGACCTGGATATTTCCGGCAACACCTACGTGATGTTCACCGCCGATAACGGAGGCCGAGGCACTTTGCCAGGCGGGTCCAAAAATCGGCTTGAACCCAATCATCCGTTGACCGGGGCAAAACACAGTTTGTACGAAGGCGGAATCCGTGTGCCGTTTATCGTGCGTGGCCCTGGCGTTCAAGCTGGCAGCTTCTGTCACACCCCAGTAGTTGGCTACGATTATCTGCCCACGTTTTATGAGTTAGCAGGCGGCAAGTATGCAAAAGAAAACTTAACCGGTGATGTCGACGGCGTGAGCTTTGCCAAGCTGTTTGCAAACCCAAAAGAAACAAAACTTGGCCGACCTGACAATGCGGTTTACTTTCATCGACCCAACAAATCCTTCTCCGCCATGCGGCAAGGCCCGTACAAGTTGATGCTCTTCTGGAAACCCAATGGCGATGTGGCCCGACACGAACTCTACCGCCTCGATAAAAATCCCCGCGAAGATGGTCACGAAATTACCAACAAAGAGCCGAAAAAGGCCGAAGCGATGAAGGCTACGCTGCTGGCATTTCTGGAATCGGTAGGGGCAGAAAAGCGGACGGTCAATGTGAAGAAGCGGAAGAAGAAGTAGACAAATTTTGCCTTGGATTTGCAACTAACTTCGATACAAACACCATTACAAAACGAACCACTACGATTGTCATATTGCCAACATTGGCACTGTTAATGATAGGATAAGTGGTGGAGGCAAGCGGAACAGATTTATGAGCGACAATCCCTACGAATCTCCCCAAGCGGATTTAGGACAACCGGTTGAATTACAGGATGCGACACGACGCACCTGGCGATCCCCACCGTTTATTCTCCTTGCGATGCTGAGTTCTGTTGCTGCAGCATGTATCCTATGGGTTAGTTTAATTCTGGTATTTTTTTGGCACTCGACTGAATATTGGCCTGGCTGGGCGTGTGCAGTACCTGCATCGGTGATTTTTGTTTTGATTTTTCGAACTATTGCGGTAAGACCAGCTTCGACAGATAGAGCAAAATGGCAGTGGCAGTTTGTATTTCTATTCTTGTTGTTTTTAGTTGTTTTTGCTCTCTATAGTTTTATCCTGAATTAATAAGATCAAGTAATAGCTTGCATGATATGAGTACCGAATTACCTCATTCGATAATAGACAATCCTCACGAGTATCATATTCTTCGCATGTGTTACGAAGTGAAGAATAATGGATGTGAATCATTTCTTGATCTACATTTGGCAAAAGGAGATCTTACACGCAGACTGCGGTTTTGGTCTCCCCAAGACCTTGAAATAGAGAAGGGATTCCCCCAACCAACTTCTGGCATGCAAATTCTTGATGTTCGATCACACCAAATGGACGGCATAGGGGTTAGAGTATCAGATTCTGAAGCCACATTAGGGGCAATCACTTTCTGGGCACGAGATGTGATTGACCTAGAAAATGAAGGAGCCGATGTAGATGCAGTTCAAGCTGAGTCTGACGATTAATTAACATTATTAACACTAAGTGAACTTTTATGAATTTTGAACAACTTCATCAACAGCTTGCCGGGCAAGGCATTGGAATATTTAATGTTGAGATAGACGGTTATGTCCGTACCCTTATTCATCACGATAAAACAGTGGAGCAATGGCGTAAGGATGTAAGGCAGCTATTAAAAAAATCTAAGGAAAAGGATTCCTCTGGAAAAGCAGGGACATTCAATCTTCCAAGCAGCCTCATCAAGGAATTCGGTTATCATAATGTAACGAGCATAGTCGACGATGTCTATGAAGGCCGATTAGCAATTTACGAAACTGAAATCGTTGACGATCCAGTCCACGAAAATCAAAAAGATGGCTTCGGACACTACGGTTTTGTGAACTCTCATTTGAAAATACCAGAAAAGAAATTAGACTAATCTGCTTTGCTTACCTCCACATAAGGCTCCACTTTCTTCATCAACCGAGCCTTAATTTTCGCATGCTCTTCTGAATCACTAAGATTCTCCCATTCATTCGGATCGTTCTTAATATCATACAATTCATCCGAGCCATCGGCGTATTGAATATATCGCCAGCGGTTGGTTCTGAGTGAGACATTGCCAGGGTCGAACATGGTTACGGACGGGCGATTGATCTTCTGATTGGGTTCGCGTAATAGAGAAACCAGCGACTGACCATCAAGTTGTTGCGGTGGTGCGGTGACTTGGCAGAGTTCAATCAGTGTAGGGTACAAGTCAACCAAATTCACCGGTTGATCGCAGCGTGAACCGGCGTTTGCGAGTAAGTCGGCCTGGTTTTTGGAAGGGACAATCACTAGCGGCACTTTGGTTGATCGTTCCCAGCCGGTCCATTTTCCCCAATGCTCTTTTTCACCGAGATGCCAGCCATGGTCGGACCAAAGCACGATCATGGTGTTATCTGCGTACGCTGAATTATCAAGGGCATCCAACAGCCGCCCGATTTCATAATCGACATACGTCACACAAGCCAAATAGGCTTCAACAGCCGCTTCCCATTGTTGGTATTTCACAACCGTGGCGTGCGTGCCGGAAGTTATCGGAGCCAAGGCCCAGTCTTTTGCCGCAGCACTCAAGTCTTGCAAGTCATCTTTTTTTATTGGGGGTAACTGGCCGGGTGAGTTTTTAAATCGATCAAAGAATCGCTTTGGAGCCCATAATGGTTGATGGGGTCGATAGTAGCCGATGGCCAGGAACAATGGTTTGTCGGACTTCTGCTTGAGTTTGTCGATGGCCCAATCGGTAATTTGCGTATCGCCGAACTCGGAATCTGGTACATCAAACGGACCCCAGTCAAACGATTCGCCTTTGACGTCATCGGGTGTTCTGTCTGACGGCATACCGTTGAGTGGCAGTGTATAGCTTTTCCCATTTAGCGTAACAACATGACGCGGGTTGCTGGTGCCTTTGCTTGGTAGTTCTTCTTTTGTGTAGTCGACCGCTTCACGAGTCAAAGGGCTCCATCGTTGTTCGGTACTAAAAAAGTCCTTGAACCCATTTTTGTTCGGGCCCAGTTTCCCCGTGCCTAAAGTTTGGTAGCCTGATTCAGCGAAAGACATTGGTAGCACTGTCGCGTTAGGTCGCAGTTTACTAAGTCGAGCGCCCTTGTTAGACCACACGCCGGTATGGTGGGGCATTTGCCCGGTGAATAAAGAAGTTCTCGAAGGCTCACAAGCCGGCGCCGCACAATGGGCATTGGTGAACAACACACCACGCTTTGCCAAACGATCAATGTTCGGCGTGAGTGCTTGAGGATGACCATTCAAACAGCCGACCCAATCGTTCAGATCATCAACCGCAATGAATAGCACATTAGGTTGATCGGCAGCGGTTGCCATACTGCTTAGGAAGGAAAGACAGACAACGGCGAAAAGACGCAACTTTGGGTGTTTAATTTGCATTATTGTTCTTATGGAAATATAATCTTGGAGCAGAGAACTATCTATCATACGAAACATTATAGTGTGAGAAAGCTGTCAAACCAATTGAATTGCTGCTGAGTCAGACTTGTCGCTCGAATATTTTTACGAATTGTTTCACACTTCTGTAAGTATTTGCTAGAATTCAAGTGGTTGTTGCGATTCTCTTCTCCAATTCTGTTCCATGGTTGCAACATCCAGTAGAGGCAATCCACTAATGTACTCGTCTTATCAATTAACGCTGATGGTGCAGCACGCTTGCAATTTGCGGTGCGCGTACTGTTACACAGGGCGAAAGTTTTCGCGTGCGATGACGGAGGAGATTGGAATCGCTTCTATTAAACGTGCGGTGAATTCGATTGAGCCAGGTGGAAAGCTAGAGCTTGGATTCTTCGGGGGTGAACCACTGCTGGAAGCCGAGTTGATTCTTCAGTTAGTTAATGAGGCCCGGCGTTTAACCAGCGAGCGTGGTCAATCGCTTCAATTAAGCATGACCACCAACGGAACCATCACCAACCCGGCGGCACGGCAAGTCATGCTGTTAGATGAGATGAATTTGCATGTAAGCCATGACGGACTGCCAGAGGTGCATGACCGCCATCGAGTTGGACTCGAAGGTGAAAGCACGTCAGCCGAAGTTCTTCGCACGATTCAAGGGTTACAGGAACAGGGGAAACAAGTCTCGATCTCGATGGTCGTACGGCCAGATACTGTCGAGTTTCTACCGGAAGGGCTCCGATGGTTCAAAGAGCAAGGCATTTCGCACGTTGACCCTACACTCGACTTATGGGCCACATGGTCGAAGGAAGACGCACAGAAATTGGATGTAGCGATTGTCAAATCGGCCGAAGTATGGCTGGGCTTGCTACCTGATTTTGGTGTGGGCTGGTTCAACCAGAAACTGGCGGAATTCGCTGCTGTACCGCAACAGCAAACTGCCCGGTGTGGTTTTGGAGAAGGTCAGATTGCCGTTTCGCCTGCCGGAAACCTGTATCCTTGCGAACGGTTGATTGGTGAGGATCAAGATGGCAACGCAATGCGACTTCCAGGACATGTATTGGAGGGAGACGATTATTGTGGTACGACTACGCCCAATCGAGAACCGCCTGAGTCTTGTCAAACATGCGTAATTTTGGATCAATGCAACACTTTTTGTCGATGTAGCAATTTTATTAGAACCAAGAATACTGATACACCGGACGGATTATTGTGCTTGCTTGATCAAGCCTGCTTCCGCGAAGTCCGACGTGTGACAGTTGAGTCGCAATCGGCGGTTTTCCAAAATACTATTCAGCCAGAAGACTTGGTCCCCGTGGATAAAATTTAGTCCGTTAATCGATTTTTCCTTATAACAAAACGGAGTGTGTAGAAATGAATGATCAAACACCCGATGAGAAAGACTCGAATTCGAGTGGCGAACATCAAGTTCCTGATCCGTCAGGTCCACCACAGGCTGTCACACAACAGAACCCTGTGATGAACTTCGTGGGTCGAAGCTTTACATTGCTTGTTGCCGGAGGAGGTCTCAGCGTATTTGTTGCTAGTGCCATGCTGCCGACAGTCGGAGCAACCTGTAGCTCAAAGCTTGAGTGGGAACAAAGACAGGCACAGATTGACCAGGCTATTCAGGATGAGATGAAACAATCAGAAAATGCTTCTCACCCTGTTAGTGATACCAACAATGAGTGATGTGAAGTGTTCTAGCTGGAAAAGGCTAACTAAAGTCACGTTGCGAATCAGTTGGAATGCATTCGCATTGTTTGGCATCGGTGTAGCAATTTACTTCACCTGCTTCAATGTTTCGCGCATTGTTTCGCCTTCGATGTCTCCTACCTTAGAAGGTACTAGCTGGGACAATGGCGATGTTGTTCTTACAGAGAAAATTTCGTATCGATTTCGCCAACCGCGCCGCTGGGAAGTCATACAAATACGCAAACCTGATAACACGCTGATCATGAAACGAGTGATAGGGCTGCCAGGCGAAACGATTCAAATGCCTAAGCGGGGTCAGATCCTGATCAACGGCGAGCAACTCACACTACCTGCGAGCTTCAGTTTTCTCGACTACTTTCCATTTGGCAATCTCGTGGAAGACAAAGAGTTTGATTGCGGCCAAGGCTACTATGTACTGGGCGACGATTCCCGCGATTCCGATGACAGTCGCTTTAATGGAGCGGTCCTGCCAGAAAATATCACCGGGCGGGCGTGGTTGATCCTTGCGCCAAGTTCTCGTTTTGGTCGTGCAAATCTTAGCCACTAAATTTATCTGCCGAAGTCGGACTTTGAAGCTATCGAATCGACCACCTTCATCGCCGGGTTGCCGGTTAAGCCAATTGTAACGGCAAGGAAATCTCTACTTATTGCATAATCTTTCGGCATGATGCTTTTTTGCAACGCATACTTGTGGTGTTATCGCAACATCCTCGCCTCAGGTTCCCTCCATGCCAAATCGCGTTCGTTCTATTTTGTTCTTGCTGCTACTGGTTGTCTGCAATTACCAGCCAAGTTCGGGCAGCACTAGCCAGACATCGCTAGAGACCGTCCACTCTGAATTGCAACCTGCCACGTTCAACTTGCTGCAAGCTTCGCTAGAAGCCGAAGCGAATCATAGCTCAGATCAAATTCAGCAATTAATTCGTTCGCTCGAAACCAAAATCGAACAGCTTGATCGGCAGCTTCCCGAGAACTGGGGCCGGCTGTCGACCGAACATCAAATCAGAACAATGTTCCATTTAATGCACGACAACATTTTGACAGGCACTTATATCGAAAGTTGCAGCTTTGTCTCAGTCGCCATCAACCTGGGTGATTTTAACTGCGTGAGTGCCACCGTTATTTTTCAGACGATTGCCGACCGTTACAACTTGCCTGTGATGCCGGTGCAAACACTAGGGCACGTTTGGAGTCGTAGTCTGTCTGACACCTCCCTCGAAATTGAAACCACTTGCCCTAATTGGTTTCAGCTTTCGCAAGCTCAACGCGAAATGGCCCCTTCAAGCCTCGCTGGTAGTGAAGCCAGGCTGCTGACACAGCAAGCACTTGTCGGAAAAATCTATTACAACCGGGCCACTGATCGTTTAAGAGATAAACAATATGCCGCAGCGGTTGCGTTACTTCATACGGCTTTGAATTGGGATTCGGCTGATGCGGCTGCCTCAGGCAATTTACTTGCATCACTCAACAATTGGGCCTTAGATTATGCGAAAAAAGGTCAGTATAAACTGGCGAATCAAAAACTGGATGAAGTCCAAAAGCTCTCGCCCCAATATCAACCACTAGGCCGCAATCGACTTTATGTTCGCCAGTGTGAAATTTCCCAACTCTGCAAACAGGGCCACTTCCCAGAAGCCATCGCAGTGTTAGAAAATCAATCTAATGCCTCTCAACTGCATCCAACGCAACTAACAGAAAACGCCCAAACCCGCTCCGCCATCTACGACGCCTGGATCCAATGGCTACTCAGTTCTAACGCCCGAACTGACGCGGCCAAAGTTCTGAATCTGGCCCAACAAACCCTGGGTCAAGAAGAACCCCGGTTTATTCGGTTGAAGATGAAGTATGCGGGGCTGAAGATATAGCGGGGGGTGTAATTAAATTCCGTGTTCCGACTATTTACGAAAAGCGTCCCATTGTTTCCGTTTTTTCTCAGTTCCGTTAGGGACGAAATCATGTAGCCAGGGAATTCATTCCCTGGAGAAGGTTTGCCCCAATTCAAGAAAGCCCCGGATGGGGCGACATCGGGCGAATCAAAGATATTTTGACTTCTAATGGCCGATTCATGGTAGAAATATCATTGTTTTCAGCTAGGAAATAGCGTATTGAATCGATATCGCCCCAGCCGGGGCTTTGAGACTTCGGGTCTCGGTTTTCCTGGGGCTAAAGCCACCAGGCTACACGATGTCGTCCCTACCGGGACTAAAAAGTTCAAGATCAATCTAAACAATGCCATTCAGAGAAGCCGAGAAATGCCTGAAAACCATGGCAGCAATTTTCGTTCAAACCTGGCATAGCGACTTCTGAAATGCTCTAGGGTGTAGCAACTCTCGCTCAATGAATTCACTTCACTGCCACTACAAAACGTCTAGCTCTTACCGCGGCACCACTCCACCTGGTCGGTTTTGGTTATTGGCTTGTAGCGGTTGGTTAATCACTTTTTGCCAGCCAAAGGGAACGGCTGGATCAGAGAATGCGCGTTGGAATACCTGCAACACTTGTTGGGCCACCAATGCTAGATCTCCTTTTTCGCGGACGTTGATATCATCGAATTGATAAACAGTGCGGTCGATATTGGGAGGGATGGCTTGTGGGTTGTAATTTCGATCGAACTTTTGTATCGCAATAGGCAAAAACTGTTTTTGATCGATAATAATTTCGATGTACTTAAATTCCGCCGCATCTTGTTGCAACTTAGGCCAAGCTTGCAGCCAGTATTCATTTTTGACTGTGCTAGGAGTCACGGCTCTTAGCCAAAACTGCTGTTTGATTTTCGCTTTATTGGCACCAAACAAGAATGGCAAAGGTCCACTGGCAATTGCTTCGCCCTGTTGGTTGGGTGGCAATACATTTTCAATCAATTGCTTCTTTCGAGAATCAAACTGGAAAATTGATTTGCCGTTACTGACCCAATGTTCCAGCACATCGCCTGCTCGGGCTACATAAGTGGCCTCTGCCCCGGGCTGAACTGGAGCAGTGTAGTAGCGAAGATTTTCGATCTTAAAGAGTCCTTTATCAGGCTTTGCGTACTTCAGTTGCCCTTCGCCGTAGGTATAGTAATCACCTGATTTTGGTCCAAATGCGGAGTTGTAATCCCAACGCTTAAATACGCTTTCGTACTGTACGACCTTGTTGCTACGATATTCCCAGTATGTGAGAACTTCATCGATGTGCTTTAACTCAGCATCACCTATTGGCCCGGCAAACGGATAGGGCATGAAGCCAGCTTGCGGCTGACCAGCACCAGGGACTAAACCGCCAGGGTTGCCACCGGCAGGAAGCGGTTGCTGGGCCAGTGCCATGTTAACAGTGGCAACAAGCAAAAAAGCAGACGACAAGATACTGAAGAATCCGTTCTTCATTGTGACTCATCCCGTTGGGTATCGAAAGGAAAATCGAACACGCGCTGAAAACTTCCATGCAGCCAGCGCAGGCAAATGATTTCGCAACAAGGCGAACGCAGATTCTAACAACTCTACGCCAGAGTACCTAGAGCGATATTTTTGTAGACAATGACCCCCACAATCACAACCCGAAGCGTTAGCGAGGAGGAAGTGTTGTAGAGCTTAATCCTGAGTCAGTACGCCGAAGGTGTTGGTTTTGTTTTCAACGATTTACAATATTTCGAGTAATTTTAGTGTGATGGGTGTTCGCACTTCGTCCTCGCTTACGCTTCGGGTTAAGATTATTTGCACTTTACACTGGCATAGCCAGTGGCACCCGAGAAAGCGTATTGCAAGTTCACTCTCGTTCTAGCTCGTTGCACTTGCTAGCCATGCTAGCCATGCTAGCCAGCTATCGATCTCTTGAAAACTATCAACATAATAATCGGCCAAGTAGTGACCTTCGATCTCGGTTTTCAATCTTCCACCGGTATACAGCACACTGGGGCAACCAGCGTTGTTGCCGGTGATTAGGTCAAAATGGAAGTCGCCGACCATGACCACTTCCTTTGGGTCTAATTTCCACTGCTGGCAAATCTGCAAGATTGACCAAGGGTCTGGCTTTTGTGGCCCACATTCTCGGGTCAGGATCGGATCAAAATGCTGGGCAACATTTAACCGGGCCAATGTTTTATCGGTGGTCATGCGACTGTTGCGGGTCACAATCGCCATCTTGATTTTTTGTGATTGAACGATGGAAAGCATCTCGGCCACGCCGGTAATCAAAGTCGCACACACTGCACCTGCCGCTTCGTGACGGGCCAGTATTACATCACAAGCTACGCGTCTGGCCGGATCAAGTTTATCCAGCGATTCCAAAATAGGTTGCCCGGCCGGTAACTCCATCTCGGCCCGCATGGCATTGAAGTCAAGCTGTGAATCAACCAGCGTGCCATCCATGTCAAAAATAATGCCCGCCGTCTTTTGTTTGTTGGTCATGTGTGTCTTGGTTTGAATGAGTGTAATTAAGTGCCTAAAATATAGGTCTATTCCGCCTGCGATTCTCTGCAACCCAACCTAGCGGTAAGAGCATCAGCACGACAAAAATAATAATTCTGAGAATCAAGTTGTAGTGTGCAATGGTCGAAGGGACCGGTTCGGGCAGGTATTCATAATCTGCTTCTGCAATCCCTTGATCGATTTGTATCAGTGAACGCCAAGTTTCTTTGGTTAGTAGGCCTGGTTTGAACTGAACAGAACCGTCTCCAAATGCTACCTGTCGTCCGCCAGGGTGATTGAGTTCTAGCTGGGCCGGGTTGTTGGTGCTAATAATCTCTAAGGCATCGGTCAGCGTGATATCTTCCGGCTTGAGCCAAGGGATGGGTCTTTCTTCAAACTCCGCTGCGAACACCGTGTTGGAAGGGCCAGCCGGAATTTCAGAAAAAGTCATCACTCGATCATCAGGCCAAACCGTACTCTCTCCGGTGATTGCCAAGTAACTGGTGTGCTGCACGCCTTTTGTGGGAGGATGTTTATGATCAGGACAGGCAAACGTCGCCGGCATTTGATCAAGTAACTTGATGTTATTGGGCCCATCCCATGGTTCGCTGAAATCATATTTCGCGTAGAGGGTTTGTTCCCCGATATACGGAAGAATCAAAACCCGCCAACTGTGCATCGGGTTGCCCTGTTCATCGGCAAGAGAGGCCGGCGGAAAGCAGTCATACACATCATGATAATTATGCAGACCCAGACCAATTTGTTTTAGATTGTTTCCGCATTGTATGCGTCTTCTTGCTTGAGGGTGACCAGTATTTACAGGTAGCATTAATGCAATCAGTATTACTATAGATGCAATCACAGCAAGAACTTCAATCAGAGTAGCACATTGATAAAAGACAAATATCCAAAAGAAGCAAATGATACCGCCGATCAAAACGCCCCAAGGCCCAAACAGTGCTAACGAAGAGGCCAGCATGCTGGTGATGTAGATCAGATGTACCAAGCGAAACTGCACTGGTTCAACTAGCGTCGCACATTGATATAAGACAAATATCCAAAAGCAGCAGATCAAAATGCCCCAAGTTCCAAACAGTACCAGCGGAGAGGCCAGTATGCTGGTGATGTAGATTAGGTGTACCAAGCGAAACTGCATTGGCTTGTTCGGTGATGGATCGATGATGGAACGATCTTCTGGCGATTGACTCATAGTTGTTTCTGCCATGTTACAAGTGGTCAAGCTGTTACTGTAACTGCACATCCATTTGCGCATAAAAAAACCGCAGTTTAGTCTGTTGACCAAAATGCGGTTCTTGAAACGTCATCAGGTGATCAATTTGCATCGATCTGATGAAACGTCGCTTGGCAGAAATTAGCCAATTACGCGAACGTTTTCAGCACGAGGACCCTTAGGACCACGACCTTCTTCGTACTCGACTTGTTGACCTTCTTGAAGGCTTTCGTAGCTTGTTCCTTCTAGTGATGAGTGGTGGAAGAAAATATCTCCACGCTCACCTTCGATGAAACCAAAACCTTTGTCAGTCAATTTTTTGATGGTACCGGACGGCATAACGATAGCTCCCTAAACACATATAGATGAATCGAACATGGTGACCACTCTATTTCCGATTCAAAAATAAAGTGGTATTAAAAATATAGGGAAGCAAAATCCGCAGCCGAAACATAAAAGGTTGCACAGGGCAAATCTGTATATAGTTCGAGGGGGGAAAGTTTCTGGTGAGAATCTCTTACTTTCGCGACCCTTCCTTAGAGGCGATTGTACAGGGTCATTAGAAACCATACAAGCCAGCAATAGTGATCAAGGGCACTTTCTGCAAATTTGTCAAAAAAGATTAAACTCGTTTGAGGAAGTAACAAACGCTCGTGAAATGGGAGGTCTGGGATGTCTGGCGATCCACTTATGTTGCAAATTCACGCACTTTAGGCAACATTCCGGCTGAATCAAAGCGAATCTCAGTCGGTTCTGAGATGATTTCTAGCTGATCAGAGAGCTTGGCTTGCTCATAATAGGCCGCAGAGCAAACTATTTGATCAATCTCTAATGTATGAGAAATCCACATAATCCGTGCATCTTCTGGCTCTCGCAGCCCGATTGTTTGCAGCGCGGCTTCAAGTAATTCTTTATCCGTATCATAATAAATAGGCACCATTCCGGCAGTGGTATGGCCAGAAGTGACACAATTAATGTTGGTCACTTCACGGTCAGTATCTTCGACCACCCGGGTTAAACAGAACTCGGCGATGCCTATTCCGGTGGCGTTACCATGTGATTCTTCGGTCAATCCGCGGACCAGAATACGCGTGACACGCGGCGTTTCGTCGCCAGTCGCTTTGTGATCGTTGAACTTTCGCCCAATGATATTGGTATCCATACCGGCGCCGCTGATGTTCTTGCCGATTTCATCGACGATCAGAATATCGGCTTCGTCAAACGGAAGCTTCGGCAATAAACTGTTGGCCGTTCTTAGTAGCTCTTTCTCACGCTCTTCAATTTCCTCGGCAGCTACCGCTGTGAGTTGTGCGGTTTCGTCGTAGCCATTTTCGATGATTCCCAGCCCGCAAAGGATGTTGCATTTATCTAGCACTTCGTTGGCCACGCTACGAACGATCTGTGAGAAATCGTAGTCCATGATCGCCTTGTGATAAACTTTGGCCCCGTTGTGCTTGCCGAGCCCTATCAGCATCATCTTCATCAGGCCACTTTGAATTTCGCCAATGAAATCGGTATGTGCTTTAATTCGTCCACACACCAGCACGTGATCAGCCTCAAAGGCATGTTTATCAAAGTGAACCGGAAAGCCTTCCGCCGATTGGCAAACGAGTACGGTTTCCATGCTGGCCCGAATTTCGCACTCGCAGAATTCTTCAGTGATGCCGTAATGTCGTAAGACTTCACGCTGACCTTCAGCAGTGCCTCCACCGTGGCTGCCCATGGCCGGCACAATAAATGGCTCGGCTCCTAAGCCTTTGAGATGTTGAATCACCGCTTTCAGAATCACCGCGATATTGGCAATTCCGCGGCTGCCCCCGGTGACTGCGACTGACTGGCCTGGTTGGATCTTCTCTGACAGGTTGAGCTTCGTCAGTTGACGATCTACCTCAGCGGGAATGTCTTCCACCACCGGGCGAGGAAAAGTCTGACATAAGCGGAACAGTTTGGGTAACTTCATCGTAGGTACAACCGTACAAGAGAAGGGTTCGTCTCAATGTAGTTATTTTACACGCTACAGGTTGCCAGGTCGATTCCCTTGGATTGCTAGCAACTAAGTCGCTCTAGTGTTAAGTCGGTGTATATAGTACAAATCGACGCCCATTCTGCGCGAGGTGTTATCTTGCGTACTAACGATCATGGAAGGAATCTGGTGATGGTGTCCCGTCAACAACACAACCACGGCAATCAAAAACAACGATCCAAGCGTTCTGCGCCCGAAGAGCAATCGCCCAAGCACAGCTCTACGTCAGGCAAGTGGAAGCGCCCGTTAATCATTGTGGGAATTCTCGGTTTCCTGTTCTTCCTGCCGACGATTGTGGCTCAAACTCCGTTGTTGTCGTATCTGGTAGATCGAGCCGCCGAAAAATCAGGCGCTCAAGTCAGCGTAGGCTCGGCCTCATTGGGCTGGTTTTCTCCGGTGGTTGCTCATGACGTAACAATCGATCAACCAGAGCTTGGTCGATCCGTTTCTGTTGAGCGCGTACGCATCAGCAAATCGCTGATTTCCTTAATCCAAGATCAGTCTCAACTCGGCACGGTTGAATTATTACGTCCTACGGTCAACTTGATTGTCAAAGCACTAGAGAGCAATCCGGTAGTAGACCCTGTCAGCAACCCTGACGCAAAATCGAATGTGAACTCACTTCCCACTTTTCGCATCTTGGTCAAGCAAGGAACAGTTCACGTTGAAGACCCAACGACCAGCACAAAATGGTCGTTGCTTGAATTGGATGCCGAAATGAATCGGGCCGCTGATATTAGTGGATTAGAATTTGCAGTCAAAACGAATCTACAATTGGGTCGCCAAATTGGCCAGGTTCAAGCCACGGGCAACTACGATCTGCAAACAGGACAGATATCGGTAGACTGCAACACGCAAAACGTCTCGCTGCAAGTGGCTGATTCCGCAGCCACGTATCTAGGGCTAGGTTTCAGAGCATCCGGAAATTTGAATGGAAGAGTCCATCTAACCGCTGCCGATAATCAATACACATTGCAAACCAATTTGACCGCGTCCAACTTTCAATGTTTTTATCCCGACGTGTTAGGCCAGCAGGTAGTTCAGGAAAACCAGCTTCGTGCGGTTGGAACTATCACGATCAACGCTGGGCAGATTGTTGCGGATCAGTTCACGATTCATACCGACCAGGGCAACTTAACCGCCCATGGAAACATTCCAGTCTCGTTTGAAACAGGCGGTTCTCTGACTGCCCTGGCAAGCAGTTTAACTTCAAATCAACCTTGGCATTTACACGCGAACGTTGACATTGCTCGTCTGGCGGCCAAATACCCCGCGTTGCTCTCAATCAAGCAAGACACACAACTGACCAGCGGGCAAGTTACCTTGCAGATCCAAAACAATCCGCAAGCGGCTGTGCCTGTGCTTCAAGTCATTGCAAAAGTCAGTGACATCGGCGCTACAGTGCAAGGAAGGCCAGCGAACTGGAATCAGCCGCTTGATTTCAATTTGTCTCTGGTCAAAGCGGGCAACCAACTACAACTGCAAAACGTCACTTGTCAATCGAGTTTTGTTTCGGCGCAGGCATCTGGCTCAGCGGCGAACGCACAGATTGCAATGACGGTTGACTTAGATCGCCTAGTTGCTGATCTATCGCAATTCATTGATTTTGGCTCAACACAACTCAGCGGCAAAGTCACCGGCAACTTCCATTTGCGTTCACTGCCAGAGTCACAAGTTGCACTAGGCGGCCAGTTTTCCAGTGAACATCTACAAATCACAACGCAAAGTGTTCCTCGACTGGTGGATCTTAATCCCAAAGCCCAGTTTGAGCTCTTGTTAAACATGCCGGCCCAACAGGCCATTCAAGTTGCTGCGGCGCAGGCCGTGTTAAGCTTTGGCCAAGACGCATTCACCGTGCAATTGGCTCAGCCGATTGACCCTCAAACAGTTACCACTTGGCCGCTTCGTGCTCGCTTGCAAGGCAATGTCCAATCGTGGCAAGCCCGGCTGGGCTCTTTCTTTCCGCTCGAAGGCTGGAACTTCGCTGGAGAAGCCGATGTGATTGCCAAGCTTCAATATGCGGCCAATTCAATCGCTGTCGAATCACTCAACGCCACGGTGAATCATTTTCGCTTTGTTGGCACTGGGTTGGATGTCAATGAATCGACCTTGCAAGTTACCGGAAGCGGGCAGTATGACTTTGAAACGGGCAGCTTTCAATCCAAAGAATTTACTTTGGTAGGCGCTGCCGTTTCAGCCAGAGGAACCGAACTGTTTTATGGAACGCCTGACGGGCAAGACACTGCTGCCTTGCAAGGAAAACTGGCCTATCGGGCCGATCTAGTTCGCGTGGCCAATTGGATCACCACCACTGAACCGCCCACTTTGCGACCATCGGGCGAGATTGCCGGCACGGTTTCAATCAATTCACAAACCAATGCCACGGTTGCCATAATCGACGGAACGATTACCAACTGGAAATTAGCTTCGCGCACGAATCAGCCAGCGGCGTCTATGATTCCGGTGGCAACCTCTGGTCGTTCGTACAACTCGGCTCCGATGATCTACGAAACGATTTGGGAGGAACCGTCCGTGCAAATGAAAACTCAAATCAGTCTCGACACCAAGCAAGATCGCATTCAATTGAGCGATACCCAGTTGGTTACTTCAGCATTTCAACTGACCGCAGCCGGCGAGATTCAACAGGCAAGCCTGGCCCCAACGATCAATCTAAAAGGGCAAGCCAATTACGATTGGCAAAAACTCAATCCGCTGATCAAACTGTTTGCCGGAGAAGGCATAACTCTCACCGGCAAGCACAGTTCTCCTTTCACACTCAACGGTCCACTGTTCGCAGGGGGCACCAGCACTGCCGGACCTGCGTTTGCGTGGCTCTCGCCCCAGTTGACTGGCAGCGCGGCCATCGGATTTGATCAGGCCAATCTGTTTGGTATACCCATCGGGAAATTTGAAACGACCGCGATGCTGCAAAATGGAATCATTAAACCAACGCCACTGGACGCGGTTATCTCAGGCGGTCGCCTGACGGTTTCGCCGACGGCCTATTTGTTGAACAGCCCCGCGGTGATGACACTTGACCGTGGACGAATAGCACAGAACTTAGAAATCACACCAGCCATGTGCAGTAACTGGCTGAAATATGTGGCACCTCTGTTCGCTGATGCGACACGTGTCGAAGGAAAGTTCTCGCTCGATTTGCAGGAAGGACAGTTCCCGCTGACCAATCCACTGGCAGGCCGCGCGTCTGGCGTGCTGATTATTCATGGGGCTCAAGTTCGCCCTGGCCCGGCTTCGGAAGGATTGGTTCGCATTGCCAAACAGGTAGAATCACTGATCAAAGGGCGACCGTTTGATTCGTTCAACCCGGCAGAAACCGTGCTGATGTATTTGCCAGATCAACAGGTGCCTTTTCAAATGGTCGGCGGAAAAGTCTATCATCAAGGTTTGAAAATGCAGGTCGGTCAGGTACAACTAATTACGTCAGGCAATGTGAGTGCTGATCAAAAGTTGGAGATGCTCGCGACGATTCCGATTGATCCACAGATGATTCAAAACAATCCACTGCTGGCAAATGTTCAAGGACAAATGATCCAGATTCCAATCCGTGGCACATTATCCAGCCCTAAGATTGATAAGCGAGTACTGGAACAAGTAGGCAAGCAGGCAATTGAAGATGCGGCTCGGGATTTGATCGACAAAGGACTCAATCGGGGTTTGCGGGAATTATTTGGGAACTAACACCAGACATCGAAAAGCGAAATGAAAGTTCATTTTCTAGGCACCACCGGCTACCATCCCAACGAGCATCGGCACACCGCCTGCTTTATGCTGCCAGAGCTCGGTCTGGTGTTCGATGCTGGCACCGGAATGTTCCGCGTGCGTGAACATTTGCAAATCGATACGCTCGACATTTTTCTCTCGCATGCCCACTTAGACCATATCCTCGGCATCACGTTTCTGTTTGATGTGCTCTACGGAAAAGAAATGCAAGCGGTCCGAGTCCATGCCGAAGCCGATAAGATCACGGCCATCAAAGAACATCTATTCAACGAGGCCATCTTCCCCGTGATGCCGCCGTGTGAATTTGTGGAACTGGCAGATCAGATAGAACTCGACCAACAAGCCAAGCTAACGTGGTTCCCCTTGCAGCACCCTGGCGGATCGGTTGGCTACCGGTTAGACCTGCCGAATCGCAGTATGGCATACGTGACCGATACGACCGCAGCTCTTGACGCCGATTACATCGAAAAGATACGCGGCGTCGATCTCCTAATCCACGAATGCTACTTCCCCGATGGCTACGAACAAATGGCCAAAAAAACCGGCCACAGTTGCGTCACCCCAGTCGCCCAAGTCGCCAAAGCGGCTGAAGTTGGACGTCTTGTTTTGGTTCACGTGAATCCTCTTTCACCCGATGTCGACCCCGTTGGGTTGGAAACCGCCCAGGCTATTTTTCCGAACACGGTGTTAGGGACGGACGGGTTGGAGTTGGAGATTTAGAATCCGTGGAAACGGGTACCCCAGTTTGCTCGCAAACTGGGCGGCGCAGCCGCAAGAGGTTTCAAGCTGGATTTCTAAATCCGTAACCGGTTTGCATCATAAAGAGAGCCCTGAGGCGTGAGAATAGCATGTTCGATACACACTTCCATGTACGACCTCTTGTTATAGGTGCTTGTTGGTCAATGTAAACTACTTCGACCGATCACAATCAACCAGAACTAAATGATCTTCATCTTTCCCTTGTGCAAGTACGCCCAATAGACGCATGTGGTGGGACACCAATCGTACAGGCAATAGAGCTTCGGGGTCCTGGTTCAGAGCCTCCGCTAGTTCAAGAAATCCGCTTCCTTTCTTGTCGATATACCGGCCAAACAACTTACGCATCATTTCATTCTCTGGACGAAACTTGCGGTCGAGCAGGTAGATGCCATCTCTCCCAGATACACTACGGCTAGCCTCGGTGTGAAATCCGTAGGAAGCGTTGGTTAGAGTGGTTAGCATTTCTTTAGAACGCCAGATGCCATCTTTGATTGCACGCTTTCGTAGTTGTGCAGTGATGCTTAGGGTTAGCTTACGCCCATCGCGTTCAAATGAAGAGAAGAACACGAGTGCCGAAGAACCCAACTCTTCTTCACAAGTTTTGAGTCTAGCTTTGGCTGCTGCGATGTCCAATTATGATTTCCTGAAAGTTTGGTTTATGAGACTCTGGATTAGACACTAAGCTGTGTAATCAGGTTCACACTCTATTGATTATATTTATCCCTCGTATTCAGCCTATGGCTCATCGATTGTAACGGAATCAGAATAGAGTAAAGCGGCATCAATTAGTTGACGCAACGCTCTATCCGAAGCATCAGACTTTCCATTGTCACAGAAATAATATCCCTCTGCTTCAACAGAAACATTAAAAGCAGTCCAGCCATTTTCATCCGTGGGATTATGTAGGCTAGAGAGTATTTCCTCTGCTTTGCTTTTTTCCGGCAGTTTGCATCGGATGTTATATTCAATTCCCATTGTGCTTCACCCCATTAATCAAAAAACACCCGCTTTGCTGTATCGCGTAAAATCTGCTCGCGGTCATTTTTACTCAGCCCTTTCATCCTACTCTCAAACAAGGCAACACTGTCTTTATAAGTGTTGCCGTTGTTTAGTTGGTACGGACAATCGCTGCCCCACATCAGGCGATCAGGGCCGAAGGCGTCGATTACCTGATTGATCATTGGGATGACTTCCAAATGAGGCGGTGCTTTTTTGCCTTTGCTGTAAAAAGCCGAGACTTTGACATACACATTGGGATGCCGGGCAAGTTTAGTTAGTTGTTTTAGTTCCTCTTTCTGCCCTACATCGACCCGGCCGAAATGATCGATCACGCAAGTCACATCTGGAAACTGTTTGCACATTACATCGAGTGATGGCAAGAATTCAGGCGTAATCAGCGGGCAAATCGCCACGTTCAGCTTCGAGGCCGCTTTCCAAAGTGCTTGCTGGCCCTTTGCTTCAAGCCACTTTGGTGGGTCTTTCACTAGTGTTCGATCAGCATGTTTGGTAGGGCCAATGCGAATGCCGCGTGTGCCTTGTTGTTTTAATTTTTTTAGTCGTGCTGCGACCTTCGGCAAACGTTCGTCGATCATGGCGACCACAGAAAAGACGCCCGGATAGCGTTTGGCACAATCTAGAACGTAAGAATTATCGTACCCGTGATACGGTGCATGTTGAATCAACACCACGCGATCTACACCCAGCGGATTGGCAATGCCCAAAAGCTCAGTCGCAGTAAAACTGGCTGGCTTCAGTTCACTTTTTTTGTTCCAAGCTCCCAGTGGAAACTTGTCTGTGTCTGGTGTCCAGACATGACTATGGGCATCGATCCAGCCTGGGAACTTTGGTTTGTCAGAAGATTTGGTCTCCTGCCCAAGCACGTAATTGCTACTCGCAATTACCCCGATAGTTCCAATGCCTGCCTGTAAGAATTCACGGCGTGCTAACTTGCTGGGTCTAATATTTTTTTTCATCATCCTATCTCACTCTGTTTGAAAGTTATTGATTCTTAGTTCCACGCTTTCGCGGTAGCTTCAATCCAATTTCGGGCAATCAACTCGTGTCCTTGTGGAAGCGGGTGAACGCCGTCCCAGATCCAGTGCGAGGGCTCTACTTCTTTGGCCGCTTCGTCGAAAATGGTTTGCGTTTTGATCAGTGTGGCCTGAAATTCTGCAGCCAGTGTTGCCACGATGGGAAGCAGTTTGTCAACTTGGCCCCGCCACGCTTCCCAGGCATCTATTAAGCGGGTAACCGGCAGTACAAACGGTTCTAGCAAAACAATCTTTAGTTCAGGGTTGGCTTGTCGTGATTGTTTCAATAGTGATCGATAGTTGGCGGTGAACTCATCTAAGTTCACTTTTTGGTTCGACCGAACTGCCCGACCTACATCGTTCACCCCGATCAAGATCGAAAGCACATCCGGCTTCAAATCAATCGCATCTTTCTGCCAACGATTTTTCAGATCACCAACCGTGTGCCCACTCATGCCACGGTTTAAGAAGTTGAGCTTGGCCTGGGGCATATCGGTATGCAGTCGAGAAGCGATCAGGTAAACATAGCTGTGCCCGAGGTAATGATTGCGGTCGCTCTGGTTGCGGCCCCATTTCATGTCGGTGATCGAGTCGCCTTGGAATAGCAGCGTTGCCCCTTGCTTGATGTTCGGCAGCCGGTAGTTGTAGCCTTTCACGCCTGAAGCATTCTGGCGTTCTTCGGCCACTGCCACACCAGACGCAGCCACCGCTGACGCAGCACCTATTGCGGTTGACTGGATGAAGGCTCGTCGGTTGAGTTCTGCCATCGTTTGTTTCTTTCCTGAGTGATGTAAATCTTGCTTAGTTTTTAGCCGTTACTCACTTGCACCAATAATTTGAAATTCTTGATAGGCAGTGTTCTCTTGGCCAGCGGTCACTGGTTGTACTGTCCATTCGAGCCAGCGGAATGTGCCAATCGGTTTGCCGTCACTCGTTTGGATTTTTGAGCCAACGAATGTTTTGGATGCACTCTTCCTGGTGTCTACCATCACAAGCGGCACTCTCTTGGGCGACACGGTTTCACGCACTCCAAACAGAGTAAATCGCTGGCTGCCGCGATTACTGCCTTGGTTGAAAGACCAACTGCGGATTTCGGTAATGGAGGTTTCCTTTCCAAGATCAATTCGATAAACGCCGACGGAAACATTGTTGCCAAACACTGGGCCATAGTCCTGGGCCAACTTGCCATCCGACAGAACAGCTACCGGCTCGTTCAGCGTACGAGGACGAACTGACACAGATTGGATGGACAATATCTTTTCTTTTGGCAGCAGTTTCACAGAATTAAAGTCGCCAGCGGACGTTTCATAATTCGCATACACATAACGGACCATGGTTACGGAGGCGGATTTCTGTCCTCTTACAAACTTGATTTCTAGTGGCTTTCCGGAAGCCTTGTTCGTGGCCTGGGTTAACTCGCTGACCGTCTTGATCGGCGCACCGCCCACGGCCTGAATGACATCGCCTTTGTTGAAAAGACCAATCGCGGCAAAAGTTCCATCCGGCACGCTCACCAAATGAACTCCGCCGGCCTCTTTGCTTACCCCGAAGGCAGAAAAATCTTCGCCAGCAAGTTGGGCGACAGTGGCCCCTTGCCAGACAGACAATTCTTTCGGCGAGGCTGGTGTTTTGGTAACGGTTGGCTTACTAGGGTCATTCAATATCGGCAGCTTGGGTGTTCGGCTGATTGCTTTGAGCGAACTCTTCTTCACGCCAAACTGGTCCATCGGAAAGTTGACAAAGCCGAGCTTCAATGCAGGCGAACCTTCTTTCACACGGTAGTCGCCATGTTCTGGATCGATAAACAGAGGGTCTCCTGCCAATGAATTCAAATCGCAACCATGTTCGGCGTATCGGTTTTTTGCTTCTTCTGTCAGGAATAAATTACGATCCATTAGCTTGCCCCATTGTTTGGCCGGCATGCGAATTGGCCGGTATTGGGTCATGAAGATATTGCGTGTAATCTCATCCATGCTGGATTCGTACCAGACGTGCAAGTGCATAGAATTGTTGATGGCAATGTTGTTATAGACTTTCCGGTGAAATCCTTCCCGTAATTTCAAACCGCCATTAAGGAACACATTGTTGTAGATTTCGTAGTTGGAAGATCCATCATCCAGGTCAACATCCCAACCATGATCGCAACGCCAGCGACTATTGCGGATGGTGTTTTTCTCGACATCCAACAATGCCAGTTGCGAGAGTTTCTCAGCGGGCGCTTCTTTGAGTCCCCAGAAACGATCACGCCCCCACGAGTTAAAACTGCCGTGATCTCCGGTTTCACGCACGGTATCAAACACATCGCAGTATTCAATGGTGTGCCCGCCGAAGGTGCCTTCGCTGATATTGATTCCGGCTCGCCCGACATCGTAGATGGAACAGTGGCGGATGGTGATGCCTTGGGCCATTGAAAGCTGAACGCCGGTGGCCTGTTTCTCAACGACGCTCACATTATGGATCAAGCAGTCGTCGACCACGCAGTCGCCAGGATAGTTGTCTGTTTTGGGGCCAGGCGTGAGATCAATTTCGTTGTAGCTTTGCCGTTGGTTGTAATTCATCAACGGGTTACGCACTGCGTCAGGATTGCCGACAAAACATATTCCAGAAGCACCACTTCCATGAATGTGACATCCGCGTATGGCGATGCGGCGATTGTAGTTGTTGACAAAAATGGAGTTGCCGCCCAGTTGGTCAAATTCGGAGTCGATGATCGCACAGTCTTCTGCCCCAGTAATCAAAACGGCCCCGCCGCGATAGATGGTCCAGTCGCTTCGCAAGAGTGGTTCTTTGGTCTCCATAAAAGTCCGGGCCGCATGTCGAAACGTGAATCCAGAAAGTGAGATATGGCGAACTGGATTTTGTTGGGTGCCTTGGAATTCAATCAGGTGTCGCAGTCTCACCACTTCAAACAAAGCCGTATTGGTGTCTACTTTTTCTGCTGGATAGTAGTACAGCACTGCTTGCTTGGCATCATGAAACCATTCGCCTGGTGCGTCGAGTTCTTCAAAAATGTTTTCGACAAAGCGGTCACTCTTGTGCATTGCCGAGGGGCGGTTGTTCTGCCAACCCCCTTCGTAGGCAACTTCGTTCTTTTCGTTCTTGCCGGTAATACGATAATGAAATCCACCCCAATGCCCACTGTGCATTGCGTGAATATATCCTCCGGTAGGGTCTTTCCAGCGGGCAGCTCGCTCTGGACTAAACGCATCGGCCGCTGCGCCGTTGTAGGGCCTCGCGTTGAGATCAAAGTTGGGGTAGCGGGCCATGTGTTGGCGTTGGCCGTTGACAAAAAGTTGATCGATAGCCAGGCCTGCGGGAGTCTTTGCTTTTAGTATTCCGTTTTGATGCGCTGTCCACGAAAGCGATAACTGCGTACCACCGCTGATTACCGTTTTGCCTTCGTTGGCAGCACGATACACAATGGATGCCGCGAGGGTGCCAGAGTCGGCTTCGGTAAAGACCACTGTTTCAGGCAAGTAGTAAACCCCATCGGCAATCGTCACGGTGAAAGGTTCTTTTCCGGCTTGACCTGACTTGCGAATATAATCGCGAGCACCGGCTAAACTGGCAAGCGGTTGCTCTTGCGTGCCTGGGTTGTTGTCATTTCCAGCGGAAGCAACAAACAATTCAGCCGCTGATAACTGAGAAATACTCAGGAAGAGCAGGGCGATACAAGATAACCATTTTACGTGAGACAACAGTTGCATTATGAACCTATCAATAAATCAAATGACCAGAGAAAAACAAAGCACACGCAATCGATGTTGCGTGTGCTTTGTGGAAAACTGGGTTTTAAAACAAGCTACACTAGCCTATTTCTTTTTTCGTTGCTTTTTCACCGGTGCTTTGGCCACGCCCATGTATTGCTGCATGCGTGTGACGTACCCGTTGTGACTGAACTTACAGGCTGTCATCGCCTCGGTATACGGCTCGTGTCCTTCGCCGATCCAGTCGATGATGTTGAAGATTTTGAGTGAAGCGTACGAGCTTTCGGCCAGTAGTTCATTCCAGCAATCTTGAGCGGCCTGTTTATCGCCAGCACGATACAAAATCCAAGCGGCCATGATGCGTACATGGTGCGAATCATCTTTGAGTGCCCTGCGAATGACCTTCATGTTCAGATCGGCTTCTTCTTGCAAATTGAAGCAACCGATGATGCCCCAGTATCGCACGCCAGCGTCTGCTGCTTTCAGGTTTTTGTAAAGGGCTGGCAAGTTCTTCGGGTCTTGCTCTAGTGCTAATCCCGAAGCCTCTTGATAAGCCTTTAGATTATACAGCGAAGGATCGCGGACATACTCATAAATGGTTTTGCCACTTTCTTCCGAGAGTTTAACCATTTCGCTTTCAGGCAATAAGGCCGAATCAAAGTTGTCTAGCTGCCACTGGTCCAACTCTTTGCTAAGCCGGGCCACGTGTTTTGCGTACTTCGTATCATGAATCAGGTTGTTGACATTATCCGGGTCGACCGAGGTGTCGTACAGTTCTTCCATTGGTTTGGTGCCAAAGAATCGCCCGGTGATTGCGTCGGTTTTGCCATCCCGGTAATGTTGTTCCCAGGCTTGGGTCGCTTTCATCGTCCACAAGTAATTCAAGTGCTGACCCCAAGGAGCATACGGCATGTAGTTGCGGATGTACAAAAACTTCGTGTCACGAATCGCTCGCACATTATCACAGCGTTCATCCATGCGTGTACGGTAGCTGACGTGGTAGTCGCGTTCTTCTTTTTTCGGTCCGAGGAAGACACGGCCTTGCAAGTAGTCAGGTGTCTCAGCTTCACACAGTGTGAGCCAGGTTTTGGTCATGTCGATAAAACTAACTAAGTCGTTGACCTTAGAACCAACCGCAGCAGGCCGTAGGTGGCTGAACTTATCAGGAATCCGAATCACTAGTGGGCAATGGGTTCCGCTGTTGAACAGAAATCGTTTACTGCGAGCCAGCACGCCACCATGGTCTGAGTTATGCACAACAATCGTATCGCCGGCCATACCGCTCGCTTCAAGTGCGGCCAGTGCGGCACCGATATCGGCGTCCATCTTTTTGATTTGATCGTGATAGTGGGCGTAGTTCTGGCGGATGACTAGAATATCGGGATGGTACTTGGCCAAGCGAACATAGTTCGGATCATGCTCAGTATTCTCCACATCGCCAAACGCTTTGGATTCATGGCTCTTGGTGCTGTTGATGATCTGGAAGAAAGGTTGATTTTTCTTCAGTACGTCCCAGTCGACCTTGCGAGAGTCCCAAGGGCTGCTGTCATCGCGGCCACCGATGTTGTAGTCGGTCTTGCCGGCGTTGCTGACATAGTAGCCAGCCGCTTTCATCAGGTCAGGGTAATACTTGATCGTGTCGTGAGGAATTGGGTAACGACTTCGCATCGGATGGGTGCCCATCGAAACCGCGTGGACGCCAGTGATCCAAGTGCTACGCGAAGGCGCACAAACCGGAGCGTTCGCATAACAGTGCATGTACTGAAAACCTTCGGTAGCCAGCTTATCAATATGCGGCGTCTCCGCATGCGGGTTGCCATAACAGCCGACCCAATTGATGTTGTTGTCTTCGCAAGTCAGCCAAAGAATGTTCGGCCGATCTGCCGCAAACGCGGAACTGGTAATGAGAACCAGCAAAGGGATAAAGTACTTCATGGTGTTTTGTCTTTAAGGGGTGAAGTTGTTGGACTGTTTGGTAGTGGTTTCGAGTGAAAGCGGATCGCTGTATGAGTTATAGTATAGATGAGAGGAACGCAGAAAGCGATAATAAGATGAGATATCTGCCATGGCTCAGGCCTATAGACGTTTGGACTTAGGTCAAAGACCAATTCTACCAGTCCTGATGTAGCCGCACCAAGTAGAATGGCTGCACCGACAAATATTATGGCCCTGATCAGACCAATGCAGTTTGCGGGAGCATAATTTAAAAAAGCTGCGAGTCCGAAGACAAAAGAACAGCCGATTCCTGGCCATAGAAATTTCCAATCAAGATATCTTGAATCAATTCCTAAATCCAATTCCAGACGAGAATATGCCATGTAATGGCGAATTTTCTCTATCGTGATAAATAGTGCAAACGGAATCACAAACCCAACCCCTGCTATAGGTATCGCATACAAGAACCCGCGCACAATACTTGGCTGCGGTCCGTTATCAGAAGCCGCAGGCATCGACTCCACAGCCGGCGGTTGATACGGGTTGTCGTTTTCTGATGACATTGGGTAGGGACGCCGATTGAGTTGTGTTGCTAACAAGGGTTTGTCTATCGTATCACACTCGCTGCGTGACTCAAGTTGCGTAGCTATGTGAGATTTGAAGCTCTTTTGCCTCTCCGTGTCATCTGTGATAGAATGCAAGAGAAGGAGACCCTCTATGCAAATCGATATTCCCAACGATCTGCTACAACGCATACAGCAACGCGTAGCCAGCACAAACAGCGAATCAGAGATCGATACCATCCGCCAGGCCCTTGATGCTCTGGATCGGCAAGATAAAGAATGTCTTGCGATTCAAGCTGGGATTGATGCCATGAACCAGGGGCGGGTGAAATCCTTTCAGGACTTTGATCACGCATTTCGAGAGAAACACAAGCTTTCCCGCGATGTTTAAATGTATCAATTGAAGATTACAGATCTCGCACAACAAGATATAGAAACGGCATATCTGTGGTGGTGTAAACATCGTTCTACTGTTCAGGCCGAGCTGTGGTATATGGAAATACATGGCGCAATTAGTTCATTGCAAGAAAACCCTGGTCGATGCCAATTAGCACCTGAAAATAATTTGATCTCTCACAAAATCCGGCAGCTTCTTACCAGTATCGGCAAACGGCCTACACATCGTATTGTCTATGCGATCTCTAATAACACTGTCACTATCCTACGTGTTCGGCATGTAGCTCAAGATTCGCTGCTGGCGGATGACTTAGTGTAAAACAATCGCGTAGCGATGGATGATCTCTAACAAAGTATCCGTGAACGGTTACAAAATAGAAGGTTCGCTGAAAGACTTTGTTTGTAGATATTTTAAGCCGGGGGATCTTATCAAATCCACATCCGTCCTGCTTAACTGAATTTCGTCAGTAAATAAATGGTCAACCGTTCGACTCAGCCAAGCGACATAAAAATGCTCGCCCCAACGTATACTAAATAAAGAATGCAGAAGAAACTGCCCATACCACCAGCGATGACCCCAATGTTTTTCTTGTCTCGAACACCCGCTACTATGCCGTTTATGCCAAAACAAGTCCCACAAATTGTAGATAAAATTAAAATGAAATGCCCAGGTACGATTTCATCGATTTCGAGTGGAAAGAAAATATCAGGAACATCTTCAATTGACTCTTTCAATGCGACAGCAAGAGCCATAATTAAAACAATGCTAGAAAACACAATAGATATCAATGAGGTCAAACCGATGGCGACGAGTAACCTGCTTTTAAAAGCAGCTAGTGTTAGCATGCCGCCAACTATTACTCCTATTATACCGCAAGGGATAACGGGCCACATCTCTTCTGACTCGCCAAAGAAAGTGATAAGCAAAGTTATAAAAAAAATAAAGGAACTCACAGAAAAAAGGACAATGCCACAGGCAATAGTCCTCCAAGTTCTTTCCTTATTCTCAATTACACTCCTCTCCGCTGTGTTGTCAATGTCTGCAACGGGGGACTTGTAGGGGTTGTTGTCATTCATGATTGGTTTTAATCGACGAGAAGGGTGGATTGAACGGCAAACTAGATTGACACATGTTAGCTGCAAGCCATTCGCCAGTCAAATAACAGTTCAAGGCCCTATCAATTCCACATCCGGTAAGTCGTGTAGGGATGGATCGTCTCTAACCAAAGATTCACCCATATCGAACATTCATCCCAACGAACTTGTTCGATTGAAAAGATGCGATTGGTTGCCATCTATTCTACTTTTCTCTTTGCCAAGAAACACGTAATCCTAGCACTTTACTCTTGAAGATTTACATTGGCGTAGCTCTGCAATCAGCGAGCGGAACCAGGAGAATTTGACGCCAGGTTGTTTGGCTAATTGATTTGAGAAGGCCAGGCGATGTTTGCGTGTTAATCCTAATTGATATAAATGTCTGGCTAATCGTAATGCTTGAAAATAGTTTTCATGCCGGGGTGAAGATTGCAGTTCACTTTTTCCCCAAACCCATGGTGGGTTGGAGTCGGTCACTTTCTTTTGCTCGTTGCCCAAGTAGCCCCAAAGCCGCCATGGGATCGCTACGTTCTTAATACGAGATTTCCGAAAACTTTGTGTCCAACTCACATCTTGCTGCCAGCGATTCGTATGCTTGCCGGAATCCTTTTTTCTGGTAATGCCCACGTATCGCAGCTTTTCTCGCAACGCGGTTAAATCTCCCCGTTCATCTTCCAGCCAACGCATCAGTAGTTCAGTTAAGTTGCCCAGGGTACTGCCAGAGGCAACTAAATCTGTCAATGCAATGGGGCGAGATCTTCTCACGATCTGAGAGGGAGCCAAATTGGTCTCCTCAAGTTGTTCATAGGTTGCCGCCAGACCTGTCGGCAATTCTTCTTCGATTTCAGAAATTGTATAATACCGCAACGAGATATTAAGCAAACAGATACGATTACTCCACGAGGTGCCTGCCAGCAATCCGCTTAGATAATCGTAGATACTCTCGGGCGATCTTCCCACAAAAATAAGATCGGCGTTGTCACAAAATGAGAAGACTCGAGCGCAGCACTGTTGCAAGTCGGTTAGAAATTCAGGATAAGGTTCTTCTGCTTCTCCCTCGACTAACTTTCCCAATTGTTCACGTTTGGTAATATCCCAGCGGAATGGTGTACTCATGACAAATTTTCGAAAGTAGTCTTCAGCAAGATCGGATGCTCTGTCCGATCTTGAAAGATCAGCAGCTATCCATCTTGGCTACCTCCGCCTTTAGTGTTTGATTTGTGAATGGTGATTGACCTAGATAAAGATTGAGCTCTGCAAAACAGAACATGACTTGCTTGCCTGATGGCTAAGGTGAAGAGAGACACAGCGAGAAATAGAAGGTTCGCTAAAAGACGTGTAGGATGGATGGTCTCTAACAAAAAATCCACCCATATCGAACATTCATCACAAAGAACTTGTTCGATAGAAAAAGATACGCTCGGCTGCCATCCATCTGTCTATACGGTTTACTTCAATTCAGTTTCACTCAGCTAACCCGCTACTATTTCTCGGCATAGAGGATGGACCATCTCTCGAAGAAGTGTTCGCCGATGATGATTGACACCGCACAATCAGATGGATGGCGGCACACCGTTTATGTTTCGATTGGATGGATAGGTCGTGGACGTTACAATTGGTAGCAAGATTTTTTGGTGTAGACCATCCATCCTACTTTTTTATCAAATCCACATCCGGCAAGTTCTCCGCCACTTCTTGAAACGTGCCATAAGCCTCCAGCGTTTCTACCACCACCGCCAGTGGTTCGGCCCAGATTTCTGGCAAGTCGGCTTCGCCTGGGGTGAGGATCGGAAAGGCCAGTTGTTCTTGTGGCGGGCAGAACTGGGCGTTGACACTGGCGTTGTTGCCTCGGGCATCGATGCGATACCAACCCTGCGGTTCCAAATAAACCGCGTTGAGCCCATGCAGACAAAACGGTGGAACCTCACCCGTAATTGTTAACCGCTGATAACATAATCCGGCGTGGATATGATTGGCTCGCAACAAGGCCGCCAGCAAATGACTTTTAGCGTAACAGTAACCCGTTCCATGCTCTAAGACATCCGAAGCCCTGCAAGTGACCGGGTTCAATTGGTAGTCCCAGCTATGCTTGATTTCATCGCGAACGAATTCAAAACAGATTTTGGTAATCAACTCTTCATCATACCAGCCTTCGCTTAATTCTTTTGCTTTTGCGAATACTGCCGGATGTTGCCAGTCTATGTGTTTGGTCGATGCTAGGTATTTTTTCATCTTGAATATCTAAAACTTTCGATCAGCAGTGCTTCTTCACCATCTCCGGCAACAACTTCATATCATGAAACACCGTTGCCCCGAGTTGTTGTAACTCTTGGCCACTTGATTCGCTATACCCAAGCACCTTCATGCCGGCAGCAACGGCAGCCTTAACGCCTACGACGCTGTCTTCGATCACTAGGCATTCGCTAGGTTCGTAGCCCATGGCGTTGGCTGCATGCAGGAAAAGACCAGGCTCTGGCTTCCAACTTTTCACGACATACGAGCTAAATATGTTCTCGCCAAAATAATGAAGCAACCCGGTGATACTTAGTGTTTGCTGTATCTTTTCCGGCGGCCCACCTGATGCGACACATTTAGGCAGGCAGATGTTCGCCAAGGCTTCAGCAATTCCATCAATCGGTAGAATGTCTCGCTCAAACGCCGCATGCATTTCACGACGAAAATTGGGCACAAAGTCTTCAGGGAAAGTATGGCCAGAGCTTTCTTCAAGTTCCTGAATGATATCCGCCAGCTTGCAGCCTTTGAAGCGATGACAGGCTTCCACATGCGACAATGGAACCCCCAGAGGGCGAACCATATCAACCAATACCTGATTGCCGATTTTCTCGCTATCAACCAGTACGCCGTCACAGTCAAAGATGATTAGTTTTTTCATTGGGAGTGAATTAAATGTCTTGAGAAGAGCATGGTTGATTTTTGCAGGTGCTTTGGTCAATGGTGGTTGACACCACAGAACTACTGCGCTAACAACTCTCCTGATACCGTTTCCAGATTTCATCCATCACATCGGCAGCGCCGAGAGCCAGACGATAGTCTACCTCAGCAGACAGCAAGGTTTCAGTCGGGTTGATTTCGATGGTCGGAATGCCCATTTGTTTGGCCAACAGCACTGGCTGTTGGATGTAGGGAAACACACTGCTGGTGCCGATGGTGAAGACGGCGTCGAATCCTTTTTCGGCTTGTTCGTAGAGTTGAGTGAGAGCCCTTTCAGGCAGCATCTCTTCAAACAGGACGACATCAGGCCGCACAATGGCCTGGCATTTGGGGCAGTAGGGCGGAATTTGTATCTCGGTGTTTTCATCCACGATTTCACTATAGCTGCAACTGGTGCAAGACAACGAACGCATGTTGCCGTGAATTTCAATCACGTTGCTTGAGCCGGCCGAACGATGAAAGCCATCGACATTTTGCGTGAGCGTCCAAACTCTGGCGAAATGTTGTTCCATTTCGGCGATGACTTGATGCGTTCGGTTATGGGTCGCTCCGCGCGCAGCTTCGGCGATTTGACCGAGATACTTCCAGGTCAACTCAGGCTGTTTTTGAAACATGGGGCCTGACAACACTTCTTCAATCGGCAGTCCTTCTTCGGTGACATCGACATCATACAAGCCGCCGATGCCGCGATAGGTGGGCACGCCGGAGTCGGCAGAGACGCCAGCTCCGGTAACAAAAAACAGGCTGCGGCAATTGCCGAGGATGCGGACAATGGCATCGATGGTTTCGTTTTGTTGTGGATTTAATTGGATCATGGTTTGACTCTTTTTATGATTCGCTCATTGCTAAGCGTTGCTTGATAGTTTCATTTACAGCATAAACGCGCTCGGGTGGCAACAGGGCTTTGGCTTTTCGCTGGTGCCCGGCCAGATAGAGAGAACGAATTTTCTTGACAAGCGGAGTCACGTCTTTAATGTCAAGAATCCAATCTTCGGTGAATTCTTTGATTACATGACGACTGAGACCTACTTGGATAGAGCGGTGTTGTAACTTCTTCCCGTGGATCGAACGCTCTGGATCCCATTGGATGTGAACCTTGGCATTTTCAAACTCGGCTCTCCAATCCGATTCGCTGCGGTGAACCTTGGGCATGTAGCTTGTGAGCACCCCTTGCGAAAGAGCTTGCTCCCAACCAGTCCGCGAGATACGAACAGCCAACACATGTTGTTGCCCCGGTTTTTGTGCCCAATTGCTACGCGCCATCAGCCAAAGAAACGAGGGTTTGATCCAAGTCATTCTTCCCCAAGAAAACGGCCCAACAAACCGGCCTGCTTTTATTGCAGGGCCAGCAATTTGCGTGCTGTAGGCCTGATAGACGACAATACTTTGTTGATTGAAGTCGGCTCGGATTTCATGAAAGGCAGGCATTTTATTGTGTTATGGCATAAGGGAATGAAAGTTCACATCGCCAAGACACGGCAGCCAGCGATCAGGTTCATTTAAAAGAGGATGGATGATTTTTCAGTCTCGTAGGGTGGCTGCCGAGAGGCCAGCCGCCTGTCTATCCGGTTTGCTTCAACTACGCTGCACTCAACGAATCGGCTGCGGTTTCTTTGCGAAGAACAAGGTTGATTTTTGCGAGAAGTGTTCGCCGATAATGATTGACGCCACACAATCAAATGAATGCCGGCAATGCGTTTGTGCTCCGATTGAATCGTTTGGTGGTGAACGCTACAATCGGCTGAAAAGTTTTTGTTGAAGACCTTCCATCCTACATTACTATTGCTTTTAGACACTACCAAGGAAGTGATTTGAATCCATGAATAACAATAAGATTCCTGTTCGTCTTGTATTTTCTGTGATGATCGGAACTGTTGCACTGCTCCTTGGTATCTTCTTAAGGATTGTCGCAACGAAGTTCAATTTTGAGTGGCCAGGAACTTTTAAGACCGTTGTTTGCGGGCTCCTTCTGTTAGCATGTGTTGTTTATGGAACTATGCGTGGCAGAAATGATGTTGAGATTGCCCGTTCACTTTCAAGGGATCAATCTCAAGTTGGTTTTATCCACTTTGCCGTAATCATGGGCATGATTTTTGTGATAACCGGTTTTGCGATATATATACTGATCGGCTATCCCTATATTAATCCTCCATTTTAGGTCACGTAGGATGAAGGCTCTAGAACATAAGATCCTCCAACATCGACGGGTGACACGAACGAAATTGAAAACGCTCTAAGCACTCAGCACATCTTTAATCACGTGCCCATGCACATCGGTCAAACGCCGATCAATGCCGTTGTGGTAATAAGTTAAACGCTCGTGATTGAGACCGAGTAAATGTAAGATTGTTGCGTGGAAGTCGTATACGGTCGTAACATTTTCAACCGCCTTGTACCCAAATTCATCGGTGGCACCATAGGTGAACGGAGCTTTGACGCCGGCGCCAGCTAACCAAGCGGTAAACCCGGCCGGATTGTGATCTCTTCCGCTGGCCCCTTTTTGAAACGTCGGCATGCGACCGAACTCGGTACACCAAACCACTAAGGTATCATCGAGCAGCCCACGTTGCTTTAAATCTTTTAACAGTGCCGCGGCAGGTTGATCAAGCACCACGCCATGCTTGGCGTATTGCGGCTCTAGCTTTTTGTGCCCATCCCAGTTGCTTACGCCTTCGCCGCCAGTTTGATACGCACCGTTGAAAACTTGGACAAAGCGAACGCCCTGTTCAATCAAACGACGGCCCAAGATGCAGTTGCGGGCAAACGAAGCCTTGAGCGAGTTCTGCGTGTCATCGGCCCCGTACATCTTGATGGTTTGCGCTGTTTCAGTCGAGAGATCGCTCACCTTCGGTACACTCAATTGCATCCGGGCCGCTAGTTCGTAGCTTGAAATTCGGGCCGCTAGTTCTGTGTCGCCTGGGAATTGTTCAAGATGATGTTCATTGATTTTCTTGAGGAAGTCGCGTGTCGCTTTATCGGTTGCAGCGGAGATATTATTGGGCCTCGCCAAATTACGAATTGGTTTGGCCGCGTTGAAATCGGTTCCTTGAAACGCGGCAGGTAAAAAACCGGGGCCCCAATTGTTCACGCTCGACTGAGGTGTACCACGCGGGTCAGGTATCGCCACATACGCGGGCAGTTCTTCGTTGATGGAGCCCAAGGCGTAGGTGGCCCAGGCGCCGATGCTGGGAAAACCATCGAGCGTGAATCCGGTCGACATAAAGTTTTCGCCTGGTCCATGCGTGTTGGTTTTGCTGGTCAGCGAATGAATGAAGCACATGTCGTCTGCCAGGCCACCCAGTTGTGGAACCAAGTCAGAAACCATTTTGCCAGACTCTCCATGAGGGCGAAATGTCCAAGGGCTCTTCGTTAAGTTGCCCTGGTCGCCCTGGAATGTCTTCAGCCCTTCGGCCCCAGGCAATGCTTGCCCATGACGTTTTATCAGTTCCGGTTTGTAATCAAATGTATCAAGATGACTGCACGCGCCGCTGCAATAAATCATGATCACATTTTTGGCCGCAGCCGGAAAATGACTCTTACGCGCGGCGTAAGGCGAAGCGGGATTGATGGTAGGGCGAATGGGGCTTTTTTCTGAATCACCAGAAGTACCAGCATCAGCCGCCAATAGCGAACTGTTGCTCAAGAGCTGAGTCAACGCAATTCCACTTAATCCAAGACCAAAGTCTCCGAGAAAGTTCCGGCGATTGAGTAAGTGTTGACCTGAAATAGGGGCGTTTTGTGGGTTCATGAGCTTTATCTATTGATAGGAATGCTCCCGATTTTCATTCGATGGAAGTCAACCCAATTCGTGAATTCGGAACAGTTTTTTGCCTCGATTGAGAACATCCATCATAGCATGTTCAATTTCAGGCCGCAAAGTGTTGATTTCGACTTGAGGTGACCAAGCTAAGTTGTTACCTGATGGAGATATATGTTGCATCTGTTCTCTTGCAGGAGTACAATTAAGACATTCCTTCCATTTTTCTATTGACGTTATTTACGCCTGCGGAAAATCACCCCTCCATGAAATGCCTTACCTCGATTGCGGTTCTTTTATTGATCACTGGCCTATTGCTTGATGCTGGGTCAGCCTGTGCTCAATCCAGCTCAGCGGGGCGTGTTCAAAATGGTCTGTTGGTACTTTACGATTTTAGTTCTGAGAGTGGACCCATCGTAAAAGATCGCTCTGGGGTTGGCCGCCCGGTTGATCTCAAGATTGAGACCCTCAAGGCCGTTCGTCGTACTGCTGGTTCGATTGAGGTACGTGGCAAGGTCATCATACGTTCGGAAAATGGGGCCAACAAAGTTACCACTGCCGTGAAGCAAACGGGCGAGATCACCATCGAGGCTTGGCTTCGTCCGGCCAAGTCTGATCAAGATGGCCCTGCCAGAATCATCACGCTTTCAAAAAATGGGAGTGAACGCAATTTCACACTCGGCCAAGATGGCGATAAGTTTGATGTGCGTTTGCGCAGTACCAAAACCAGTACCAACGGAATTCCTTCGGTCAGCACGCCTAGTAAAAGTTTGAAGACACAACTGACGCATGTGGTCTACACACGCGACCGAACCGGACGCACGCGACTTTATTTGAATGGCAAACCGCGAGCCGAAAAAATCATCACAGGCAACACCGGCAACTGGAACGGATCGTATCGCTTGGCCTTGGCCAACGAGCATTCGATGGATCGCCAATGGCTTGGGGCATATCATTTAGTGGCCCTTTATAATCGAGACTTGAGCCCGAATGAAGTTGCACGAAATTTTCAAGCTGGCTCCAAGGCTTCCACGGCATTGGCAAAAAATCGGCCATCACCAAAACAAGTTCATTTTGAAACCCAGGTTGCCCCGCTGTTATCTCGCCACTGTTTAGAGTGCCATGATTCTAGCATCAAAGAAGGTGAACTCGATCTGTCTCGCAAGTTGGCCGCATTCAAGGGTGGCGAAAATGGACCGGCAATTACTGCCGGCGATCTCTCGAAAAGTTTACTGTGGGAAGCCGTGGTATCTGACGAAATGCCGCAAGATAAGCCATCGCTTTCAGACGAAGAAAAGCAAGTCTTGAAAAAATGGATTACCGATGGGGCGACTTGGACCATCGATGTGATCGATCCGGTCATCTACTCCAATGCAGGTCCATCGGCCAATAATTGGGTCCGCCGGCTGACGTTGCCGGAATACATTGCTACCGTGAAAAGCGCAGTCGGCGTTGATATTAGTGCCGAAGCAACCCAGATCTTGCCGCCTGACTTGCGAGCCGATGGATTCAGCAATACGGCCTACAACTTGAATGTCGATTTGAAGCATATCGAGTCGTACGCCAAACTGGCGGAAATTATTACCGACAGGATGGATGTCAAAAAATTCGTGACTCGTTTTACCAAAAGCCAATCACTGGCTGATAAGAACATGATTGACTTGATCGAAAAAATGGGCAAGTTAATTTTACGTGGCCCGCTTGAAGGTCACGAAGTGGCCACTTACCGTGGAATTTCGACTTCGGTTGCCACATCAGGTGGTGGCTTTAAAGATGCAGTTCGCTTTACTATTGAAGCCATGTTGCAGTCGCCGCGATTTATTTATCGTATCGAAAACCAGCAGGGCGATGGCACCGCTTGGCCGGTATCTCCGTATGAATTGGCTTCGCGAATTAGTTACACCGTCTGGGGTGCCCCGCCAGATCAAGCGTTAATGCAGGCCGCTGATTCAGGTGATCTGTATGATCTGGCAGAAGTGAAAAAGCAAGTCGAGCGAATGCTCAAAGACCCTCGGGCCGTTGATCGATCAACGCAGTTCATCAGCCAATGGCTCCATCTTTCTCGTCTTGAGAATATGAGCCCTAGCAAAGAACACTTCCCGGATTGGAACCAACAACTGGCTGCCGATATGCGTGAAGAGACGTTGGCGTTCTTCAAAGAAATTGTGTGGAAACAAAACCGTCCACTGAGCGATTTAATGAATGCACAAATCACGTTCAGCACGCCACGGCTTGCCAAGCATTACAATTTTGCAGTTCAAACTCCATCTGGAAAATCAGACGCCGAGCTTGTGCGTTACGATCTATCGTCGATACCTAGTCGCGGCGGACTGCTGACTCAGGGATCTGTTTTGACGATGGGCGGAGACGATGCCTCGATGGTTACACGAGGATTATTTGTACTGAATGATTTGTTGTTCAGTGAAGTCGGTGATCCACCTCCGGGGCTCGATACCACACCGGTGCCGACCAAGCCGGGGCTTTCGCATCGGATGACTGCCGAAAAACGGATTGCCGATAAAGCCTGTGGAGGCTGCCATTCTCGCTTCGAGCCATTGGCATTTGGGCTCGAACGTTTTGATGGACTCGGCTCTTACTTTGAAAAAGACGCTCATGGAAATGATTTACGCCAAGATGGTAAAATACAGTTCCCAGGTGCCGAAAAACCGGTCTCGTATCAAAACACTGCGGAGTTAATGAACTTATTGGCCGATAGTGATCGAGTGGGCGAGTGCATTACTCGAAAACTGACACAGTTTGCCTTAGGGCGTCCGCTGGTAGCGGCAGATGCTCCGATTGTTAAAAGAATACATCAATCGGCAATCAAACAGGGTGGCACTTATGCTAATCTAATGACTGCGATTGTCCTGAGCGATCTAATCCAAAAAACACGCACGGAGAAAACGGAATGAAAAAGCCACATATCAGCCGACGTACGATGCTTAAAGGATTGGGTGGCGTCACCATTGGGTTGCCGTTGTTGGAAGAAATGATCGCGACCAACGCCACTGCTGCTGAACAAAAGCAGGCACCAGTTCGGGCATTCAATGTTTTCTTTGGACTAGGGATTCCGGCCCCTCTGCAAACCGAAGGGTTTGACGGCGTGCTTGAGCCGCTGAAACCGCTGGGCGATAAACTACTAATCATGCGAAATGTCGATCAAGTTCGCTGCGACAAATCTGGCATCAACGCCCACTTTGACGGAGCGACTGGGTCGTTCACCGCTGAACCGCCTGATGGCGAAGCCAAGGCAGGCGGACCTTCGCTGGATCAGGTGATTCGTAAAACGCATTACCCTAACGGCATGCCTGCTGGGATGGTGCCGACTTTGATTGGCGGAACATTTTTCCGACGAAGCCGCGTTGGTCGGTATGTGCATAGTTACAACTTTGATGGCACCGTAGCTGCCCGAATGCAGGAAAAACCACGCGAGTTGTTTGAGCGTGTTTTCGGTACGATTAATGTTTCAGGCGAGGGCAAAAGTGATCGAGAAAAACGACTGCGCCGTAGCGTGTTAGATTCGGTCGTTGATCAATACAAATTCTATGCCGGTAAAAACTCGCCACTGGGGTCGTTATCAAAAACGAGAATCGCCGATCATCTGGATCGAATCCGCGAGTTCGAACAACGGGCCTATTCTATGCAAGAGAAAGACCCGAATGCACCAAACTTGCCTTCTCGTTCACAAATTGCGCATGGCGGATTGGCCGATCCAGGCGGAGAAGGAATCGATATCACGCTAGAAGAGTTGACTTCTGAATGGCGATTAATGGCCGACCTGTATGCCCTGGCGATTCAATTAGATCGAGTACGCTTTGGTGCGCTCACATTCTTGGCAGCAGGCGAACGCATTCGTTTAACCGGAAATTATAAGTACAACGGAAAAACCGTGTTCGATTTCGATGACGCCGCCCAGCATAACAAATCAGGCTCGGCAGGGTGCAGTCACGAGTGGTGGCATCAGTTCAGTGTGAAAAAGAAGAACACACAATTGCGAGCCCATGTTCATATGAAGATGCAAGAGCTGGCCTACTTCCTGAAGCGATTGGATGAACCCGATTCGATGGAAGCCAATGGCAAGAGCATTTTGGAAAACTCGTTGATTACCATTTCTACCGAATCAGGCGATGGTCGACATGCGGATGTGAAACGCGAACTATCAGGAGTGTTCCACGCAATCACTGGCGCCAATGGCCGCTTTAAAACCGGCCAGATCATGGATGTCAACGCCGAAGGAATCGACGTTTACAATACGATGCTGCAATCGATGGGCGCTTCTCATAAGCTTGGCCCTGAGAAACGCAAACGGAACCAAGTTGATTCGATTCGAGCATAATCGAAACAAAGCAGATGCAGCGGGGCGATTATTCTTTCCAATACCAGGGACGAATCACTTTATCAACTTCGTGTGCTGGTGCAAAAACCGATACGCTCCATTGGCCTCCATAACGGTACTCGACAAAAGCTATGCTTGATCCACAAGTCGTCGGACCACAGGCAAATAATGTCGTTCGTCTGACGTTGGCATAATAGCCGCCAGCGTACGCAAGTGGCGGTGACAGGACGAGTGCCAATAGTAGAAGTATCGTAGCTAATTTTGCGTTCATGGTAGTACACACAATCGATGAAAAGTTTCAATCCAACGATCTTCTGATTGCCTGATTCGTTTTAACAACCACGGGGAACCAAAGGATTTGCCCAGTAATCCGTCCGAATCGCCCGGTCAATCTTATTTGCAGGCGCAAAAATTACGGGGCTCCATTGATCATCTACGCTGTAAGTGGCCGCTAAAAGGTTTTCTGCCTCTTCATCATATTTCTTTTCCACAGTGGCCAAGTACGAACCACCGTAAACTAGCACTGACAAGAAAAAGATGGCAGCAATGGCACCTAGGGTAGAAATGGAATTGGACATCGGACGATTGCTTTCGTAATAATGGGACGATGCAGTTGCTTCGTTCATAGTGAAGACGAACTAGGGTCGTGATTGGTTTTGCTGCGTTACAGTAGCAACTTAGAGCGGAGTAATTATCGCTAGCATTATTACGGAACAATTAACTCAAGGTTCACATAGAGCCTTATTTTCTGGGTCAATCAGGACTCAATTGCTGCAAAAAACCATTTCAGGTCGAACATTTACATACGCCATAAAAAGGACTTTCTTGTCATAATTTTCTTGCTAGCAACGCCGTAAAAACGGATTATTAGTAAAAAAAAGTTCAATATACAAGTAGTTATTTGTCTAAGTCGTTTGATATAAATAAGTTGCGAATGCACCCGTTCATCCTGCATTATTGTTCCTTTGTGAGGGAAATGCTTTGACAATGCCGATCAATATGGTTAAGATCAACATTCATACCTATTGATGCGTTAATGCAGTGATATAGCGATTAAGTTATAAGATAGCGCATTTATTCCCGCCTTTACATTTATTTTGTCCCACCTTTTTCTGTCAATTCACCTTTTTAGGTTGCCATCTATACACATAGTAGAGACAATCTGAACTGTGGTATTGATTGTCATTATAATAATATCTGGTTCGATGATGATTCCGAATCACTTCCGAGATCGACTGCAAGTTCCTTACTTATAAAGTATCCACCTTCAAAAACACTGCACCCCAACCACCCAAGTGCAACCCAACCCACCACTGGAGAAACGATGAAGAAGTGTAACGGAAGTCCGCTGAGTCGGCGTAATTTTTTAACTGTCGGAGCCGTTGGCGGTTTAGGTCTCTCGCTCACTGATTTGATGAAAATCAAAGATGCTCAGGCTGATCTTAAACAGTACGAAAACATTCCTGCTAAAGCTAAGAGTGTGATCCATATCTATCTCCCAGGTGGTTGTGCTCATCAAGAATCTTGGGATCCCAAACCTTATTCGCCTATCGAATATCGTGGCGAGATGAAGACCGTCAAAACGAACACAGGCGAAATCTTTTGTGAGTCACTTCCTAAGACCGCTAAAATTGCTGACAAGATTGCTGTGATTCGATCAATGACTCACGGCGAAGCGGCCCATGAACGTGGCACGCACAACATGTTCACAGGCTACAAGCCTTCTCCAGCTTTGAAGTATCCTAGCTTCGGTTCAGTGATTAGCCATGAATATGGTCCTCGTAAAAACTTGCCTCCTTATGTTTGTATTCCAAATCAACCGAATGAGCATGCCGGAACTGGTTACTTGAGTTCTTCGTTTGCCCCATTTGATTTAGGTTCTGATCCTGCCAGTTCCAACTTCAAGGTTCGTGATTTGAGCTTGCCAAGTGGGGTTGATAGTGCTCGGTTCTCGCGTCGTCGTTCTGCACTGGATGCAGTCAACGAGTACTTCGCTAAGAAGAATGAATCGGACGCGGTTACCGCGATGGATACCTTCTATGAACGAGCGTACAGCGTAATCAGTTCTAAGGATGCCCGTGAAGCTTTTGACATTGAAGCTGAGCCTGCCAAAGTTCGTGACGAATATGGCCGCAATCAAGCTGGTCAACGCATGCTAATGGCCCGTCGATTGGTACAATCTGGCGTTCGCCTAGTCACACTAACTTATGGTGGCTGGGACATGCACAACCAAATTACGAGCAGCATGAAACGAACGATGCCATCGTTTGATCAAGCGTACGCCGCATTGATTACCGATCTCGCTCGAACCGGATTGCTGGATGAAACCTTGGTCATGGTATCTTCCGAATTTGGACGTACTCCAAAAATCAACAAAACCGCAGGTCGTGATCACTGGCCGAAAGTGTTTAGTGTGGCTCTCGCCGGTGGTGGTATTAAAGGCGGAATGATCCACGGAACCTCGAACGCTACCGCGAGTGAACCAGAAGACGATGCTGTTCGTCCTGAAGACTTGGCAACGACCATGTATCACTTGATGGGTATTGTTGCTGATAAAGAATTGATGGCACCAGGCGATCGTCCGATCGAAATCGTGAATGGCGGCAAAGTCATTCAGCCATTGATTGCTTAAAAGATTAAATACAAGCGGCGCGATAAAGATTCGCAATATCGCGTCGCTTGATTATAATAAAACCCAAGTCGAATTCCTCTTATAGGCGGAATTTGGCCATTGATTTTTTTAGAGGCAACCTACATAGAAGCAAAACCCTATTGCTTCTAGCCTTCAAACTTCCCTCCCCCCAAACATTTCGACTTGGAAGCGCTCACATGAATCGCTCTCTTTTCTCCGGCAATCTGTTGTCCGTCTTGGGTGCTTTCTGCCTAATGGCAATAGTTCCGATTGTAGCAAACGCCGCTCAGCCAACTTTTAGCTCGATTACTCCTTGGGGATTCCAACGGGGTACTGAAGTTGAGGTGCTCATACGTGGCAGTCGTTTGGCCGATGCCAATGACTTGTTGTTTTACGAGCCAGGTGTCGAGATCAAAAAGACGGAAGTCGTGAGTGCCAGCCAAGTCAAAATGACATTGGCAATCGCTAAGGATTGCAAGCTTGGTCAACATGCGATCCGCATTCGCACCGCTTCAGGCGTGAGCGACATGCGGCTTTTTTATGTTGGTGCCTTACCTGAGGTGAAAGAGGTAGAACCGAATAATGACTTTGAAGCACCGCAAGAGATGCAAATGAACACGACCATGAATGGCGTTGTTTTAACGGAAGATCAAGACTATTACGTGGTCACCGCGAAAAAAGGGGAGCGAATCACAGCAGAGCTTGAAGGCTTGCGATTGGGCCGTACCTTCTTTGATCCTTACTTGGCGATCTTAAACGAAGAACGATTTGAATTATCAAAGAGCGATGACGCTCCGCTGTTGTATCAAGATTGCTTGTGTTCGATCATTGCACCCAAAGATGGCAAATACATCATTCAAGTACGCGAAAGCAGCTTTGGCGGAAACGGAAACTGCATCTATCGATTGCATGTTGGAAATTTCCCCAGACCACAAGCCATTCTTCCTGGTGGTGGACAACCGGGTGAAGAAATTGAGATCACTTGGCTAGGAGACGCAGGCGGCCTGAAGAAACAAAAAATCAAATTACCAGAGACTCTAGGTGAGTTTGAATACTTCGCCGAAGACGAACATGGCATCGCTCCTTCGCCGAATCGTTTGCTTGTGACCGCTATTCCCAATGCAGTTGAAGTAGAGCCTAATAACGGACGCACCGAAGCGACCGCAATGGTTGCCCCTGGTGCAGCCAACGGAGTGCTTCAAGAAAAAGGAGACGAAGACTGGTTTAAATTCACCGCGAAAAAGGGTCAACGGTTAGATATTCGGATTCATGCACGTAAGCCGCTCCGTTCGCCTGCTGATCCAATTTTAAATGTTTATTCAAGCACTGGTGGCAGTGTTGGTGGCAATGACGACAGTGGTGGACTCGATAGCTATTATCGATTTACAGCAGCGGCTGATGGTGAATACTTTATTCGGATTCGTGAGCATCTCAAATCAGGTGGTGAGACATTTATCTATCGCGTTGAACTAAAACCGACCGCTGCTGCGTTGACAATGGGAATTCCAGAAATTCAACGCTATGTGGCTCGGACGCTCAGTATTCCACAAGACAACCACATGGCAATATTGATTTCGGCACGTCGAGAAAGTCTCAGCGGAGCTATTGATACCATAGCAAAGAATCTGCCAGAAGGTATCGAGATGGAAACGATGACGATGGCCGCAAATCAGACAACCGTGCCACTGGTATTCAGAGCCAAAGCCGATGCTCCGCTCTCTGGAACCTTAGTTGAGTTAGTAGGCAAACCGGTTGATTCCAAATACGATGTAGCCGGCAACTTAGATCAACGAACCATGATAATTCGTGGTGGAAATAACCGTGAGATGTGGGGTCATAGTTCCAAGCGAATGGTCACCGCAGTGACAGAAAAAGTACCCTTCAAAATAGAAATAGTGCAACCAAAAGTTCCACTGGTTCGCAATGGTTCAATGCAACTCAAAGTGATTGCTCATCGCGAAGAAGGATTTGATGCCGATATCACTCTTCGTTTCCTTTACAATCCTTCCGGCGTCAGTTCTTCTCGATCAATTAAAATTGCGAAAGGAAAAACGGAAGCATTGATTCCGGTTACCGCAAATAGTGGTGCCGCTATCGGTGAATGGAAAATCTGTATTGTAGGTTCCGCTCCTCATAAGTCTGGGTCAGTGGAAGTCTCAACCCCATTTAGCATTTTGAATGTTTCGGATCGTTATTTTGATTTGGCCGTGGGCAAAACGGCCATGGAGCTTGACCAGGAATCACAACTCGTGGTGAAGATCACAAAAAAGAAAGACTTTGAAGGCAAAGCAACCATGACTCTACTAGGCCTGCCTGCTGGAGCCACTTCAGAGCCTGTGGAAATTACCAAAGACTCAACGGAAGCGATCTTCACGATTAAAGCAACCGCAAAGGCCCGAGTTGGTCGCCACAAGTCGATTTTAACCCGCACCGTTTTGACTGAAAACGGTGAACTTGTAACGCACACCTTAGGCACTGGCGAAGTCCGCATCGACAAACCATTGCCACCCAAAGTGGCCACTACTGCTAAGCCTGCTGCACCCAAGGCGAAGCCTGTAGCCAAACCTCCGACGAAAAAAATATTGAGTCGTTTAGAGCAATTGCGATTAGAAAAAACGCAATCTCAAGAGTAAATACGTTTTAGAATATTCCCCCATCCAAATAAAGTTTCCAGTCTTTCACTGGTTTGATATTTAAAGGAGAGCAGCCGTGAATAATAACGGAATCGCTCAGAAATGTTTTTCACTTGGTTTAGTTGTTGCTTTTTCTGGCTGGTTATCGGTCAGTGAAGTCAAGGCTCAATCTGGAATTGCAAAAATTAATGTCTACCCGGCTGACGTGCAATTGCTCACGCAACGTGACTCGCAAAAGTTGATCGTGGTTGCCACGCGTGATGACGATGTCACATTGGATGTCACCAATCAAGTGAAGTGGACTGTGGCAGACGAAAAACTAGTCAATCTATCAGGGAACTTGCTCAAGCCAGTTGCCGATGGTGAGACCAAGTTGACCGTTGAGTTTTCAGGACATAAAGTCGATGTTCCGATCTCAGTCAAAGATGCCACCAAAGAGAGAGAAGTCAGCTTCAAAATGGATGTGATGGCCTTGTTCCTCAGAGCAGGCTGTAACACGGGAAGCTGTCACGGATCGGCTCGTGGTAAAGATGGGTTCAATCTTTCCATCTTCGGATTCGACCCCGATGGTGACCATCATCGTATCACACGCGAAAACAGTGTACGACGAATTAACTTGGCCGTTCCAGAAGCCAGCCTTTTGATTGAAAAAGCAATTGGTGCCGTCCCTCATACTGGCGGTAAGCAGTTTAGTAAAGACTCAGAGTACTACGAAACCATGTACCGCTGGTTAGCGGCAGGTGCCCCTAAAGATCCAGGCGAAGTACCGACTTGCGAAAAAGTTGAAATCTATCCACCTAAAGCTGTGCTTGAAGGGGAGGGCACCACGCAACAATTTATTGTCAAAGCATTCTTCTCTGATGGTTCAACCCGAGATGTGACCAACTTGACGATGTTCTCATCAAGCAACGGCAACTCGGCCCCGATTACCAAAGATGGATTAGTCACCGCTGGTGCCCGAGGCGAAGCGTTTGTCATGGCCCGCTATGATATCCACACCGTAGGATCTCAAACCGTTATTTTGCCTACCGATTTGCAGTACGAACAACCCAAAGTTACTGGCAACTATATCGATGAACTCGTGGGTGCCAAGCTACATAATCTGCGAATATTGCCAAGTGAAGTTTGTACCGATGAAGAATACTTACGTCGAACTTCCATCGATATCACGGGTCATCTTCCAACGGCTGAAGAGTACCAGCAGTTTATGGCAGACAATTCTGCCGATAAACGAGCTCAACTCGTCAATCGATTGTTAGAACGAAAAGAGTTCTCCGAGATTTGGGCCATGAAATGGGCACAGATTCTGATGATCAAAAGTGTGAACAACCAAGTGAGTTACAAATCGGCCTTTTTGTACAACAACTGGTTGACTGAAAAAATTGCGAATGAAGTACCGCTTGATCAAATGGTCCGCGAAATGCTGAGTGCATCGGGCGGAACGTTTAGTAATCCGGCTACGAATTTTTATCAGATCGAAACCGATACTTTAAAGACCGCTGAAAATGTGGCTCAAGTTTTCATGGGTATCCGAACTCAATGTGCCCAGTGTCATAATCATCCGTTTGACCGTTGGACCATGGATGACTATTACAGCTTTGCTGCGTTCTTCGCGCAAATTGGAAGAAAGACGGGTGAAGATTATCGTGAAAGAATTATCTACAATCGAAGCAGCGGAGATGTTCGCCACCTGGTAGGCAATAAAATCATGGCACCGAAATTCTTAGGCGGGGCAACTCCTGATACCAAGGGACGAGATCGTCGTGAACTGTTGGCCGAGTGGTTGACCTCTTCTGAGAATGAGTTGTTTTCAACCAGTGTGGCCAATCGCATCTGGCAACATTTCACAGGCGTCGGCATCATTGACCCTGTGGATGACATTCGAGTCAGCAACCCGCCAAGTAATCCTGAATTATTCAAGACGCTGGGTGGAAAACTGACTGAATATAAATTTGATTTCAAAGCATTGGTTCGAGACATTTGTGCCTCTAAGGCATATCAACGATCAACTGTTCCTAACGATACGAATCGTCAAGACACCAAGAACTTTGCTTACGCACAAGTGCGACGTATTCCGGCGGAACAATTGTTGGATTGCATTAGCCAGTCGACCAATACGCAAGACAAATTCAAGGGCTTGCCACTGGGTGCCAAAGCAGTGCAAATTGCCGATGGGACCACTTCAAACTATTTTCTAACAACCTTCGGCCGCTCTGAAAGAGAAACCGCTTGTGCGGGTGAAGCGACCACTTCCCCAACTTTGTCGCAATCACTGCACATGATCAACGGAAGCACCACACAGACAAAAATTTCTCAGGGCAAACTAGTTTCCACTTGGATCACAGAAGGGGCTAAGCCAGAGCAAGTGATTGAAAAGATTTACATTCGCTGCTTGAGCCGCAAACCGAACGAAGAAGAAATTTCTCGCTTGATGGGCGTTGTTGAACAAGATGAAAACGTGAATCAAGGATTGGAAGACGTCTTTTGGGCAGTTCTGAACTCCCGAGAATACCTTTTTAACCACTAAGTAATAAAATTCGCAAACAAATTGGGCCAGCCATTTGTCTGGCTCAAACTGTCTGCTTTGTAAGATATCCTTCCTCGCTGTGCCAAACGTCACTCTCAACTGTACATTGTTGCCTTGGAGTTTGACGATCCTACCCAAAATCATGCGTTGCTTCAGCTTTCGCATGGTATAATTAGCACTATCGCAAATATATAATTCCAAATTAGTTCCCCCTTTCTTGCCGAAGGTTCGTTCATTTGACGACCGGAGTTACGATGAAGATTATCACAAGTTTTGCTGTTGTTCTGTTGCTTTCTTTAAGTGTATCAGCAGAAGATAAAAAGCCAGCGTCCGACCTACCGAAAATTTCGTACGACGAGCAAGTAAGGCCGATTTTTCGTGAGCATTGCTTCTCTTGTCATAACCAAGACAAGTCCGAAGGCGGGCTGGCACTCGATAGCTACGGGGCGCTAATGGAAGGTGGTTCCAGCGGAGAGATTGTTTACGCTGAAGATATCGATAGCTCTCGCTTGTGGGATTTAATCGATCACCTAGATGAACCGAAAATGCCACCGAAGCAAGACAAACTGCCTGCTCCGAAACTGGCAATGATCAAACAGTGGATTGAACTGGGTGCTCTGGAAAACAGTGGCTCGACCATCAAAAAATCAAACAAGCCCAATCTCAGCATGGCCGCTGGTGGATCGACCGGCAAACCCGAAGGTCCAGCCGCAATGCCGGAAGGTTTATGGCGTCAGCCAGTAGTCCCAACAACTAAGTCAGCAGCGGTTACCGCAGTTGCCTGTAGTCCTTGGGCTCCTTTAGCAGCGATTGCCGGGCAGAAACAAATTGCACTCTACAACACCGATAGCGGTGATCTGTTAGGCGTGTTGCCCTTCCCACAAGGCATCCCCTACGTTTTGCGATTTAGTCGTAACGGCGAACTGTTGTTAGCAGGCGGCGGACGCGGTGGGCACTCTGGCAGCGTTTCGATCTATGAAGTACGAACCGGCAAAAAAGTTATCACGGTGGGCGATGAACTCGACGTGGTCTTAGCAGCCGATATTAGTTCTGACCATGCTTTGATTGCCTTGGGTGGTCCACAAAGAATTGTGCGAATTTATTCCACCACCGACGGAACCATGATCTCCGATATTCGAAAACATACCGACTGGATTACCTCGTTAGAGTTCAGCCCTGACGGCGTATTGTTGGCAACTGCGGATCGTTCGGCCGGCCTCTATATTTGGGAAGCCGAAACGGGGCGTGAGTATTTGAATCTTACAGGTCACAAAGGAGCGATTGGCTCGATGAGCTGGCGTGGAGATTCCAACTTATTGGCCACCGCCAGTGAAGATGCCTCAGTCAAACTCTGGGAAATGAACGATGGAAAAGTAGTAAAAAGTTTCAACGCACATGGCGGCGGAACCTTAAGTGTTCACTACACACACGATGGCCGCATGGCGACCGCTGGCCGAGATAAGCTCGTCAAAGTATTTGATACCGAAGGCAAAGAACTGAAGAGGTTCCCTGCGTTTGCAGACTTGGCCCTTAAATCAGCTTTCACTTACGATGGCAAGCGGGTCATCGGAGGCGCCTGGACAGGCAAGGTTGTCTTGTGGAATGTGGAAGATGCGAAACCGGTTGTTGAACTGCCAGGCAACTCTCCGACCTACGATCAATTAATTGCCCAATTGGCAGAGGCTTCGACTAAAGCAAAAGCAGCGGCTGACCAACAACTGGCCGCAATCACTAAGGCTGAAGCTGCGGCAAATGCGAAAAACACACAAATTCAAGCAACCGCCAAAAAGGTAACCGACTTGCAAGCTGCAATCGCCAAAGGTAGCACAGACAAGCAAACGGCTGAGAAGCAAAAAGTGGCAGCAACGGCAATCATGAACCAAGTTGCACCAAAAGTTGCTGCTCACACCGCGGCTGCCAAAGCATTAGTAGCCGAACAAGCTAAACTCAAATCAATGGGTGATCAGTTAAACAAAACGACTACGGTTTCTGCCAAAACAGTCTCAGAAATTGGGATATTGGCCGAGCTGATCAAAAAAACAACCGCTTCGGTAGCCAGTGCCGGCACCGTAACCAAGGCTGCTGCTGATGAAAAAGCCAATGCAGACAAGGAAGTTGCTATTCTAGGAGAAGAACTCGCTTCGGCTAAAGCAGAGTTAGAGAAGACTCCCGATGAAGCAAAGCCCGGTTTGCAAAAACTGGTAGAAGAAAAAACGGCCCAATTAACAGTGGCCAAGGAATCTGCAAAAATCGCAAACGAAGTCGTGGTTTCGGCAACGGCCAGAGTAACTTTGCTGCAAAAGCAACTCAATGACCAGCAGGCCAATTCGCAGAAAAAGACTGCTGAGTCAACCAAGCTACAAGCCGACATCAAGGCCCAAGCTGCAACCAAGGCAACGCTAGAAAAACAAGTGACCGCTAAGACAACCGCCCTGGCGAAAGTCAAGATCGAGCTTGATCAAGCACAAAAACAAGCTGCAACTGCCAAACAACAGTTGACGCAATTGGGCAAAAGCATTCCCGCTTTGCAGAAACAAATTGCGAATAACACGGCGGCCATGAACACCGCAAAACAATTGCAGCCGAAGTTGCAAGCAGAACATACTGCTATGATGGAAGCTGTAGCGAAACAAAAAACGACCGCTGCTGCGGCCACACAAGCTGCGACTGCCGCTAAAGCTAAAGCAGAGGCTGTGGTTGCCGAAAAGCAAGCCTTTGCAGCCCAACCGCAAAAGCTGGCCGAACAAGCAAAAGCCGCCACTGCAAAAAGTACAGTAGCCAAACAGGCTGCGGATTTAGAAAAAATGAAGTTGACTGAAATGCAACAAGCGATGGTCGCCAAACAAGCGGCCGTTGATCAAGCAGCAAAACAGTTGGCCGAAATTCAGGCTCAATTGAAACTGCTTCAAGAGCAACAAGCGAAAGTGAAAGCGATTATCGATGCACAAACCAAAACGTCTTCAGAAAAAGAAACGGCTTTGAATGCCATCGAAACCCAACTCTATGAAATTCAACAACAGCAACAATTGTTCAAAGAAGTTTACGGCAAATAAGCCGGCAACTATCTGTTGATCTACAAAAGCTGGTGATGCTTGTAAGCTCGCCAGCTTTTTTCATGGAGTAGCGCCATGTTTTTTGGGGAACTAAACTTCCCTTAAATTGCAAATCGCAAGAGAACACAAATTTTGCAGCTAAGAAACTCCAAAGTTTTTCCAAGTCTCTTGCAAGAATGGACTTTAACTAGGTGCAAACTGTGTTGAATCTGTCTAAAATGATCGCTTGATTAAAATTACAATACAACTTCGCAGTTATTGATACCCTGCGAAATCTATCCTGCCCCGCATTATCTTTCACTTTGCATTAGACGGAGTTCCTGATGAGACGACACCTGCAACGCATATTTGGATTGGCCCTCGTGATGGGCTTGGCTTTCAGCTCAGCCGCAAAAGCTGAAGATGGTTTCAAATCAATTTTCGACGGAAAGACCCTCGAAGGTTGGGACGGAAAATCAGAATTCTGGTCGGTTCAAGATGGAGCCCTTACCGGGGAAACAACCGCCGATAACCCAACCAAAGGCAACACCTTCTTGATTTGGGATCAAGGCAAAGTTGATGACTTTGAACTCAAAGTGAAGTTCCGCATATTCGCTGGCAACTCGGGTATTCAATATCGTTCAACTCACTTAGGCAACAATGTCGTCAAAGGCTACCAAGCCGATATTGACTTTGCCGGTAGCTGGGTCGGAACCAACTACGAAGAAAAAGCTCGTGGCGTGTTGGCCAAACGAGGCCAAAAAGCTGTCATCAGAGATGGCAAAGGCAATTCAGTGATCACCTCGTTAGGCGACCCTGCCGAATTGGGCAAAGCGGTTAAAGCTGGCGAATGGAATGAATTCCATGTCATCGCTAAAGGCAATCACCTGACGCATATCATCAATGGCGTGGTTATGACAGAAGTCATTGACGAAGGCGAAAAAGATGCCCGAACCAGTGGAATCTTGGCCTTGCAATTACACGCTGGTCCTCCGATGAAAGTTCAGTTCAAAGACGTGCAACTGAAGCGTCTGAAATTATCTAAAAAAAAAAGGTAGTCTTCGTACCCGGTAGCCCAAGTCATGGTTACGGGGCACACGAACACATGGGCGGATGCCGTCTGCTCATGTTGGCGTTGACTGAAAACATGCCTCAGTTCGAGGCAGCATTGTACGAAGGCGGATGGCCTGCTGATCCTACAGCCTTCGACAATGCCGACGCGGTAGTCGTCTACTGCGATGGTGGTGGCCGCCACTTGTTGAACGAGCATCTGGAAGAGTTCGACAAACTGATGAAAAAAGGGGTCGGCTTGGCCTGTATTCATTACGGGGTCGAAGTACCCAAAGGCCCTTCTGGCGAAAAATTCTTAGAATGGATCGGTGGCTACTTTGAGCCTTACTGGAGCGTCAACCCTCACTGGACCGCTCAGTTCAAAAAGCTGAACAATCACGAGATCACCCAGGGCGTCAAGCCATTCGAGATCAACGACGAATGGTATTATCACATGCGGTTTCGACCGAACATGAAAGATGTCACGCCGATCTTATCCGCGATTCCTCCGAAAGAAACACTCAGCCGTCCTGACGGGGCACATAGCAATAACGAACATGTTCGTAAAACCTTGGGGCAGCCTCAACACTTAGCTTGGGCCGCCACACGCGAAGATGGCGGACGCGGATTTGGTTTCACCGGAGGTCATCACCATTGGAACTGGGCCGACGACAATTTCCGCAAGCTAGTTCTCAATGCCATTGTGTGGATCGCTAAAGAAGAAGTGCCCGCAGATGGCGTCTCTTCTGATTCACTCACGAAAGATGATCTCGAAGGACTCATTGGCGGACCTCCACCAGAGAAAAAAAAGCCCACTCCGAAAAAAAAAACCGCAGCAGTAAATAAATCGGAAGCCAGCTTTACCAGTAAAGTTGTGACACCTAAAACTCCAGGGCACTCGGTTGATATCGATGTCGATATCACAGGTGCCAAAGAGCTCTATCTACTCGCCACTGATGCAGGGAATGGATACAGCTACGATTGGGCAAATTGGGTTGAACCGAAACTTGTAGGCCCCAAAGGCGAAAAGAAACTCACCGATCTCAAATGGAAATCAGCTTCCACTCAATGGGGTTCGGTCAATGTGGGTAAAAACGCAGGAGGCGACAAACTTTCGGTAGATAACAAACCGGTTGCTTTCGGAATCGGAACGCATGCCAACTCACTGATTGCCTTTGACCTTCCTGCTGGTTACACGCGATTCAAAGCCAAGGGGGCCATCGATACTGGAGGTGTCTCGCAGCCAGGTGGATCTGATAGTAGTGTGCAATTTTTAGTCTTCACCAAAAAACCATCGGCTGCTGTGGTTGCAGCCAAAGCGGCTCTTTCAGCCGAAGAACAACGCAAAGCAGAAAATGCGGTCTCAGGGCTAAAGGTTCATGATGACCTAGTAGCCACGCTTTCTGCCGCTGAACCTGACCTGAAAAGTATCACCAACATTGATGTCGATCATCGTGGCAGAATTTGGGTTTGCGATGTAATGAACTATCGTCGCAACAATGGTTCACGCCCCGAAGGTGACCGGATTCTCATTCTAGAAGATACCAACGGAGATGGTATTTCTGACAAAACCATCGTTTATTACCAAGGCCGAGATGTTGATTCGGCCATGGGTATTTGTGTTCTAGGAAACAAAGTGATTGTTTCCGCCACGCCGAATATCATTGTATTCACCGATCTAGATGGCGACGACAAGCCCGATAAAAAAGAGATGCTGTTCACCAACACTGGGCAGCCCCAACACGATCACTCGGCCCATTCGTTCTCGTTTGGCCCAGATGGAAAACTCTATTGGAATGTCGGCAACACCGGCAAGTATGTTCACGATAAAGATGGCAAACCTGTGGTCGACTTGGCTGGTAACACCGTGATCGATAACGGCAAACCTTATATCGGAGGGATGCCATTTCGCTGTAATATGGATGGCAGCGACTTTGAAGTTCTGGCCCATAACTTCCGTAACAATTACGAAGTAGCGGTCGATTCTTTCGGCACACTCTGGCAAAGCGATAACGACGACGATGGCAACCGGGGCGTGCGTATCAACTACGTCATGCAATACGGCAACTATGGTTACCGTGATCAAATGACCGGGGCCGGTTGGAAAGTTCCGCGAACCAATATGGAAAAAGAAGTGCCGCTACAACATTGGCATTTAAACGATCCAGGCGTTGTGCCTAACTTGATTCAAACCTATGCCGGTTCGCCGACTGGTATCTGCGTGTACGAAGGCCGATTGCTTCCCAAAGTATTTTGGGATCAAGTCATTCACTGCGATGCTGGACCGAACATTGTACGTGCTTATCCGGCAAAAAATGATGGTGCAGGCTACTCGGCAGAAATTGTAGACGTACTTCACGGAGAGAACGACAACTGGTTCCGTCCGGCTGATGTGTGTGTGGCACCAGATGGATCGTTGTTCATCTCGGACTGGTACGATCCAGGCGTCGGTGGACATGCCCAGCGTGACTTAGATCGTGGGCGACTGTTCCGCGTGGCCCCTAAAGGTTCAAAGTACACCGTGCCCAAGTATGATTTCGATTCCATCGAAGGTGCTATTGAAGCACTCGCCAGCCCGAATGGTTCGGCCCGGTATATGGCTTGGACTGCACTACATCAGCAAGGTAGCAAAGCGGAATCTGCGTTGCTAACCATGTATCAATCGAACAAAAACCCTCGCTTGCGTGCCCGTGCGTTATGGCTGTTGAGCAAAATCGAAGGACGCGGTACACACTATGTTGAGACCGCATTAAAAGACAAAGACGCCAACATTCGCATCACTGGGTTGCGTTTGGCCCATCAACTACAACTTGACCCGGCCAGCGTGGTCAGCCAAGTGGTCAACGACCGCTCTGTTCAAGTCCGAAGAGAAGCCGCGATTGCGTTACGCTTTTCCGATAGCTCTGAAGCCAACCGACTTTGGGCCCAATTGGCCGCCAAGCACGATGGCAAAGACCGTTGGTATCTCGAAGCACTCGGCATTGGGGCCGACTTGCACTGGGATGCTCGACTGGATGCTTACTTGGCTCAAGTAGGAAACAAGCTAAACACGACAGCAAGCCGGGATATTGTGTGGCGAAGTCGCGCAGCAAAAACTACCGACTTGCTGGTCATTATTATCAACCAAGATTCTACAAGTGCAGCAGATTTACCTCGCTACTTCCGAGCGTTTGATTTTCAGGCGAATGGTGATACCAAGAATCAAGCGATGGCCCAGTTGGCGTTTAGTGATTCCAGTAAGTCAGGCGAGGCGGCCAGCTTTATCCTAGGTGAAGCTATTAAACGCTTAGGTAGATTTGACATTCAAGGCGATAAACAAAAAGCGGCAGCTCTAGAAAAAGCATTGACCAAACTGCAAGGGACTTCGCAGTATGTGCAGTTGGTAAGTAAATTTGATCTGAAGAATCACTACCCAACTTTACTGAAGATGGCTCAAGCACAACCAGGCAGCACGTTGGGTGTTGAAGCTGTTCGCGTCTTGTTAGACAAGAAGCAATTTCAATTGCTCAATGGCCCTTTGTACGACAACGATATTGAACTAGCGATTGCCACGGCCACTGCAATGGGTAACTCGGCTTCTGGTGGTATCAATGGCCTGATGTTGCCACTGGTAAAAAACAACAAACTAGATGTGCAGTTACGCCGGATTGCTGTTAAAGCTTTGGCAACCAACAAAGGGGGAGCCGAGCAATTGATGAAATTGGTCAAAGCAGGCACACTTGATTCTGCCCTGCAACAGGCGACCGCGGTGAGCCTCTCGAATGTCATTTTCAAAGAGATTCGCGCAGAGGCACAAAAGCTGTTCCCGGCTCCACCATCCAAAGATAATAAGCCGATCCCTGCGATTTCGGAGTTGGTAAAACAACGTGGATCGGTCGCCACCGGAAAGAAGATTTTTGAAACCACTGGCACCTGTAACAAGTGCCATATTGTGAATAAACAAGGGAAAGACGTAGGGCCTGATCTTTCAGAAATAGGGTCAAAGCTTTCGCGTGAAGCCTTTTTTGAATCGGTACTTTATCCGAGTGCCGGTATCAGCCACAACTACGAAAACTGGGCCGTGTTGCTAGACAACGGCACCGCCGTCTCGGGTTTAAAAACCAGCGAAACCGCTGATTCGGTGACGATTAAAAACCAAGAAGGATTGTCTCGCACATTCAACAAAGACGAAGTCGAAGAGTTGAAAATGCTTTCCATCTCGGTCATGCCGAATGATTTGCAAAAACTAATCACGATTCAAGAATTAGTCGATGTGGTTGACTACCTTAGCACCTTGAAGAAAAAGTAGACCCTGCCCGTATTCTCACAGCAGCGGCCAAACATTTGTTTTGGCCGCTGCTTTTGTTCTTACCTGACCCTCCCTTTCGCTTAGAGCCATTCATTATGCGAATCTCTTTATTACTGCTTACCGGTTTGATGTTGCTTCCTGCTGCCTTATTTGCCGATGGCGAAGCAGACAATCACCCTGATACGGTTCGTCGAATTCCTCGCTTGGGTATCGAAGTGCCTGAGGAAGATCAGGCCGCATTAAAAGCAGGGCTCGCAAAACTTCAAACTGAAATCGATCAGTTGAAGCGTAGTAAAGACGCACAAGTACAGCGGTTGCTGCCAGATGTCACCATCCTGTATCGAGCAGTGCATGATGCCCTGGAGTACCAAGAGTTTTTCAAGCCTGCGGAAATTAAATTCGCCTATGAACATTTAGAAATGGGCATGCAGCGTGCGGCTCAGCTCAAAGCTGGCAAGCCGCAGTGGGTCACGCAAACCGGTTTGGTGGTGCGTGGGTTTGTTTCCAAGATCGATGGAACCGACCAGCCGTATGGCGTGATTGTGCCAGAGAGCTACGACTTTTCGGCACATCGCAATCACCGCGTTGATGTCTGGCTGCACGGCCGGGGTGAAACGGTTTCTGAAAACGGATTCCTGAAACAACGCCGTACCAGCCGCGGCAACTACACGCCCAGGGATACCATTGTGCTGCATCCTTACGGAAGATATTGCAATGCTTTTAAATTCGCTGGCGAGATTGATGTTCTCGAATCACTTGACTCAGTCAAACAAAACTACCTCGTCGACGAAGACCGAATCAGTATCCGTGGTTTTTCGATGGGCGGGGCAGGTTGCTGGCAGATGGCTGTGCATTATTCGGATCTCTGGTTCGCCGCTAACCCCGGTGCCGGGTTCTCTGAAACCAAAGAATTTCTCAGGGTATTCCAAAATGAAATTCTAAAACCGATGCCGTGGGAGAAGAAACTCTGGGGCATGTACGACTGCACCGGCTATGCACGCAATCTCTCACAAGTGCCGACCGTGGCGTACAGCGGAGAAATTGACCGGCAAAAACAAGCGGCTGATATTATGGCCGAAGCTTGCTTGTTAGAAGGTCTGGAGCTAACGCACATCATTGGTCCTCAAACCGCACATAAAATTCACCCTGATTCGGCCAAGATTGTCGACGACCGGTTATATGCACTCGAAAAGATCGGACGCAACAATGTGCCTCTCCGCATCGATTTCACCACGTACACGTTGAAATACAACCGGATGAAATGGCTGACCGTTGATGCACTGCAAAACCATTGGGAGCGAACCGATGTCACCGCACTGGTTCGACCAGATCAGACCCAACGAGCGATTGAAGTGGCGACCGAAAATGTTGATGCGTTCAGCTTGAACTTTGGACCTGGCCAACTGCCAATCGAAGGGCCCAGTCAGATCGAGATACGAATCCTCAATGGCTCTGACACCAATGTGATTCCCGTGCTTCCTTCCACGGATCGTTCCTTAAAAGTTTCACTAATCCGCGATCTAAGTACCGATGTCTGGCGAATTAAATCGCAACCAGATATTGCTTCAGGCAGTAACAACCTTGCCAAAAAGCATAATCTGCAAGGCCCTATCGACGATGCCCTGATGGACTCGTTCCTGTTTGTTCGCCCTACAGGCAAGTCATCGCATGCGAAAGTCGATGCCTGGGTCAATAGCGAACTCAACCGGGCCATTGAAAGTTGGCGGCGTCACTTCCGTGGATATGCTCGCGTAAAAAATGATACGGATGTAACAGCCGAAGACATTGCGAACCACAACTTGATTCTGTGGGGAACACCGGAAAGTAACTTGTTGATCAAAGAAGTCGTTTTGCAGCTTCCTTTAGATTGGAATAAATCATCTGTATCAGCCGGAGATAAAAAATACTCGGCCGTTGATCATGCGTTGATTGCCGTTTATCCGAACCCGAAAAACCGAGAGAAGTACGTCGTTTTAAACAGTAGCTTTACCTATCGTGAATTCGCCTATCTGAACAATGCCCGCCAGGTGCCAATGTTACCAGACTGGGCGATCATTGATTTAAAGACACCGCCAGGAACCGTGTGGCCAGGCAAGGTGGTCGCAGCCGATTTCTTTGACGAAAAATGGCAACTAAAGTCAAAATAGTCACTATCCATTAATTAGGTTATGTCCGCTCAATCATGGGCAAATTGTCACAAACTTGCGCACAATTTGTTTTATTACATGGCTTGAATCGAGTTGATGAAAAAATCCGATTGCGAGATTAGGCCATTTCAACGATAATGAATGGTAATAAATCACACGTTTTGTGCCCCGCCTTTATCCACAACTCCTATCCGGTCTTCGTTGGAATCTGTCTATGATCAATTTAACTTGGCGTTTGTTTTGCACGTTCGGTTTCTTCTGCTTTGTCAGTACAGCAGTCGCCGAACAACCGGTCGATTTTGCCAAAGATATTCGAAGCATCCTCTCTCGCAAATGTTTTCAATGTCACGGGCCTGATGAAGAACATCAAGAGGCCGGCCTGCGGTTAGACGATCAACAGATTGCCACCAGTGAACTAGAAAGTGGGCTGACCGCGATTGTGGCTGGCGATATTTCCGAGAGCGAACTGATCAACCGAATTACCTCGGATGATGAATCAGAAATGATGCCGCCGCCGGAAGTGGGTGAGAGGCTTTCTGACAAAGAAGTCAAGCTGTTCAAACGCTGGATTACCGAAGGCGCCAAATTTGCGAAGCACTGGTCGTTTGACAACCCCAAGAAATCTCCCCTGCCAAAAGTAAGCAACAAGAAATGGGTACGAAGCCCTATCGATAATTATGTATTATCAAAGCTCGAAGCGGCGGGTATCAAGCCAGCAGCTGAAGCAGATCGAACGATATTAATCCGACGACTGTCGTTAGCCATCACAGGTCTCCCGCCAACCCTGGCCGAAGTCGATCATTTTGTTGCCAATGAATCTGTAGATGCTTATGAACAATTGGTGGATCGCCTGTTAGAGAAAAACGCCTATGGCGAACGCTGGGCCCGCGTTTGGTTAGACATGGCCCGCTATGCCGATTCGGCCGGCTATGCTCAAGACCCTGCCCGTACGATTTGGAAGTATCGAGACTGGGTCATTCAATCACTCAACAGCAACATGCCGTATGATCAATTTACAATTGAGCAACTGGCAGGCGATATGCTAGAGAACCCTACCGAAGATCAATTGATCGCTACCGCGTTTCATCGTAACACGATGACCAATAGCGAAGGAGGCACCAACGACGAAGAATTCCGCAACGCGGCTTTAGTTGACAGAGTGAACACAACCATTGCTGTCTGGATGGGCCTGACGATGGAATGTGCCCAGTGTCACAGCCACAAGTTTGACCCGATTTCTCAGGAAGAATACTTCCAGTTCTTCGCCATTCTGAATAACACAGAAGATGCCGACCGAGGAAACGAAGCACCTACGTTATCGAACTACACGCCTGAACAACTAAAACGTCAAGAAGAATTAAAACAACAAGTCAGTGCAACTACCAAAGAGATTGAAGACTACAAAAAGAGTAACCCTGCCGAAGTAAAATTGCCGGAAGGCCCTTTGAAAGTGAAATATGTTCGTGTTGAAAACATGGGCAAAGGTGTTTTTCTTTCACTGGCTGAAGTGCAAGTCTTCGCAGGCGAAGAGAACTTGGCCATAAAGGGAACAGCCACTCAAATAACGACCGACTTCGGCGGACCGCCAAAATTGGCAATCGATGGCAACACCGATGGTGATTATACCACGGCAAAAAGCACCACGCATACCAAAGCCGAAGACAACCCTTGGTGGGAACTTAAACTGAAAGAATCGACCTTAATCGACAAAGTAGTTGTCTGGAATCGAACTGATGGTGGCGTAGGAAACCGGCTGAAGGATTATCGCGTGATTGCACTCGATGAACAACGTAAGCCTGTTTGGGTTCATCGATCGAAAGAGTATCCGAACCCTAGTGACGAATACGCCATTCCGCAAGATGCGAAGGACTTAACCAAAGAGCAACAACAAAGTATCGCCAGCTATGACAATATTGTCTCGCCCGAACTTGAAGTGTTGACCAAAAAACTAGAGAACCAAAAGAAACAACTCGCTGGCATCAAGCCAATTACCACGCCGATTATGCGAGAACTAATGGGCGACAAACGCCGCAAAACTCAGATTCAAATTCGTGGCAATTACCAGATTAAAGGAGACGAAGTCTCTGCTGGAGTTTTGCAGAACTTCCATGAATTCCCTGCTGACAAAGAACCCACTCGACTTACCATGGCCCAATGGATAGCTTCGGAGAAGAACCCTTTGACTGCCAGAGTGGTGGTCAATCGATATTGGGAACAACTATTTGGGATCGGGATTGTCGAAACTAGCGAAGACTTTGGTTCGCAAGGTGAATTGCCTTCGCATCAAGAGTTGCTTGACTACTTGGCGGTCGACTTTGTTGAACATGGCTGGGACGTCAAACGCTTGATCAAGCAAATTGTGGTTTCCTCCACCTATCGCCAAACGGCAGAAGCAACACCGCATAAGCTAGAAGTTGATTCCAGAAATCGACTATTTAGCCGTGGCCCCCGTTTTCGACTTTCGGCAGAAATGATTCGTGATCAGGCACTCGCAGTCTCAGGTCTATTAAGCAAAAAGATGCTCGGCCCTTCGGTTCGTCCGCCTCAACCTCAGCTAGGAATCAAGGCCGCTTTTGGTGGTTCAACCGATTGGCAAACCAGCCCTGGCGAAGACCGCTATCGTCGAGGATTGTACACCAGTTGGAGACGTACCACCCCGTATCCATCGATGGCCACATTTGATGCACCCAGCCGTGAAGTCTGCCTGATTCGACGTGTTCAAACCAATACTCCGCTGCAAGCACTGGTCACTTTGAACGATTCGGTTTATATCGAAGCCGCGCAGGCACTAGCTCGCCGACTTCATGCCGAAGGTGGCAAGACACTTGAAGAGCAGGCCACGTATGCCTTTCGCTTGAGTTTGGCCCGCTACCCGAGTGATATCGAACGAGATCGGCTGGTCACGCTGTTTCAAGCGGCCAGTGAGCATTATGCTGCCGAGCCAGAACAGGCGATGTTCATCGCTACCGAACCCTTGGGTCCGCTGCCAGAAAATATGAAAGCCGTTGACTTGGCCAGTTGGACTTTGGTTTGTAATGTGCTGATGAACCTTGACGAATATCTGTCTCGCTAGACTACAACGAGAATAATACCTGATAGACAGGTTGTTTATACAAAAAGAGAGTAATGATGAATTTACATTTAGAACATCTCAAACAAGTCACACGCCGCCAGTTTTTGCAATCGTGCCAAGTCGGGCTAGGTGGCATTGCACTGAACTCGTTGTTGCAATCCGAAGCTGGTGCCGATTCAACCACCAGTGCAGCTACAGGCCCACTCGCACCCAAGCAACCGCACTTTCCAGGTAAAGCAAAATCGGTCATCTACTTGCACATGGCCGGTTCGCCGCCGCATCTTGATTTGTTTGATAACAAACCAGAACTGGTGAAACGCAATGATGAAGATTGCCCTGATGCCTTTTTGGAAGGGAAAGAATTTGCCTTCACCAAAGGCAAACCCAAACTGATGGGCTCGCCGCATAAGTTTCGCCAATGTGGCGAAAGCGGAGCGTGGCTATCTGACGCGTTGACACACTTAGAAGATGTGGTCGATGATCTCTGCTTCATTAAATCGATGAACACTGACCAGTTTAATCACGCACCAGCTCAACTGCTACTGTATACAGGTTCACCACGCATGGGTCGGCCGGCCATGGGGTCTTGGGTGACGTATGGATTAGGCACAGAAAATCAAAACTTGCCCGGCTATGTGGTATTACTCTCAGGCGGAACCAATCCTAGTGCGGGCAAAAGTGCGTGGGGCAGTGGATTTCTGCCTTCGGTTTATCAGGGCGTGCAATGTCGCTCCAAAGGCGACCCTGTGCTTTATCTTTCCAACCCCAAAGGGATGTCACGCGATGTGCGTCGGCTGACTTTAGATGCACTCAAAGACTTAAATCAGATTGAACTAGAAAAGAATCGACAGCCGGAGACCGAGACCAGAATTTCTCAGTACGAACTTGCCTATCGCATGCAAGTAACTGCGCCGGATGCGATGGACATCACGCAAGAAACGGCCGAAACACTGGCCATGTATGGCGCCAAACCAGGGGAAGCCAGCTTTGCCAATAACTGTTTACTGGCACGCCGGATGGTCGAAAAAGGGGTCCGCTACATTCAACTGTTTGATTGGGGTTGGGACTTCCACGGAACTAATGCAACCAGAGGATTAGGAAAAGGATTAACGGATCGCTGTGGAACTATGGATCAACCTGTCGCCGCATTAATCAAAGATCTAAAACAACGCGGCATGTTAGAAGACACCTTAATTGTATGGGGTGGAGAGTTCGGCAGAACACCATTCCGCGAAGGACGCACGGCCAAAAGTGCCGTGCTGGGCCGAGATCATTACCCCGACTGTTACACCATGTTCATGGCAGGCGGCGGAATCAAACCGGGCATTACCTACGGAGCCAGTGACGAACTAGGATTCAAAGTGGCAGAAAACAAAGTTCACGTCCACGATCTTCAAGCAACCATCATGCACTTGCTAGGGTTCGATCATACGCGTTTAACTTACCGCTTTTCCGGGCGAGATTATCGATTAACCGATGTCCACGGAGAAGTGGTTCAGGGAATCTTGGCGTAGAGTTTCAATTGTTGCCGAACCAACTTATAAAACAAGCCGCAACCAATGCGGCTTGTTTTATGTTCGAGAGTAACTTTTCATCAGTTGTCGAACAAACAATCGATTCTTGTTTCGCTTTCGACCATGTATTCGAGGGGATTTTTCGCTCGGCTCTAAAGGTACGAAGCCCACTCGTTGAGTTGTTTGAATACCTGAAGACGAAACATCAAATCGGTCAACAAGAATACGAACAGGCGTACCTTCTTGATGCCGTACAATTTCTAAGACAGGTTTACCAACATTTAGTAGCAGTACAGCATTTGAGAATTGCGTGTCATGCATCTGGTCATCACTGATCAATAATCGATAATCGGCATCGGCAATAACAATTCGATTTATTTCCTTTTGCCCGTCTGAAGCCGAGGGTTTTGAGAAGACAAAAAGATGGCATGTCTGATCATTGTGGCCAACAAACTCCTCTTCATATTGCAGTTCAAATTGATCTGATGATAGAAAATTAATATTCTGGACCGATGCTAGAAGCAATTGACGCTGCGCTTGCTTGTGATAGGGCTCTCCAAACATCATGAGCCCAATTGTAATTAACACGATTGCTGGCAATAGAGTTTGAAGGTATTGGAAGCGCGGATTGTTGTTCATCTGGCTAGTTTCTCTTCTAGTGAACACGAAGATCGCAGCGTATTTACTTTGCAGAATAAACAGCGATCTCTGGTGGGCGTGTTATTTGGGACACGTTATTTGGTGGTGGGATATTGCCGATATATCTTCAGGCACAAAACAAAGAAATACACATTACTGCAAATCTATGCTTGATAGATTTGCCATGCACTATGCTCAATAAGATTTCTCTGTCCGGTTAATAGGATGAACTCAACCGCGCGATTATTGTTCGTATGCCCAAATTAACAGAAGATTGATCTGCGATAACCCACAGCTTCTACGAAAATTTCAATCGATATGTCTTGTTAATGTGACAGACCGAATATAAATATTTAAACGCCAGAAAGTGGGGCAGGTTTCGCTGATAAATAAGATTTATTCACAGAAATTTCTGAGAGACATTTTGATCAAACAAAAGTAACTAGTTTAGATAGTCACCTTGATCTTCTTGGCCTGTTTACGCAAAGCGTTTTCAAAATAGATGAATGGGATTTTGTCATCTTTTGATCTCGCCCATTTAAACGAGGTCATCACAGTTTTCAACGGAAGCTTTCCATTATTAACCAAGACTACCACTTTGGCAATAAATTCATGCTCTTTCGTTTTTCGAGCCTTTAGTCCCGCGGTGAGCGTTTGCTTTAAGTTGGGAACCTTGACCGCTTGGGCTTCAGAAATTATCTCGCTGGTTTGTAGTGTCCAGATGCTAGCAAACAACAGAGTAACCAGCGTGAGTATTTTTATGTGGGGAGTGTCAGATTTCATCAGTTCAACTTCTTAAAACTTAATACAGGTATGTGGCATTTAAAAACGGGTTCTGGGAGATGCAATTACCAATTTTCAGATCCTAGGTCAACGCGAAAATAGCAAAATTTCGCGGAAAGAGGGTGTTTTCACAAAAAAACACTCCTTAATGTAAAATCAACTCCCCTTATCGAGATATAAGCGGGAGATTCGATTGACAACTGACCGAATTCTCAACTATACTGATGGCTGATTGCAATCAAGCAGTACCTATGCTTACTGCATTGGATGTATCAAGTGAGAAGGACTGCGCATGACCCTATGCGCTGGATTCTTGCAGCAATTCTTTACAAGTTAAGTCGTTCCCACCTGAAACTTTTATTCTGAAAAGCAACTTAGGCGGAGCAACCCCACAGCAAAGAATCTGCTGGTCCTACCTTCGACCACAAGCCTGTTTGTTTGTCGAGTCGAAATTTATTCCGAGGGAGTTCTTCCAAATGCTGATCGTACCTGGTGAAAAAGCGAAAGACGTTTGTGATCGTCAATTAGCGCCAACACGTCGTGACATTCTAAGAGTCGGCGGCTCTGCTTTCATGGGCCTAACTTTAGGTCAGATGCTCAATCTGCAATCTACCACCGCCGCCGAATCCAGCAGCTCAGGCTGGGGTAAAGCGAAGTCGGTGATTCTGGTTTACTTGCAAGGGGGCCCTAGTCATTTGGATCTTTGGGATCCGAAAGACGACGTTCCTGATAACGTCAAAAGCGTTTTCAAACGAATCAAAACTAAAGTTCCCGGTATGGACCTGACTGAGAACTTGCCGAAGCTGGCAGAAGTTACCGACAAACTTTCGTTGATTCGCTCGATGAGTTACACGCCTAATGGTTTGTTTAATCACACGGCTGCCATCTATCAAATGCACACTGGCTACACGGCAGACAAAGTGAGCCCTAGTGGTCAACTTGAACCACCTTCGCCCAAAGATTTCCCAAACTTTGGTTGCAACATCACCAAGTTTTTGCCGCCTGAAGAAGCCATGCTTCCGTTTGTGATGATGCCACGTCCTTTGCAAGAGAGTAACGTAGTCAACAAATCAGGAACCGCTGGATTCCTTGGTCGTGCGTTTGATCCGTATTATCTCTTCCCGCCTGGAGACGACATGGATATGGCCAAGATGGATAACATTAATATCGATGACCTTAAGCTACGGCCAGAGTTGACTTCCAACCGCTTGGGTCGCCGCGCTAGACTGCGTGATATGATCAATAAAGGAATGCCTGATCTTGAAAAGGCCGTTGATAAATATGATCTCGATAAATATTACGCAACCGCACTGAAATTGATTTCCTCAGGTCGTGCCAGAGACGCATTTGACTTGAGTAAAGAGACTGATGCTACACGAGATCGTTACGGAAGAAATACGTTTGGTCAAAGCTGTTTGTTAGCCCGCCGTTTGGTGGCTGCTGGCACACGTGTGGTGGAAGTAATTTGGCCTAAAGTGGCGAACTCGAACAATCATAGCTGGGATCATCACACCGGCCTGAGCGAGCGAATGAAAAAACAGTCGGCACCGATGTTAGATGCAGGTCTTTCCGGTTTAATTGGTGACCTAGATGAACGTGGCATGTTGGATGAAACCTTGGTAGTGGCTGTTGGTGAGTTTGGCCGATCTCCACAACGGGGCGTCAGCACTTCCGGCAACAACAACAGTGCCGATGGTCGTGATCACTGGCCTTATTGCTACACGGCGTGTGTTGCTGGGGCAGGAATTAAACGTGGAGCCATTTACGGTGAGTCCGATCAAACCGCATCGGCTCCGGTTAGCAATCCGGTACATCCGACCGAACTGCTGGCAACCATTTATCATGCAGTTGGAATTGATCCTCAAACGATTGTTTATAACCATTTGAATCAACCTCGCGAGTTGGTCAAAGCTGAAGCGGTTACTTCACTGTTTGGTTAAACCCTGATTATTGAGTAATCGGCCTTCGGTGGTCAATCGACTCCAACAAACACTCTTCTACGAAAACGGCCTCGGTGGCTTATCTTTCACCGAGGCCGTTGCGATTTCTTGACCGCTCAAGCAACAGTTATTCGGCCACGGTTTCTGCTTCTGCCGGCGCTTCACTAGCATCTTCCGCTGGCTTCTCTTCCGTCTCTTTCTCTGGTTCAGTCACCGGTTCAGTCACCGGTTCAGTTTTATCCGATTCTTCGGCTACGGGATCAACAGCCGCTTCATCGGCGAGAAATATCATGTCGTTGGCTATCCGGTAAGCGGCCGGTCCATGCAGATCGAGTTCGCCATCAAGCACTTGAAGTTGGATCGTATAACGTCTGCCGTTGCGTTTTGTTTCCAAAAACATCCGGTTGGCTCCTTGGCTTTGAAACCGTCCGCCTCGCACGTAGCGTACCCAATAGTTCTCACCAATTTTGACAGCCGCAGGCTGGTGTAACAGTTCAAGGTCTGCAAGTTCTTTTGTTACTTCCCCAGTAAAAGCACTAAGAGAAGCTTCATCCGTCACCGAGCCTTCGGCATCAGTCGCTGTGAACAAGATACGCGGAATTCCGCCTTTGCTGTCAAAGTATAAACCAACCAAGTACTCTTTGCTGTTCCGCGGCATCAGCTTCCAATCTTCTGGCGCAACCGATTGTACCTTCTGGCTATCGAGTGGCGGCAGAGGATTGCCGGCAGGTCCGACTGAAATGTTGAACGCGGCTGCCGCTGGGCCAGTAGTTGCGGTACTAGGAGGAGCTGGCGCTGCTGGAGTAGGCACTGCTGGAGCAGGAACAGGTGCATCTGTTCCACATCCGAGGAATAATGCAGTGAGCCCAAGACTTAAACATTGACCGAGGAGCGTAATTTTCATTCCAGTGCCTTTGATAAGAATACTTTGATTTCCGATAGACATTTTTTCTGTCTATGATATAAGCAGTTAGCAGGAAATGTCTCATTGATTGTTAAAACTTGAAGGCAGTCCTTCGATGTGCGAGGATTTTCAATCACATTGTCCTTTTCAATCACGTCGCCATTTTCAAATCAGTCGTCGGTTCGCACCGCCGGAGGAGACTACCATGAATCATATTAATCTTTTCGAGGCACGAGGGCAAGTTTCAACTGGCGAAGCTGGACAGGTTTATTCGTTATCAGCTTTCTTTGTTTCGGTGGTAGCACGATGATAGATTTCTCAGCTTGGACTTCACTGCTGCATGAGCACGAACAAGCGATCTGGTGGGTCGCTGTGTTGTCTGGGCTGATCTTTGTCGGCAGCCTGGTGGTGGTGCCGTGGCTGGTGGTTTGTATGCCGGAAGATTATTTCGCCTCGCGCAATCGGCCAGATACCCGATTTACGCTGCGGCATCCTCTGCTGCGTTCGCTGTTTTGGATTAGCCGAAATCTACTCGGCGTGCTGATGATCTTCGCCGGTATCATCATGTTAGTGCTTCCAGGTCAAGGCTTACTAACAATCGCAGTCGGTTTTTTTGTGATGGACTTCCCCGGCAAACATAAACTAGAACGAAGAATCATACGCCTGCGACCGATCAAAAATTCCATCAATTGGCTACGAAGAAAAGCCCACGCCAATCCATTGCGGCTAGAAGAAGAAGATGATTAGGATGAGTGAATAGCTTCAATCCAATTTCACAAGATCGCCTGCTGATCGTGTTTGCAATGCATTGAGGACTTCCTGGTCGAGAGTCTCCGACAAGAATCGGACTGATCCATCAGCCATGCCAACACTGGCTCCCGATGGATGAAAACTAAAAATGCCCGTTGCGTTTGTGTAATTGATGGGTTCATCACTTCGTGAACTCATCCAAAAAAAATCAGTACTGACACCCCAAGCTGCTTGATGTAAGTCCATCATTGGCGGTGAATCGTCATATGGGTACACATCGACGGGCTCGTCTCGGCGATAAAAATCTGGCCTTCCGGCACGCTCTCCAATCATAATTGTTGAAGATAGCCCATCTGTAATATCTCGGAGTCGTCGCCTGCGATAAGGTTTTATGTAATGAGGGGTGGGATTGCCCCAGACTCCTAACTTGGTGCCCCAGGGCCCCAACTTGATGGCTTCATCTCCCGAATACATCACGCCCCAAGTAACCTCATAATCACTTCTGGCCGCTGTTCCGACCACCGTTTGCGTGGAAAACTGACCATCTTCGAACTTGTATAGTTCAGGAACAACCATGTTTTGGACACTGGTAGTTGGACAGATAAACATCGCAACAGAAGTGTTGATGCTTTTCTGATTGGTAGGATCTGTGGAGGGAACAGTCTGGTCAATACTTGCGTAGAGGGCATCCTGTTCCAACTGTGGCAAAATGGCCGTTTGCCAAGAGTGATAATGAAACTGGTCAGGCACCACTGGAGGTCGTTTGAGAAAACTGCCGTTGTATAGCGATGGTAGCGCAGAGTAGGCAGAATGGTGATTTTGAACAGCGAGAACCATTTGCCGCAAGTTGTTTTGGCAAGTAATACGACGCGCACTCTCACGAGCGCGTTGGACAGCCGGCAACAGCAGGGCCATCAGAATCCCAATGATTCCAATCACAACCAACAGTTCAAGCAGCGTGAATCCAGATCGTCGTGATGTCATTGAAATTGCCTCTGCCGATAAAACAGCCAGATGACCACCGGAGTGTGGATGTTTAATTCCACAGTGTAGTGGTATTGTGCATGGCAGTCAATTAAAATGTAAGACTACACTCAATCGACTCCGATTAGAAAATCACATCATGAACTACAATCCGATCTTATTTTTGCTTGTCCTGTTCCCTTGTACATTAACAATTGCTGAGAATCCACCAGCAGATGGATTTGCTCTTTTGCTTGATGCTTGTGCCAATTATGAAAAAAACGAGCTCGATGATGACATCGATAGGGAGTTATCCGAGTTTATCGAAAAAGGTGGGGATTACAGCAAAGAATTAGTGCAAGCAATTAAAGATCAAGAGATTGCTTTTGACCTGCTTCGTCAGGCTTCGCAAGCAAAAACATGGACTCTCCCAGATAAGAAAAAATTTACAATTGATACGAAATTTGAATACCTCAACAGCATTCGTGATCTTATTCAACTTGGCACTGCTGCAGCGATTATTAAGCTACAACAAGGTAAACCTGATGAGTGCCTTAAGTCTCTTGTCCCATTCAATATTGTTTCAGGGAAAATTGGAGTTTCAGGGGCTCTCGCAACGAATTATGTGCACCAAAGTACTCGCCGTTATCAATTGCCCGTGATTGTCTCGGCGGTCGATCAGTTGCCTAATGATAAACTTGAAGCAACCCTTGCAGCAGCAAAAGCACAGTATGTTAATACCCCTGATTATAAAGAATGTTTCCAAGGTGATTATCATATAATCAAAAACCTGATCAAAGATTTTTACTCTAAGACAAGAGCCGGGATGGACGAAGATTCACTGCATCGTCAGATCATAATAAACATGGAAAGGACTGGCGGTGATAAAAAGAAAATTGAACAATTAAAAGCTGGCAAGATACTATCTGTCGACCAATGGGAAGAGCAGACCCTAAACTTTTTCAATGAAATTCATGCGAAAGCAATCGATGGTTTAGAAAATGTACCGTCGAAGGATTTACCAGCATTGTCAATTGAACTACTCGAAAAAATTAACAGCATCGGTGAGGGAGTTACACTCAAGACTGCTCAAACAAAAATGGATTTCATAGTAATCAAGCGTTTTTTTGGGAAATTCTCAATCGAAGATGCAGAAGCGATGCACGAGAACATTGGAAATATTCTCACTCATGAATTTTTCACACGATTTTATCCACCTTATACTCGGATGATCGGTGACCATAGAGAGCACGAAGAAAGAGAGCGATTGCTTTTGGTTCATATCGCTTCTCGATTCCATCAGGCCAAGTATGGAAGTTTTCCGACCTCTTTGCAGCAGCTTGTCGATACTAAATTGCTGAATGCCGAAATGATTGTTGATCCACTTTCAGGAAAAGAATATCTAATCAAACAAAAGCCAAAGTTTCTCGTTTACGGTGTAAATAGAGATCTAGATGATGATGGTGGAGTTCCATGGGTATGGAATCCAGGAAATAATCAAAAGTCTTCAGGGGACTTACTTCTTTTTCCTCTCGGCGAAAACGAGAATAAAAAATGAATTACTGGAGAGGCACCCACTCACTCCCCAAACTTCTCCACCCGCTCCTTCACGCCGGGTATCAACTTCGCCGCATTCTCAGAGTAAATCTTCTTCAACACATCATCCGGCAAACCGAGCCCATGAATTCGCCAGAGGCCCTGAGGGGGGTATTCTTTTTCGGAGTAGGGGAAGTTTTCGTCGTAGGTTTCTAGGAACCGCCAGTAGTAGCGGATGCGGACTTCGGGCCAGGGGCCATCGGTGCCGAATAGAATTCGGTCTGCATATTTCAAAAAGAACTTGCGGGCCGTGTAGGGCTGGCGGCCTAGTTCGGCAATGCGGGAACTGGGTTCCACATACAGGTTAGGGTACTTGTCTAACCAAGTGGCGACCTGGGCCAAGTCTTCTGGGTTGTTGGCGAAATGGGCGCCGATGAAATTTGTTTTTGGATGACGGGCAATCACACGATTGCGGGCAGCCAACAATTCTTCACGGCTCGGGAATTGGTCTCCGTAGAAACTCCAATCAGGGTGGCGGTGTAGTTCTTCCCAGCGTTCGTTGTTGCGGTCGATTGGATCAAAAAAAGCTTTCGGGTCAGCCGTATGAATAATCACCGGCATGCCCAATTCGCCACATGCTTTCCAAATAGGGTTCCAGCGAGGATCGTCGATCTTGATCAGCGAACCATCTGGGTTCTTGTACCCTAGCCCAAATTGTTTGAACAGTTTTAAGCCAGAGACCCCTCGCTCTCTCGCATCGGCCAACATGATGGCCGTGCGTCGGGCAAAGCTAGGTCGTTGGCAGTCCCAGGTTTCGGGCTTGTCGCGGTCTCCGTCGCCAATCCAATTGATGTTGGTATAAACCACAAAGCGGTCTTTGTATTTGGTCCAGAGATACTTGAGATGTTCGTCGAGTGTATCGCCGAGTCGACCATCTAAACTAACGCAAATCGCAATGTTGTTGCGGTCCATCAACTCAACGAAGTCATCGAGTTGTTCGCTAGAGTGATGCAGGCGATGCAGAAAATGCGTATGGACATCGACCACCGGGAACTTGGCCTGTTGCAATAAGGTTTGATTGACCTTGAGCGCCGGCACCGGCAAAAACTGATCGAGTGCCAAGTTACGGCCATCTTTGCCATCAAGCACTGGGCCATCGAGCACTGGTTCGCTCGCTTCGCCAGTAGGGGGTTGATTGGGCTGCGGTTCCGCTAGCAGCGAAAAACAACTGAGAACAGGGACTAACAGCAGAATTAAGTATCGAAGGCGTAACATAAGTGTCTCACAAGCAAACATAAGTCAACGGAACTGCGTAGATTCATTGTAGTATAACGAATAGTTGGCGATTGTTGGAAAGTGGCCCTTTCTATGATTTTGTTTGGCACTCTTTCCCCTTAGAATAGATGGTTGCTGACTCACTTCCCTTTTGTGTAACAACATGAATTACGAACCTACTGAGAAACAATCGACCCAAGATTTAAAAGCGGCCGAAGATCTTAGCCGGCAGCGAACTCGCCCGCCACGCGAGATCCCTGGCTACGATCTCGAACGCTTCTTAGGGGCAGGCGCTTATGGCGAAGTTTGGGTTGGCACCGCAAAAAACACCGGACGCCGGGTGGCGATCAAATTCTATTTGCATCGTTCGGCTTCAGAAGACGAATCGATGGCCCGTGAAGTAGAGAAGCTGGTGTTTCTCTCGGCAGATCGCTACGTGGTGCAATTGTTAGAAGTGGGTTGGAATTCGGACCCGGCCTATTATGTGATGGAATATGTCGAAAACGGATCACTGCAAGATCGCTTGAAGCGAGGCGGGCCGCTTCCGATTGATGAAGCGGTGTCGATCTTTCGCGATGTGGTGACTGGGCTATTGCATGCGCATGCCAAAGGAATTTTGCACTGCGACTTAAAGCCAGCCAACATTTTGTTAGATCTTGACGGCAAGGCCCGCTTGGCCGACTTTGGCCAGTCCCGGCTTACGCACGAACAAAAACCGGCACTCGGCACTCTGTTTTATATGGCACCAGAACAAGCCGATTTAGATGCTGTGCCTGATGCGGCCTGGGATGTGTACGCACTAGGGGCGTTACTATTCACAATGCTAACTGGGCGGCCTCCGTATCGAACCGATGCCACGCTTGAGAAGATTGATTCCGCCGAAGGCTTGATTGCCCGGTTAAGTCGATACCGCGAGTTGATCGCCCAATCGCCTGAACCGGTAGGGCATCGTGATGTGAAGGGCATCGACCGCGAACTGATCGAGGTAATTGATCGACAGTTATGCGTGAACCCCAAGTCCCGGTATGTCAATGTTCAAGAAGTGATTGATGCACTGAACGAACGCGAGCAATCGAAATATCGCCGCCCACTGGTAGTGCTCGGCATGGTAGGCCCAGCCGTGTTGATGGCGATAATGTTCCTGTTCGGCTGGGTTGGTTATCGTCAGGCGTTGGTTGATTCCGAGAAAGCGGTAGCCACTAAAACATACGAAAGCAATCGTTTTGCCGCAGAGCTTGCGGCCACCAATGTGGCGCATGAGATCGAAAAATATTTTGATGCCACTGAGCGATTGACTCAAGACGAAGATTTTCTGAACCAGCTCGAAGCCACCTATGCGGATGAACAACTGGCCGCTTTATTAGCGCAACTATACGACTCAAGCTTGTCGGAAGAAGAGAGAGCCGCAGCGCGGACTGCCTTCCAGCGGCACAAGCACCGCAATGCAATTCAGTTGACAATGGAAAACCAATTGCTACTGCCAGGGCAATCAAAAGTTGCCAGTTGGTTTGTGACCGATGACCGTGGCACGCACATTGCTTCCGCATTCTCGGCCCCTTCTTCAACATCACCGGTTGGTGGGTATTACGGTTGGCGAACTTATTTTCACGGGCAGGATGATGACTTACCGAAAGAGACACGCGAATCTTTGCCGATTACAAAAACGCATTTATCCGCTGTGTTTCGTAGTACCGCGACCAATGCCTGGAAGGTGGCGATCTCCACGCCAGTCCAACGCGATGGCAAAATTATTGGCGTGGTTGCACTCACGGTTGATATCGGAAATTTCCCCCGTTTCAAAGGATCAGGTCATCAGTTTGCGGCTTTGGTTGATGGTCGATTGGGCGAACGACGAGGTGCCTTATTACAGCATCCACTGTTTGATGAAGTTTTAAAACGAGAGGGAAGTTTACCAGATCGGTTTGGTGAATATCGGGCCGCATTAGACCAAATGACCACCAGCCAATCGTTTGAATATCAAGATCCGTTGGGAGCCGACCCACTGGGTGCTTCATTTGATAAAGACTGGATTGCCGCCGCGCAGCCTGTGATGTTGATTTTGGAAGAAGCTTCGGTTATTACTGAAGATATTGAACCTTCTAAATTAGATACCGGGCTCGTGATTATCGTGCAAGAAGATCGCAGCGAAGCGATAAGCCCAATTCATGATCTCGGTAACAAATTAGTGACCTTTGGAATCATTGCTCTGAGCATCTTAGTTTTTGTGGTGGCAGTGTTGTGGTATTTCGTTCTCAAAGTGTGGAAGTCGGTCCCAGGATCAACAACCATGTCAGCCGACACCAGCGTATCCGCCGATGTTCACTATCAGACAACCGTGATGGTGCCTCAACCGCCGAAGCAAAAGTAATTGAGATGATGAGAACCCCACTTCTTCCGCTTGAAAAGTTAGACGCCTAAGCCATGATTGAATTGGTCGCCAAAGACACAAAGTCTCACCGCCGCTGGAGACGGAAATTAGTGCCAGGGCACCCGGTGGTCATTGGGAGAACGACAGAGCGTTGGGCCGTTGATTGGGACTCGCAAATCTCGTCTCGACATGCGGAGCTACTTTGGAACGGGGTGGAACTGCAAGTCACTAAAAAAGTTGCCGCCAGTAATCCAATCTTCTTTGAAGGCCGTCGGCGAGAAGCATTTGTACTGCCGGTTGGTAAACATTTTGTGATAGGGCACACCGACTTTCTGCTGGTCGATGTCGAAGTCACGATGGCCGGCAATGACCAGGCCCCACGAACAGAAATTACGCTTGAACATCAAAATGTAAGAGCGGCCTCGTTTCAATCGACCGGAGATCGGATTCGATCTCTGAGTGAACTGGCAACGCAAATCACGGCGGCTGCCAGTGATGAAGAGTTAGCAGCCAAAACGCTGGATGTGATCTTGCAAGGCATCCCTCATGCCAACTGTGCGGCGTTAATTCATCGAGATGAAATTGTAGGCGAAGAACAAGGCGAAGAGCAAGCTGCGAGCAAATCGAATTCTCTTCACTTCGATAAACTAGATACACGACTGGCACCTGAGGTTGAGTTCCGACCCAGTTATCGACTGATCCACCAGTCGCTTGATTTAGGACAGTGTGTCATTCATGTTTGGAATCGGCAGGATGACGATCACTTTACGCAAGATATCAATTCCGACTGGGCGTTTTGTATTCCGGTTTTAGATCAACAAAAATCGAACAAAGCGATCTATGTTTCCGGCACGCACCCTAGTGCCTCACAGACATTAAGCGAAGTGCAAACCTTGCAAGATGATCTCAAGTTCGCCGAACTGGCAACCGCCACGTTTGGGAACCTTTCAAACTCTCGTCGTCTCATGCAACGCCAAGCCGCTTTGCAGCAGTTTTTTTCGCCCAGCGTGCAAGAGTTTTTACAGCATGGCGAAGCCAACCAATTACTGGCACCGCGGGAAGTCGATATCACCGTGTTGTTCTGTGATTTGCGAGGTTTCTCGCGTGCGTCGGAAAAGCATAGCGATGACCTGATGCACGTGCTGCATAAAGTAAGTCGTGCGTTAAGCGTGATGACGAACGCCATTTTACATCATGGCGGGGTGATCGGAGATTTCCATGGCGATGCCGCGATGGGCTTCTGGGGTTGGCCGATTGCGCAAGAAGGGGCCGAACTGGCTGCCTGTAAAGCGGCGATTGAAATCCTGCGCCACTTTCCAGAAGAAACCAAGCAGGGCGGCCCAACAGGTTTAGGCTTTCAAGTCGGAATCGGAATTGCCTCAGGCAGGGCTGTCGCCGGAAAGATTGGCAGTGAGGATCAGGTAAAAGTCACCGCGTTTGGCCCACCGGTGAATATCGCCTCGCGTTTAGAGAGCATGACAAAAACAATGCAGATGCCCATTCTGACTGATCAGGCAACCGCTTTAAAAGTAATGCCGCTGCCTAGTGGCTACCCGGCCCATCTGTCTCCAATCGCCACCGTTTTACCTTATGGAATGGCCGAGCCCGTCACTGTTCACAGCCTGCAAGGCAAATTACCTACGCCACTTGAACAAGAGCACGAGTCAATCTACCAACAGGGCCTCACGCATTTTCAAAACGGTCAGTTCGCTTTGGCTACCGAGCAGCTTCAAACTTTGCCTGAGGATTACCCGGCCGGTAAATTCTTAGAAAAGAAGATCGTTCAGTATCAAGCAGAGACACCAGACAACTGGGCTGGCGTGATTCGATTTGACCGGAAGTGATGAGGATTAACTCTATCGCTCTAGATAAAACTTACGAAACTCACCCGCGATAAAGAACGAACCGGTCACGCACAGCAGGTCTTCGCTGCTGGTACTTTGCAGTGCAGCCTGGAACGCGGCCGTGGTATCTGCTTGGACATGTAGTTGACAATTGGTAGCAGTTGGAAGTTCGCTGGCTATTTCAAAAAGTTTTGCCGGATCGGCGTTTCGAGGATTCGAGCGATAACGGGTGAACCAGATTTCATCGAAGCAGGGAAGCAAAGTTTCGATAATTCGTGGATGGTCTTTGTCGTTGCTGAGGGCCAATATGAGTCGACGTTTCTTGTGGCCAAAATGCGTTTCTAGTACATCGACCAGTGCCGCTGCCGAAGCATCGTTGTGCGATGAATCAACAATCACCACGGGCTCTTGTGATAAACATTCGATCCGTGCCGGTAACTGCACCTTGGCAATCCCTTTGCGGATCGCATCTTCAGAGATCGAAAATCCATGCTGATTGAGTACCGAAGTGGCCGCTATTGCTACCGCGGCATTCTGGATCTGATGTTTTCCTTTGAGGCGTATCGATAAGTCGGAGTAGACGATCAGGCTAGAGTTTTGCGGCTGATGGAAATGAAACTTTTCAGACGAAGGCCAGTTTTGCTCTTCCGTCGATTTACGTTGAACGATGGTGGTTTCAAAGTCGTGATTTACGGTCAGCACAGGTGCCGCGTGTTTAGTAGCCACTGATTGAATTACTGGCTTCGCTTCTTCCGATGTCACCCCAGAAATCAAAGGGATGCCTGGTTTGATGATGCCTGCTTTTTCGGCGGCGATTTCGGCGAGGCTGTTGCCCAATAAACTTGTATGATCGTAGCTGATACTGGTGATGATCGTGAGCAGCGGATCGCAAACATTGGTCGAATCAAGTCGACCACCTAAGCCGACTTCTAAAATTCCCAGGTCAATTTTTTGATTCCGAAAATGTAACAACGCCATGGCCGTAGTGATCTCGAAGAAGGTGGGGCCTCCTTCTTCGGTTTCTTCTGCGTCTAATTGTTTTACTATGGGAATGATTTCGGTGATCAAATCGACAATGTCTTGCTGGCTACAATGCTGGCGGTTGATCGAAAATCGTTCTTCCAATCGATCAAGGTGGGGCGAAGTATATTGACCCACGCGATACCCGGCTTCGCTGGCGATGCTTGCCAAGAATTCTGAGGTCGAACCTTTCCCTTTGGTGCCAGCAATATGAACGATGGGAATGTCTTTGGTCGGGTTACCCAGCAGCTCAACAAAATGGTGCATCCGGTCGAGTTTGAAGACCCTGGTTCCGTACGGAATTTTATTGGTTCGCTCGTAATCGATACGCCCAAACAGGAATTGAATTGCAGCTTGGTAGTCGCAACTCAAAGCAGAAGATGTCGTTTCATCGACAGACAAGGATCGAGTTTCCGTGGTAAAGCCCATGAGAAGAACTAGGTGACTACCGCGAGTTTATCCTTCACAGGGGTCTTTGTCTTTGGGGGTTGAAAGAATCTGCGGCTGGAAGATGCCAACATTCGATAAAAAAAACCGGTTGGTTTGCGGGAAAACCAACCGGCTATTGATCTTAGTAGTTTGGGTCAAACCAAGATCGCATATCGGAAACGAGAGGGATAGTCTTGTGTCACTGAGTAATTAGTAAAGCTAGTTGCGTGCCAATGGATCGATGAATCTAAAGTTTAAACGCCAATTAAATCTTTAAGTGCCTACAGTAAAAAGGCTTATGAATACATAAAGTGGTTCATTTGATTTAACTATAGCTACGGCAACACCGCAATTTTGCAATAATTACAATTCACTTTTGGAAAAAAACACAAAACCTAGGGCTAGATTTATCAACGAAGATCGAGGAAACCCCTTCTATTTGGGTGTACTTGTGCGGCTAAGAAAAATCAGCCGCCTTGCCCGGATAATTAAACTAATCGGCTTATCTTGTTCGCTAAAACAAACTTCTGGCAAAGAGAGGCCGAGTTGGAAGTCTGGTCGCTTGCGAGAGTTAGTTCCTCGATTTATAGTCAATAGTACTTATGAATGATTAAATCGAGGCGTTCTATCCTTAATTGGGCTGAACCCTAGGGATCGTCACTGCGTAGCACTAAGATAGCTAGCATTGAGAGCCTCATCTCGATTCACCGACAAATTCAACAACAACCAGAGATTAAAGTCTGGCTGACACCCATAAAATATATTCTGGCTGATATTAGGTGGTATTATTTACCTATAACAGTTCTTCCTACTCCTTTTCCACTTCGGACAATACAACTGATGGCAACTACCGATACCGCTCCAGTAGCTTCTTCAGGTACGGCAAATTCCAATGAAGTTATTATTGAAACACGCAATCTGACCAAAGTTTATCGAGACTTTTGGGGTCGCCAGAAAGTGCGTGCATTAAACGCATTAGATCTTGAAGTACGTCAAGGCGAGATCTTTGGACTGTTAGGGCCGAATGGATCGGGGAAATCGACCACCATTAAACTACTGTTGGGCCTGCTGTTTCCGACCAGTGGTCAAGCCTTGGTCTTTGGCCAAGACCCTAGCAAGGTTGAAACAAAAGAACGCATTGGCTACCTGCCAGAAGAATCGTATCTTTACCGTTTCCTCAATGCACGTGAGACACTCGATTTTTATGGTCGCTTGTTCAACATGAGCGCTGAAACAAGGGCTCAGCGAGTTGACGAACTGATTGAAATGGTTGGCCTGAAATGGGCCGAGCGACGTCAGTTAAAAGAATACTCCAAAGGAATGACGCGACGCATCGGATTAGCCCAAGCGTTGATCAACGACCCTGATCTCATCTTTTTAGATGAACCTACTACTGGCCTCGATCCGATTGGTATTCGTGAGATGAAAGATTTAATCCTTCGTCTCAAAGATGAAGGGAAGACCATATTAATCAGTAGCCATCAACTGGCCGATCTTCAAGATGTGGCAGATCGAATTGCAATTCTGCATCAAGGTGACCTGAAAGAAATGGGCCGAGTTGATGCGTTATTGAAAGTGCGAGACGAAACATTGATTCGCGCCAAAGGACTAAGCGAATCGGCAGAAGAAGAAATTCGCAAAGTGATTGAAAAAGATCATGCCGAAATACTTCAGCTTGAAAATCCAACTACCACATTGGAAGAGCTATTCCTCAGCATTGTTCAAGAGAGTGATGCGAGACCAGGACGCCGGGCATATAGCCAACGCGATGAAGAGCAATCTTCAGAGTCATAATAAAGCCAAACACTATTGGCTACCAACGTCTATATTGTAGTGATTATTATTCACTACTTTTTCCAACAAAATAACTGTATCAATAAGTTTACGACACATGGGTATCGAATCTACAGTTTACACGCTTCAAGACTGGTTGCTTCCCACAGCAGATCACTTTGGTGGATTGCTTGTATTTTTTATCTCTATTGTCTTGTTGATATTTTTTGGGCTACTGGGAAGCGCTATTCTTTCAGCAATCCGCAACGGCCCTTTTGAAGCCTTTTACAGTGTCGGACGAGTTGTCGTTGAGAGCGTTCCTGAGTTTTTCTCAATCTCTCCCCGTCGTGTGATGGCCATGACTTGGTTAGCGTTTCACGAAGCTGTTCGTAAAAAATCCTTGTACGTCTTTGCGATCTTTCTACTGGTTATGTTGTTCGCGGGTTGGTTTATCACGCCCGGTTCTTCTGAACCAGCCAGATTATATATGAGTTTGATTTTCACTTTATCGAAAGTGTTAATCTTGTTACTTTGCATCTTGATCACGGTATTCAGTTTGCCGAAAGATATTGAGTCTCGCACCATCTACACGATCTATACCAAACCTGTGCTCCATTGGGAGATATTTTTAGGGCGGTTGTTTGGTTATATCGGTATCGCAACGATGGTGCTGGTAGCCATGGGACTTTGTTCCTACATCTTCTTGATGCGAGGCCTTAGCCATACACATCAATTCGATGGCGTTCGCATGGTAGATCAAGGCGACGGTACGATGGTTCATCGAACAACGACAAATTCTGGCCATCATCATAAAGTTGATATTGGGGATGATGGCAATGGGATTGCTGAAAAGAACAACGAGCATTCCCATGCAGTAGACAAGATAGAGAAGGATGACAAGGACGAGACCGGTCCAAGTTACTTCGTCCATGGTCCACAAAATATGCTACGTGCCCGAGTCCGCCATGGCGGAACATTACGTTTTCTTGATCGAGCAGGAAAGGTCGAAGGAAAGACAGGGATTAATGTTGGTAAAGAATGGACCTATTTCAGCTACATTGAAGGGCAAACATTTTCGGCCGCGATTTACACCTTCAAGTTAGATGAAGATTTATTTGTCAATGACACACTTCCACTCGAATTTAATCTGTCGGTATTTCGTACTACGATGGGTGTTCGGACGCAAGGAGTTCGCGGCTCGTTTCACTTTCGGCATCCTGATCAAAAAGACTTACGCACCGATCCAATTCCGTTTTCTGCCAAAGAAGAGTCGGATATACACTATGTGCCGCGTGAGTTAAGCAATGCCTCGATTGATCAATCGGCCGGTAAATTAGACCTCCTTAAACATTTGACCAACGATAACAACGAAATCGAATTGTGGATTCAATGTGCCGAGTCGAGCCAATACTTTGGAATGGCACAAAACTCCGTTTATATTCTTCAGAGCGAAAGTTCTTTCACCTGGAACTTTTTCAAGTGCTATTTGAGCATCTGGTTTCAAGTGGTCATGGTGGTTAGTTTTGGCTTGGTGTTTAGTACCTTCCTCAATGGCCCTGTCTCTGGATTGGCTTCAATTATCTCGCTGGCTTATGGTGTCTTCGCTGAGCATCTTAAAAATTTCGTCCAAGGTGTAAGAGGTGGATGGCATGGAGGTGGACCGGTTGAAGCGATGGTTCGATTATTTAATCAAAAGAACGTAATGATTGAACTTGGAGACGCCGCCTATGTTCCGATAGTTAAGCGTATTGACTCGGTCTTTATCGGTGCGGTCCAAGTGTTTGTTCACATGATTCCTGATTACAGTCTATTAGACTCGTCCTTATTTTTGATTGATGGTTATGCGATTCCCGATGTCGTTATTGTGCAGCAATTGCTGACCGTGATGGGATTCACATTTGCATTGGTTGGTACTGGTTATTTCTTCCTAAAAACAAGGGAAATCGCGGCATGATCCATAACAAGTCATTACAGCGAAAGATTATTTACTTCGCTTGCATGATCCCACTGTTTTTGGTACTCATCGTGATTAGCCGTCCAGAAACCGGAGACGATGCTGGTGGGATCTTAGCGCAACAACGCAAAAAACATGGCATCGCGCAAACCAATATCGGTGAGCTAGACCCTGCCAGTGAAGCCATGCGATTAAGCATGATGGGACTCGATGGTATTGCCACGGTTGTCATGTGGATGAAAGTTCACGAGTATCAACGTGAAGAGAAATACTCGAATGTCGAAGCCTTGTGTAAAAGAATCACTCAGGTAAATCCGCATTTTCTGGCGGTCTGGGAATTCCAAGCTTGGAACCTTTCTTACAACGTCTCCCGAGAATTCGATAACTACGAACATCGATATCTCTGGGTCAAAAAAGGTGCCAACTATCAAATGGAAGGGACTCGCTACAACTACGATCAACCAAAATTAATGGCCAAAATTAGTGAGTTCTTTGGCATGAAAATTGGGATGTCGGATGAGAAAGCAGAGTTTCGCCTGATCTTCCCAGAAGACGATACGTTTCATAAAGAGATTGATGCCTATTTTGTAGGATCAGCTTACAGCATGGATAATGATTCCGGTGGAGTAAATAACAGACCTGACAACTGGCTTGTTGCCAGAATGTGGAGTCTTTGGGCGAACGAACTTGCCGATGCCGAACCCAAAAAACTAGGGAATGCCTCGCCTGCAATTTTCCATTCAACACCGACCAAGCGATTAATGAGCTTTGCAGAGGTCATCGAAAAAGAAGGCCATATCGGAGAGCTTGCTAAAATTGCTTGGACTAATGCGAATGACGACTGGGTTGATTTCGGGAATTATGAGTTAACTTCGAGTTGGGGAATCCCTTTCACGATCAGGGAGTACGACACCTTGGTTGTACAGGTCGGAGAAAAACAGAAAGAATTCGATGAGTTCACAAACAACTTACGAGCAACCATGCGAGATGAAAAATTCAATGAACTGACACCTGCTGAGCAAAAAGCGATAGAAACCGATGAGTTTCAACGTACAGAAGAACAAGAAAGTTTGGCGTACGAAGCAGAGCGTAAGTTAATCATTCCATTGTCGAGTGTAGTATTGGAACTTGAGAAAGGCTCTCCCGAGCAACTGAATGCCTCTCGCCTTGCACGTGAGATCAATGCCCTTGAATTCCGAACATCGATTATTAACACACAGCGTAATGTTGTTCATTACGACTACTGGGATAAACGATCAGAATCAGAAGGCCAGGATAATGCCATTAAAGGTCGCCAACTCGTTTACGATGCACACAAGGCCTTCAATAGTGCCAATCTGGTTGAAGCCCGTAAGTTATACGAAGAAGCTTGGCCCATTTGGCGAGGCATCTACGATGACTACCCTGTGTTAGCGTCAGATTCTGAAAGTGGTATCTTGGCAAATTCGGTGAAAGAATATCGTGAATTGTTAAATCAATTAGATGAAGACATCACGCCAGATTTCCCGCTGCTCATGCTGCTACAAATGCATGATGATCGCTATGTACCACCCAAAGCCGTATCTCCCGCTGAACCCGAGCCAACACCAGCCGATCCTAAAGCAGCCGATCCTAAAGCAGCGAAACCTGAAGCAGCGAAACCTGAAGCAGCGAAACCTGAAGCAGCGAAACCTGAAGCAGCCGAGCCTGAAGCTGCGGAGAAGCCAGATGACGCAAAAGCTACGGAAGCAAGTTCCGCTGCCCCCAAAGAAAGTGATGCATCAGAATAATCGTTGATGCGGTACATTTCACGAATTGCAAGGAATGCATCCTTGCAATTCGATATGGGTTTATCTTATTAATTTCTGGGTTACAAGTGATTGTATCGTGCTAAATTGCGTGCATAACCGCAATGAATAGGCTATTCTGAACGGTACGTTTTTCGTTCGCAGCCATGGTTCGTACTTTCAACGAACCCATTTTGAATCGCTCTCTTCTCCTGTTGTAAGAGAAATCGGGATGGCTGCATTTCTTTTCACTTGAATTGAACCGGCCAAAGTAGATTGTAATGACAGAAAAAAAACTGGGCCCGTATCTCATCGGAAAAATTCTTGGCCGTGGTGGAATGGGCACCGTTTATTATGGAACCGATGAGCGAACTGGGGATCATGCGGCCATCAAGGTTCTGCCTACTGGCTTAGCCACCCAAGGTCGCATGCGCGAACGCTTCGAGCGCGAGATAGAAACACTCAAGCAATTGAAGCACCCAAACATTGTGCAACTCTACGCCTACGGAGAAGAGCAGGGCGAACTTTTCTATGCCATGGAATTAGTCACCGGGGCTAATCTGGCCGAACGTATTCACGATAAACAACAATTCTCTTGGAAAGAGGTCAGTCAGTTTGGCATTGCCATTACGAAAGGGTTGAAACATGCCCATGACTTTGGAGTCATTCACCGAGACATCAAGCCCGCCAATCTCTTATTTGATGCTCAAGGAAATCCAAAAATTGCAGACTTCGGGATTGCTCGCTTGTTCGGAGCAACCAGTATGACTGCCGAAGGTGGCATCGTTGGCACGGCAGACTATATGTCTCCCGAGCAAGCTTTTGGCGAACCTGTCACGCCACGTAGTGACTTGTATAGCTTAGGCAGCGTGATGTACGCCATGATGACAGGCTCAGCCCCTTACCACGGTGATTCCATCGCCGAAGTGCTCCATCGCTTACGCTACTCCGAGCCAGTTCCGATTGAACGCTTGTCGTTTGATTGTCCCCAAGAGTTTTCCAAACTGATGGATCAGTTGCTAGAAAAAGATCCCCAAAAGCGGATTCCGACTGCCACCACATTGATTCGACGGCTGGAAAGTATCATCAAAGAAACCGAGGCATCTCCTGCTAGTTTTGAGTTGAATATAGCGTCGGATGTCACCCAAGGTTCTGACGATGACTATCAGATAAAAAAGCCAAAGAAAAGTGACGCGAATAATCTTGAAACCATAGAACAGCAAGATTCGAAATCAAAAGAACCTACACCCAACGATGCCACGGTTGAACTCGATACCGGAAACGAAGATGCGAACTCAAGTGACTCTGGCGAAGACCGTTTTGTCACCATGGCCGAAGATCGTTCAAAAAGCAAAAGTCGCTTCGAAGAAGAGGCCCCCGAGTCTTACTGGGCCGCGAGACTTCAGACCATCGGAATGATTGTTGCCTTAGGAATCATCATCGGGTTGATTTTCTGGTTACCGCAAAATCAATCGGCAGATGCGTTGTTCGAGACAATCAACGCCTCGGTAGAAGAGGGAGAGCCAGAAGAAGTCTCACGAGAGATCACAAAGTTCCTGGAACTCTATCCTGCCGATGAGCGTGCCAGCAAAATAGAAGCGTTGCAAGCCGAACTTGATTTGGCGCAACAAGAACGCCGCTATCAATTTTCTGCCAGTCTTCGTTTAAAATCCGATACGTTGGAGCCTGCCGAACTGGCATTCATCGAGGCATTGAATCTCACTAAAAACTCGCCTGAGCTGGCAGCCATTAAGTTCAGGGCGTTGTTAGATTTGTATGGTCCAGGGAATTCCCAAACCGAAAAAGTCAACGATTGTTTAATTTTAGCCCAACGAAGATTAGATCAACTGAATCGAGAGATCACCGCTTCCAGTAAATCTCAAATGGTGAAAATTCAGCAACGCTTAGATTTTGCTGAAACACTCCACAAGACGGAGCCACAACAAGCATTGAAAATATATGCCGCACTGATCGAACTCTACAAAAACAAACCCTGGGCCACCAACGCAGTGAATCAAGCCAAAACCGAAATCGAGAAGATGAAGTCCACCACTGCGGACTAATTTGCGAGAATGAATCATAGACCGAAAGGAAACCATGCTAGAAAAGCTACAGTCCATTTTTAATCATGTTGAAAATATGAACTGCCGAATTGCGTTGAGAGATTTATTTTCCCTAGGTTGCTACCTTTATAACACCGGTAAAAAAAGCGAGGGAAGTAAAATGTGCTGGACTGCCCTGGAAGCTGCCAATTGCCCCGATGATACAAAGAGTGAGATTTTGAACCACTTAGAGAATGGGGATGCAAAGAAAATGTTTGGAGCAGCCCTGCCTCACCATGAAATTATTTCATTGCACGGGGACATGACATAACGGCACTCGCCGGGTGTCAGTGTCACCCGTTGCCGAAAGATATTGATTTCAGGAACCTAGAGTCCCGTGGCTCCGCGAGCATTGCTTGGATAGGCACCAATCTGTGGATTGGACGCTAGTTTGACATTCGCAGTATGCACTAGCAGTCCAGCTAAACAGGCGAGTGCGACACACAGGGAGCAATAAAGCTTGGCTGATTCCTCAAGTATCACCGACAGAATGGTTGGAGGTTCGACCAGCGAGTCGATCGTGGTATGTAGGACGTAAGATACAAACGCGATGCAGATCAATATAAGAAATGATCGGTATCTGATCATCGTTGGCAAGAGCAGCACACCGACTGGCACCGCAATCACACCGTATAGAATAACGACTACGTCATTCCAACCCCGTATGATCCCCGAGCTCGCCAGATCAAACGGGTCGATACCATCCAGTCGAAAGCCAATACGCTCGTGGAATTGCAGCAACTCGTCTAGGACAAGCAAGCCGAGTGCAGTGGACACCAATAACCAAAAGCAACGAACAGATCGCGGTGAACCTAAAGAAAGAAGGAACGAAGCGAATCCGAATCCACAGCCTATTGCCAGAAACATGGCGGATAAAACCGTGATGGCGCCGCGTTCATCTACAAAGTGGAAGTGTCGCGTTTCGTTCTGTGGAATCAGCACGATAGCCAACAGTATGTAGATCGCAACCAATACAGCAAAGGCAATCGAAATTGTCAACATCCGTGGCCCAACAGATGAGTCACTGGCGGCGATCCCAGCACGCAATTCGGTTCGATAATTGGTTAAGTAACGACGAATATCTACACCTCTGGTGCCTCACAGGAATTAGCCTGCAAAAATGCGATAATTTAATCCCGCCCATTTACGGTCAGTGCGAAACAGTGAATTAAAAGGTAGCACAGCATTTGGGGTAGATACAACAAATAACGAAAAAAAATAGGGAGTGAGGAAATATGAATCATTAATCACTCGAATCCCTGTTATCAGTATTCAGCGCCGGGTGCCACTGGCTATCTGCCAGTGTGTGCAACATTTGATCTGAGATCATGTGGACTTTAGCACACTTTTGGTCCGTTGTGGTTCAAGAAATTAGATCGATGAGTTGATACGAGATTCTCACTGGCGATAGTTATAGGTTTGCCATTACGTGTTATTAGTGCACATGAGCATTAATAAGTGATGTTTCTTACAGAAGAGACTCAGCTTTACGCTATGCCGATCGCACCCGTCCCTCTTGCAGAGCGGGCGAGTTGTATCGATCGATTCGGAGTATATCCGATGTCGCTCCACGGAATAGCGTTCCGTTGTCCAAAGCTGCTCGTCCCAGAACTCTTCAACATCAGGCTTCCCGTCAGCCAGAATCAGGCGAATGGCCCAATGGTAATAAAGCTGCGGGGATTCTGCATCGTTATAGCCAATTGCTATGCAACGTCCGAGGATATCGGAACCTGTTCCCTTTTCAAAATAGTGAGGCGCATTCTCTGAATTTGCTTTTGGAATTTCAAATCCGATATCAATAGATGCAGCCTCAATGAATTGATTTGCGAGCGTTTCGAGCTCGCTCGAAACTTCCCATCGGTACTCTATCTCCCACGCACAGCCGGGCATCATGGCTGCATATAGGGCAACCGTCTCTCGCAAGGCTGCTACAACATACGGAGAACCAAAACGGCATGCCATACCCACCAGTGAATAGTCGTCCGGAGAAGATACATCTCGAGCCCTTTCTAAAACCTCCTGAAGCTTCCATTCGGGAGCCAGATCTAGCAAGGCATAAGCAACAACATCACGTCGTCGTGGCAACAGCAAGTCGTCTCTATCATCGCATATTCCGAAAATGCTGGAGGAGGAGACTTGCTTCAATCTCTCGAACGATCTAGTGTCGGATATCTCGCGCTCGCGATTTTTCTCCACCTCCTGGATAGATCGCATGAGCCTGAAATATTGCGAAAGTTCGGGGGTCTCGTGGTAGTAACCCTCAATTGGACAAGTGCTTGGATCTAGAGACAGCTCTCGCGATATTGACTCTGCGCATACTAACAGTTCGCTGGATTCAATCTGCTTCATGCCTTCCCTGAAGAATACATCCAAGGCAAGGAGAAAAGTGTCATCATCAACTATTTTAATATTAATCACAGTGAAACCTAGTGCTCATTACAAATAGGAAGAATGCAGCACACGAAGTGCTTTAACGGTGGATGAAAATAAAGATTTCATCCACCCTACATGACACACCGAATGTATTTGCAACCACGCTCTACAGAAAGTCTTACTGAGCACCACCACTCAAGGCAGATTCCACTTGGCGATTTTGTTCGTCGACCATGATCACCGTGGGCCGGTGATTTGCTAGTTCGGCTTCTTCGTAGGTCGCGTAGCTGGCGATAATTACCAGGTCATTGGGCTGGGCTAAATGGGCGGCCGCTCCGTTGATGCAGATCACTCCGCTGCCGGCTTTACCGGGGATGGCGTACGTGGTTAATCGATTGCCACTGGTGATGTTATAGATATCAACCTGCTCGTTTTCCACGATATCAGCGGCCACCATCAAGTCTTCATCAATCGTAATCGATCCGACATATTCCAAATCGGCTTGGGTAACCATGGCTCGATGAATTTTGGATTTTAATAGCGTGCGAATCATGCCGGTACTTTGAAGAAAAAAACGTGGAAAGAAAGCTTGTTTTAGCCTAACGTCTAAACGCAAAAGGGTGAAGTGCCCTATGTGCTCATTATATCCCGTAGGGCCTATAAAAAGAAAAGCCCTCAATACGGTGAAATCACCGAAAAGAGGGCTAATACTGAACCTTGGAGTCGAATAATATCGGGTAATAAGGACTAAAGTGTATTACTCCAAGGCGGTGTCCACTTCTTCTTCCGGTAAAACCGGCGAAGAGATGTGAAGCTGGGAAATTTTCCATTGACCATCGTGATCAATCATCACGGCAGTCATACGAAGAGGAATTTCAGTCTGACGATACCCGGCTTGAACAAACATATAACAGTCTGTAGCAACCCAAGCAACGTCACCATGACACGATACACTTCGCCATCCGAAACGTATCCGCACGGTGTCTAATTGCTCCCAGTCGGTCCGAAATTGATTCAAGATACCCGCCAAGCCGATACTTTTTTCTTCTTGGCCGGTACCCAACATCAATGCATCGGGTTCTTCTGAAAACAACTCTAAAACTCTCTCCGAATCACGACAGGCGTAGGCACTGGCCAGTTCACGAAGAACTACCATCACCTCCGCTTCAAGTGAAGCAGTGGCGTACATAACCAACTCCTAAGAGTCTGAGAAGAGGATTTTTCGCCACTTGAGAATAAAGGCAAACCCAAGCGACGGAGAAAAGACGACAGTTAATCCATTCTAATGTCGGAGATTCCGTCATGAAAAGGACAATTCCGATAATCGGGGTAATTAAAACAATCTATTCCCAAGTTTTTTTTCTTGCCCATGTCCACGATCTTTTTAATCGGGTTTTCCCTAATCTCACGGCTGCCCCCTCGTAATGGGGGAGGTTCATTCAAAGACTCAAATTATGGCCGTTTTTTCAGCCTAATCGCATGAATTTCCATGCTAGACTTCTAAATTACCTTTGCCAAAGTTCTCAATTTATCTGAAGCGTATAATCCATGCAAAGTTCCGTGTAGATATGTCAAATTCCACCAATAAAAGCACGACACTTTTATTCGCACTTGCTGTCACAGCTAGTGCGTTTTTGCTGTTTCAAGTGCAGCCCATTATCAGCAAGGCCATTCTTCCTTGGTTTGGTGGCAGCCCTACTGTGTGGACTACCTGCATGCTCTTCTTTCAAGTCGTGCTATTTGCTGGTTATACCTATGCCCATTTGCTGTCCAAATATCTGAAAGTCCGCACGCAAGCGGTCGTACATTTAGGCTTAATACTATTGGGCTGTTTTATCTTGCCGATCATTCCAACTGAAACTTGGAAGCCGACCGGCAGTGAAAACCCGGTGCTTTCCATTGCATTGCTATTAACCGTAACACTAGGGCTGCCCTATTTGCTGTTGGCCGCCAATGGGCCGCTGTTGCAAGTCTGGTTTGCAAAATTAAATCCTGGTCGTTCGCCCTATCGGTTGTATGCGTTATCGAACATTGGTTCACTAGTCGCACTACTCAGCTATCCGTTTCTGGTCGAGCCATCGTTCTCCATGCAATTTCAAGCCATCGGCTGGAGCCTTGGTTACGTTGGTTACGCCGCAATCTGCATGGTCGTGTGTTGGGCTATTTGGAAATATGTGCCAGCGGTTGAATTAAAATCAGATACAGAAAGTTCAAACGAGAGAGACGCCGAACCAACTTCCCCTATCACGTGGAAGAACCGCCTGTACTGGTTGTTGCTTCCCGCGTTTGCTTGTGTCTTGTTGTTGGCCACGACCAATCATGTTTGCCAAGACATGGCCGTGGTGCCGTTTCTTTGGGTGTTGCCGCTCAGCTTATATCTGTTGACATTCATTCTTTGTTTTGACGGAACCGGTTGGTACAAGTCTGAATGGATTAGTTGGCTGACGATTGCGTTTATCACGATCATCAGCACGGCTGCCATCTTTGGAATTAATCTCGGCATGGTGCTAACGGTCACACTTTATTTTTCCACGATGTTCTTTATCTGCATGATCTGCCACGGCGAACTGGTTCGCATGAAACCTGATGCCCGGCATTTGACCGCCTACTACTTAATGATCTCCGCCGGCGGAGCACTGGGCGGCATCGTCGTTTCGATTCTCTGCCCGATGATCTTTACCAGCTATTTAGAAATGCCGTTGGCACTGTTGCTAGGATTCTTCCTGGCGGCTGTGGTCTTGAGCCGAATTGCTAAGTCGAGTTCGCCAACAGAAAATAAAGAAGCGTCCATCATTCCGAAAATCGTTTGGATCAGTTTTCCCGCTTTCTTAATCGTATTGTATGCCCAACTTGGAAGCTTCGGTTCCAACTACATCGAATCTCGCCGCAACTTTTATGGCACCTTGCATATTGGCGAACAACAACGGGGCACACCCGACGCAATTCGTACCATGTACCATGGCCGCATTGTGCATGGGTTTCAATATCTTGATCCTACAAAAGTCAGTACGCCCACTTCCTATTACTCCCAAGAAACAGGCATTGGTCTGGCCATGCAGCGTTTCTCAACCGACTCGCCCAAACGTGTTGGCGTGGTGGGTCTGGGGGCCGGAACTTTGGCCGCCTATGGACAGCCGGGCGACTACTTTCGCATGTACGAAATCAACCCCGATGTGATCGAACTGGCCCAGCAGCATTTTACGTTTATGAAAGACTCACCAGCGGAAATCGAAGTCATCCTCGGAGATGCCCGGCTTTCGCTTGAACGTGAACCGAATCAAAAGTTTGATCTGCTGGTACTCGATGCATTCAGCGGAGACGCCATCCCCACGCACCTGCTAACCCAAGAAGCGTTTGCCATTTACCGCAAACATTTAAAGCCCGATGGAATTCTGGCGGTCCACATTAGCAACATGCACGTTGATCTACGCCCGGTGGTCTCGTCGCTGTGCCAGAACATAGAAATCAACCCACTCTACATCACCAGCCAAGCCGATGCAGCCCAACACCTGACTGGCTCGCAATGGATTCTCGGCACCGCCAACCGGTCGTTCATCCAAGACCCCATCGTCCAATCCCGCACCCAACAAAACAGCGGCCAACTGGCACTGCATCGACTGTGGACCGATAACTATAGCAATTTGCTAGAGGTGCTGAAGTAGAGGGCCGTTGGGTTCTTCTTCTTCGTACCTTGGTGGTTCATCTTTTTGCACTTCACTCTCGCTTACGCTTCGCGCTTGAGATTGGGAAAAAATATTCACGCGAATGAAGAGGCCTCTATTTAAACCCTGCGAATACTTGGCCGCTGTAGCCTCTGATTCCTTGGAGTCGATATGCCCAATTCAACAAAGCCCCAGTTGGGGAGACATCGGGCCTCTCGGGTCTAAAAATTCAAGATCAACCTGAACATTGCCTTTCTGGGAAGACGAGAAATATCTGAAATCCATGGCCGCAATTTTCGTTAAAACTCGGCTTAGCGACTTTTAAAATGCACTGATTGAACTGTTGGCCGTCTCCACGCTCCTTGACGAAACTTAGCCTTAGTAGCTTAACCAGAACAGTTATCTCTAATTTCAGATGTTTCGCCAATGATAATACTGCCCTATAGACCCCTGAAAGCCATGAAACAATTAGCGTAATGGTTAAAAGCACTTAGTTTTAGTAATCTACCAACCTAGTTCGAGGGTGTTTTTTTGATATTTCCGAAAAAAAAGTGTAATCAAGAAATTAATTTGGTAAACTCAAATTTCCTGTCTCTTATAACTCTTCATCACTATTTTCATTAAGGGGTCTTTCTATGTTAAATAAGAAGACGACAAAGCAAGGGTTCACCCTTGTCGAACTGTTGGTTGTGATTGCCATTATTGGCATCTTAATTGCCTTGTTATTGCCTGCGGTACAACAGGCGCGTGAAGCAGCGCGTCGGATTCAGTGTACGAACAAATTAAAACAGTTGGCGTTGGCAACCCATAATTATCACGACACGTACAATAGCTTTCCCCCAGGCGGTATCACAGCTGGAAAGAATTGCTGTGGCGGGCGAAATGCTGCCAACTGGGCGCTGCTGATCTTGCCTCAAATTGAAGAAGGGAACTTGCACAGTCAATATAATTTCAGTCTCTTCAATGAATCCCCTGAGAATAACCTTGTTGTTCAGACCAATGTTGAAGCTTTCAACTGCCCTTCCGATCAAGACACTGCCGACGTTACCAAACCAGGTAGTGGAAGAGGTGACCGGCCAAATTATGCCAGAGGTTCATACCGAGCGGTGAATGGTGCGACATGCAGTAACAAGTATCCTGATCACGGCACAAGTCATTCGTTTGTTCAAAAAAACGTGGGCGTGATGCATCATGTTGGAGTACCTTCTCCTAAGTCCCACAATGGAGCCAGCGGGGGGCGTCCTGAATTTAATTGCGAAACCTTTGCTTCTATCACAGATGGTACATCCAACACACTTCTCCTCGGCGAGATGCAAACGATCACTCAGAAAAATCGAAGGACTTATTGGGCCTACACCTACACTTCGTACAGTAACTCAACAATTTCTGTCGGACAATCCAGAACACTGATTCCTGATTATAAAAGATGTGTTGCAATCGGAGGGAATGCCGGAAGCAATGCTTGCAAACGAGGATGGGGTAGTTTTCATCCAGGTATTTGTCAATTTGCGCTTGCTGATGGCTCTGTCAAGCCTATTACTGTGACTGTTGACATGGGAATCAGAAAGAATAATAGCACTGCCACAAGTATGGGCGTGTTACCTGCCATGGCTTCCATTCATGGTGGAGAGGTCATCTCTTTACCCTAAAATTACCAGGCGATTAAAGACGACCATCTGGATCACAAGCCAGATGGTCATCTTATACTGTTCCTCAATTCATTAATGCTAAATTCGGAGAAGTTCAATTATGATTCGCTATGCGATTCTTTTAATGGTTTGCCTAGGACTCACTGGTTGTGACTCTGGTGGCTCACAAGCACCTATCTCTGGTGTGATCACTTTAGATGGCCAACCTCTGGAAAACGCCTCGGTTACATTCACTCCGCCAGCGGTGGATGGACAAGTCGTCACTTCGAATGGACTTACAGATGCTTCTGGTAAGTATTCTTTAAAAGTGACTTCAACCGATGCAGAAGGGGCAGTGCTGGGAACCCATACTGTTACCATTGTGATCGTTAGTGATGAAATTGAAGGTGATGATGAAACAGATGATTCCGATGAAAATGAACTCCCAGAGCACGACTTTTCGTTTGATGTAACAAGTGAAGGATCAACTTCGGCAAATTTTGATTTGTAAATCAGAATGCAAAAGCAAGTTAGAGTTCCTACCCACTGATGTTCTACGATTACATATCAAATCGTAGAACAGCAGTGGGTTATTTTTTGCCCTCATCTAAAAACGGGCGGCCTTTCTAGCACGCGGCGTAGTGACGATTGATCAGATCGTTTTGAATCCACATCAGTTTATTGAAGGCGCGGACCATTTGGGTTGTGATTTTGGCATCTAAATCTAACTGAAGAATCATTTCGGTTAATATGTCAGACAACACGCCCATCAGTGCGTTCATTTGTACCAACGGTACGTCAATCGATTTGTTACCGGCACCTGGGGTGTGCATTTTGCCGACGACATCAAGATACTTGACCATTTTCGAGTCATAAGCGTTCCCGATCAATCGCATCAAGTAGCGGCTTAAATGTTCTTTGCGAAATTTAATCTGTTCGTGCGTTTGTGACAAATCGGCCATCGTTTCTGGCACATCACCCTCATAATTGTGCTGTCGTGGCACAAAGTGGCGCGCGGTGGCGTCATAAGCGAGTAGCTTATCATACGTGGCATCAACCATTTTCGGAAACATGGGGGCCAAGTGCCCAATCGATGAATGGATCGCGGCAATATCTTCTGGCCCGAACCCTATGAACTCTGCCAAATACTCGTAGCGATAGTCTAAATCAGTCTCTAATCGTGCTTCATCAATGGTTTTCATGCTTGCCTCTCCTGGAATGGTCAATGCTCTTCTGTGGGTCAGCGTTGGGGGCTGTTCAGTATAAACAAAATGTGGCGGACTTTAAATAGGATGTTGACATCCAATTTAATATCCGCCATAATAGCATCTACCTTCCAAGGCCCTGCTGTGCACACTCCGCCTCGGTTGCCCTACATTCGCTTTGTAGCTGGCAGTTTGATTTGACCGAGCAATTCATTACCTTCCCTACAAGGAGTCGTGGCACATGTTTTGTAATCAGTGTGAACAAACCGCCGGTGGTACCGGATGCGTTGATGAAGGGGTCTGCGGAAAAGACCCTGACATGCAATCTTTGCAAGAGACTTTACTATATGGAGTCAAAGGGCTTGCCGCTTACGCCAATCATGCCCGCCGCTTAGGCAAAACTGATGATGAAGTAAGCGCGTTTATTGAAGAGGCATTGTTTGCCACTCTCACGAATGTCAATTTCGATCTTGAGTCGCTATTAGAACTTGTGCTCGACTGCGGCAAGCACAACCTGCGTATCATGCAACTGTTAGACGAAGGGCACAGTGAAATCCTGGGAACTCCCTCTCCTTCACAAGTGTATGAAGGCACCAAAGCAGGCCCCGGAATTTTAGTCACCGGGCACGACATGGTCGACTTACTTGACCTGTTAAAGCAAACCGAAGGCACCGGTGTAAATGTCTATACGCATGGCGAAATGCTCCCGGCACATAGCTATCCTGAGTTGAAAAAATTTGATCACCTCGTGGGCAATTTCGGCACTGCTTGGCAAAACCAACACTTGGAATTCACCCAATTCACAGGGCCAGTTATTGCGACGACCAACTGCGTGTTGATCCCTTGGGAATCGTACAAAGATCGACTCTATACAACTCGCATTACCGCAGTGCCTAACGGAAATCGAATCACCGACAACGATTTTTCAGCGGTGATTGAACAGGCAAAACAATGTGTGCCGCTGACCGATAATCAAACAGGCGAATCAACCATTGGGTTCCACCATACCACGATCTTGGGCGTGGCCGATAAAATTGTGGAAGCGGTGAAAGCTGGCGAGATCAAACACTTCTACCTAATCGGTGGCTGTGATGGGGCCGAAGAGGGCCGCAACTATTTCACCAAGTTAGCACAAGCGGCTCCGCCAGAGTCGATCATCATAACACTAGGTTGTGGCAAGTTCCGCATCCGAGATTATGATTACGGCACAGTCGCCGGACTGCCTCGCCTGTTAGACATGGGCCAGTGCAACGATGCTTATGGTGCCATCGTGGTCGTTGCGGCCTTGGCCAAAGCGTTTGAGTGTGGCGTCAATGACTTGCCGCTAACAATTGCCCTCTCTTGGTTCGAGCAAAAAGCAGTGGCCGTATTGCTGACGCTGTTCCACTTGAACATCCAAGGAATCCGACTAGGTCCAGAGCCGCCAGCGTTTATCACACCCAACGTATTCGCGATTCTGCAAGAGAAGTTCGATCTGAAAATGATCGAAGCGGAACCTCCGAAAGAATTGTATCAACTGGATAGTGTTTAACGAGATTTATCGGTAAGCAAGGAAAATCATGAAGCCCGACTTTGAGTTGAAATCAAAGTCGGGCTTTATTTTCAGCCTCGTATTTAGAGAATTTTTAATTCCGTGTTCCGAATATTCACGAAATGCGACCCATTATTGCCAATTACTTTAAGTCCCGTTAGGGACGATATCATGTAGCCAGGGAATTCATTACCTGGAATCAATATGCCCCAATTCAAGAAAGCCCCAATTCAAGAAAGCCCCAATTCAAGAAAGCCCCAATTCAAGAAAGCCCCAATTCAAGAAAGCCCCGGACGGGGCGACATCGGGTGAATCGAGGATGTTTTGAGTTTTTGTTACCGATGCGTGCTAGAAATATTTTTGATTTACATCCTGAAAATGGCGTATTGAATCGACGTCGTCCCATCCGGGACTTTGGGATTTTCGGCTTCTATTCTCCTGGGGATGAATCCCCAGGCTAGGTGACTTCGTCCCTTTCGGGACTAAAAAATCAAACTCAATCTGGACCAAGGCATGCTTTTGTCATCAATGGAGGTCTCTAAGTCCAAGAGTTTCATTTTCATTAAATCTGTCAATTTTCTTTTCCCCTCGGTTCCACCTTCAATATATTTCTCACAAAGAAATCATACGCTCGGCGTTTGGCATAGCGGGTGCCCATGGCTCCGTGCCCGACGCCGGGCATTACGATTAGGTCGAAGTCTTTATTGGCTTTGACCAGGGCGTTGACCACTTGCATGGTAGAAGCCGGGTCGACGTTTTTGTCGAGTTCACCGACCACGAGCATCAGCTTGCCTTCTAGCTTATGGGCATTGGTCACGTTCGATTGCTCATCATAATGCGGACCAATCGGCCAGCCCATGTACTGTTCGTTCCACCAGATTTTGTCCATCCGGTTGTCATGGCAGCCACAGTCTGACACGGCCACTTTGTAGAAGTCACCGAAGGCAAGCAGCGCCCTGAGAGAACTTTGGCCACCAGCCGAACCGCCGTAGATGCCGACGTTCGAGATGTCCATCTCGGGGTGTTGTTTTGCGGCCGCTTGCATCCATAAGATTCGATCAGGGAATCCTGAGTCTCCTAGGTTTTTGTGGCTCACCGCTTGAAAGGCTTTGCTACGGTTTGAAGTGCCCATGCCATCGCACTGCACCACGATGAACCCGAGTTCGACCAGTTGCTGCACGGAATGGACTGTGCGAAACGACTTCGGCACAAACGATCCGTGAGGGCCAGCGTAGATTTTTTCGATCACGGGGTACGTTTTACTGGCGTCAAAATTCGATGGTCGCCAGATCACGCCGTAGATATCGGTCTTACCATCGCGGGCCTTCGCGGCAAATCTCTGTGGTGGTTTCCAGCCTGTTTTTTCTAGCTTGGAGGTGTCGGCTTCCTCTAAGGTGCAGATCAGTTCACCAGTTTTCATGCTCCGCAGTTCAGTGGTGGGTGCTTTATCGACGCGAGAGTAGCGTACGATACAGTAATCTTTGTTCGGTGAATATTCGATCTCGTGTGTGCCGTTGCCTGCGGTCAGTTTGATCAAGTTGGTGCCGTCAAAATTGATCCAAGCGTAGTGGGAGTAATACGGATCTTGTTCAGCGTAGATTCCGCTACAGCGAAACAGAATTCGCCGGTTTGCGATATCGACGTACTCAACATTGCGAACAATCCAGTCGCCCTTGGTGATTTGGTTTTTCACTTCGCCGGTATTCGCATCGATCAAGTAAAGATGATTCCAGCCATCACGTTCCGAGGCCCAGAGAATTTCGTGGGTGTCATCTAAATAGTAGGCCCAGGTTTTGTAATTGTACTCGATAAACGAGTCGGTCGTTTCATCGATAATTGCTTTCACGTTGCCGGTCTTGGCATCGACCGCCACCACACGCATCGTTTGATGCCCACGTTGGTTGTAAAGAAACGTGAACTGGCTGCTGTCTTCAGCCCAGCGAATTTGCTTGATCGACCAAGGGTTCTCAAAAAGTGTGTCATCGATTTTGACTTCGGCATGCCAGTCTGGCCGAAACAGATGCGGCTTAATTAGTGCAATCTCATCTCCAGGCTTCAGATAATTATGTTGAAGCAACTTGGGTTGCACTTGATCTTTGGGCGATGACTCAACGAGGTAAACGGTATGCGTTTCGCCCTTTCGGGTTTTGAGCGCCATCAAGTGGCTAGAATCTGGCGACCAATAAACACGATCAGTGTAGTAGTGTTCTTCCGTGGCGTCCGTAGTTAGCGGAATCTCTTCCTGTTCATCCAAGTCTCGCAGGTACAAGTTGAAGTCACGCGTAAACGCCTCGTAACGACCATCAGGCGATTTGTGTTGCGGTCGTTGTCCAAAACGTTGATTGGAGTAGCCGGTTGTTTTCTGCTCTTGGAACGAATGCTTTTCAATTGACTTCAAGGAGCTCTTCGCGTTGTCCCATTCGTAGATTTGGCTTTTCTCCTTGAACGTGATTAAACCAGTCTCTTTGTCTCGAAAGATCTTATCGAGTTTTATCTTGCCGGCAGTTATGTCCTTTCCACTATTCTTGCTAAGCTCAGTCGCCAATTCCGGCAGATCAAACAATGACTCTCGTGTCCCTGCTTTCGCATCGACCCAAAGGTAATCTTGCTGGCCATCTTTCAATTCAACCCTATACCAAAACTGGTGGTCGTCAACCCAATGCGGGGTGACCTTGTCTCGAAAGACCGTGTTGCGGTACTGGCCGCTGATTTGCTGTGCACGTGCATAGTCTGCGGACGTGCCTTGGGCTTTTGCCTGCGGGAGTGTGGTCGAGACAGAAATAATTAATACCGCAAGGGCAGTGAACAGCGTATTATTCATGGGGAGATTTTTCTAGAAGGAATTTCCAAGGCGGGAACAAGACGTGGTTTGATGACGGCGATAATAGACTCTCTAGTATAATCGAAATTCTTGGTTAACCGAGGCTCGACCAAATGTCTTCGATCTCTTTTTTTAATCGCCCTACTTCGCCACGCAACTCTTGCATTTCTTGCTGTAGCTCTTTGATCAGCGGGGTCTCGCTGGCTGTTATCGTTTCAGCAGATTGAATTGGGGCAGCCGATTCCGTATGACTTGTTGGCGAGTTTACGGGGGCAGCAGAACGCTCAGGTACAGGTTCTGCCGAAGTGCGACCATGCTTTTCTAGCAATCGATCATGCTCTCGGGGTTCGTACAGCCCATGCGTGACAATTTGTCCACGACCTGGTGCAGTGAGAGCCACCACCAGTTTTTTGCGTTGCAGGTCTTCAACCAATGGTCGCAGCGAACCGATGTCTGGAATTTTTCCCATTCGCGCGGCTCGACTGCGTAACTCCCCGAGGGTTTGTTCGCCTCGCAGTAGTAGCTCGGCCATGATGGCCAGTTCATTGCCCTCGCAAGCCAGCCAATCTTTCATGTAGTGACGGTATTTGATAACCCGGCCATCGCCGTGAACTTCGGCCACTGCGCCGATCTCGCGTAATTGTTCTAGAACCTCTTCGACTTCAAACGAGTCCAGTGTCATCTGCGGAGAGCGGTTGCTTTTTTGATTGCAGCCATTGGTCAATGCGTTGACCGTCATAGGGTACGCATCTGGCGTGGTCTTGGCTTTTTCAATCAAAACGCCAATCACGCGACGTTGTTTGTAATTTAAGGCTCGCCACTTTGGCGGTTCCTGAAGTTCTTGATCACTCATTTTGCTTTGTGTTTCTTTTCGTTCCATGAATTCATTGAGAGGGATGGATGCAACATAAACATAAATGAAGCTTGCTGCAACATTCCGAGACGAGAAAAGAAGCATGGTGCTGGCAGAAATTAATGTTTTCAACTAGAACTAAAGACTCAGTAATCCTTGTATTTATCGATTAACACGTTCCCACTAGGCAATTTACGATGACTTTGGCCCATTTTACTTTTGCAACGCAAGACGCAGAAACGACCGCTGAATTTTTTGAATTCGTACTCGGTTGGAAGCGTCTCTCCGTGCCAGACAATGCCGATGTGATAGCCATTTGGCTAGAGATCAGTCCTGGGCAACAGATGCACGTGTTGCAAATCGATGGATTTGAAGTCTCTGCGTTCGAGCAAGAATATGGTCGGCACTTTGCCTTCTTTTTCCCCGCAGCCGATTTAGTCAAAATTCGTGTACGACTGGCTGAAAGAAATATCGAAGTGATTCCACCGCTTCGACCTACGCCGTTTGAACGATTCTTCTTCAAAGACCCCAATGGATACATGTTTGAAGTGATCGACCATGATCACTTTGTAGTGGAGTGAGTGTGATTTTGGCGAAAAGGGGAACGCATGCCTAATCTAACTAACTGGCAAAAACTAGTAACGGACTATGAGGCATTCGTAGAAGAGACAATGAATGGATATGATGATTGCATTTATGAATATACCAACGATTTAGCATGTAGGAATAAGCTAGAAGAATCAAAGGATATATCTGAAGTCAAAGAGCTGTGGTTGCGTGTAAAACAGGCTGATATAAAGCTGAGAGATAGTTTGATCCCGTTAAATAAGTGCATCTATGGAGATTATCCCAAAACTTGGTTTTGGTATTGGGGATACCCGAAAAATAGCCCAGAGTTAGAGAACGATATTCGTAATATATAGTTAGTGTTGCCGCAAGCAATTAACTGCATCGACGAGTAAGAATAGAGATCGAAGGTGTAGTATTGGAGAACTCTCTAACCTCTGATCGACTAGCGTCGACCCCGACGTCGTTTTGAATATGCGTTTTTGAGTGGTAAGCGTTCTCCAAAACCAACATCGCGGCCACCCGGAATACACAACCACGCAAATTCAAAACTCACGCTTCGGGTTAAGATGATTGAGTAACACCGGGCCGAATACTTTGAGTTGACGCTTCAAACAAAACTTCCCGCACAAGATGACGTAATTGAGGCTCCGCGCGTTCGGCAGCGTGGATGACATCCATTTTTCCGACCCGGCCCAAGTCATCGGGCAAACAGATATTGGTCACCGTCGAAAGGGCCAGAACCTTCAATCCGCACTGTGCGGCGACAATCACTTCCGGCACGGTCGACATGCCGACGACATCGGCACCAATTTTTCTTAAGAAACGATATTCGGCCCTGGTTTCATAATTCGGACCCGTCATTGCGGCGTACACACCACGATGGCAGCGGATATTATCGCGGCGGGCAATTGTCTCTGCCAGTTCAAGCAGCCCTCTGTCATACGGCTGGCACATGTCGGGAAACCGCGGACCCAATGCTGGATCGGTGTGACCACATAATGGGTTGGAACCCATGAAGTTTAGGTGATCATCCATCAGCATGATGTCGCCAGAGTGATAGTTGGGATTCATCCCGCCACTGGCATTGCTGACAAAGAGAAACTCTGCTCCTAGTTCACGCATCATGCGAACCGGCAAAGTGATGCTTTCTAAAGAGTGCCCTTCATAAAAATGAAAACGGCCCTCCATGACCACGACATCAACGCCAGCTAATTGGCCACATACTAGTCTCCCAGTATGCCCCAAGGCTGTGGCTCTCGGAAAATGCGGTAAATCCGCATAATCAATCACCGTGTCAACATCGACCCCATCCGTGAGATTTCCCAATCCAGTTCCCAATATGATCCCGGCACGCGGACACCGATTCCATCGGCGTCTGACTGCTGCTGCCAGTTGTTCGATCTCAGTTTTCAACCGATACATCGCAGGCCTTCTCCCTTAGCCTGATCGACGGGAACCGTAAAATACAATTGTTCGTTTTTGCCCGTTTTTTTGTTGCTGCTTTTAGTTGCTGCTGATATGCTGCAACACGCCTTTGACCAAGGTCCGCAGTTTTGGTTCTGCTTTGTTGGCAATGGCTATGATTTCTTCCACATTTGCTGGCTTCAGTGCATCTGGTAAGCATTGATCGGTAATGATTGACATGCCGATGACTCTTAAGCCTGCATGCACGGCAGTTATCACTTCTGGAACCGTCGACATGCCTACGGCATCTGCCCCGATGGTTCGTAAAAATCGATACTCGGCCCGAGTTTCTAAATTCGGCCCTGCCACTGCGACAAAGACCCCTTTGTTAGCGACGATGTTTTCTTTGCGGGCGATCTCTAACGCCACATCGACCAAGCCTAAATCATAAGGCTCGCACATGTCTGGAAAACGTGGCCCTAGTCGATCATCGTTGATTCCAATCAGTGGGTTGTCGCCCATCAAATTGATGTGATCTTCAATGACCATGATGTCACCGCAATTGAAATAAGGATTCATTCCGCCAGCAGCGTTTGAAACGACTAACAGTTCGGCACCCATCGCTTTCATCACACGCACAGGCAAAGTGATTTGCTTGAGGGAGTATCCCTCGTACATGTGAAAGCGGCCTTCCATTGCTACCACCGGTAAACCGCACAACGTACCGCACACTAGGCGACCACGATGACTGGTAGCAGTCGACGAAGGGAAGTTCGGAATCTCTTCGTACTCCAACGAGGCTTCTTCTTCAATTTCCTCGACTAATCCGCCTAGACCTGTGCCGAGGATAATGCCTACTTTTGGAGTTTTGTCCCACTTTTCTTGAATAGCTGCAACAGCTTCTTCAATCTTCTGGAAAAGATCGAGCATCGATTGGCTCTCTATCAGGAAAAGGGACGAAGAATTAATCTCTCAAAGCACCGATTATGCCATGATCTTTTTTACGATCAAGTCCTTGACACGAAAACATCGAAAGAAAATTAAAACGAGTTTTAAGTCACTACGCGATCAAAGTCCAAACCGTATTCCTGTTTGGTGAACAAAACACCAGCATCCTCGTCAGACATGCGGCCAAACAGGTTTCCGTCCCACACTTGGTACTCTTGCCGGCTTCCATCTTCTCGTTCACAGGTAACAAAATAGGTGGTCGAAGCCGAACTGTTTTGACCGCCTCCAGAAACATGGTTGCGTTTGCCTGTCACGATGACTGCCAGTGTTTCAACAGGTGCTGTTTCTAGCATGCTCATCTTCTTTTGTGTTTTTATGAAGAGATAAATTCCAAGAGCGACAAAACCAAGAGGCACCACAGAGAACAGCATGGGAATGAATCCCAGCCCGGCACCTAAGCCATTGCTGGATGCGCCTCCTAACCAGGCAAACACGCCTGAGAACAAACAGAGCATAATAAAACCCATCGCCGACATACCGATGAACACGATAAAAAATCCGCCGAGGAACATTTTCTGCAATGCAGAATGCTTGGGCAGTGCTGCGACTCGCGCAGGCGATTCCCGATTCTCCCACTGCGCAGAACTCTTAATTCGGGCAAAGATGGCCGGCTTCTCGTTGGTCTCAGTTAAAGGCAATTGACCTCCACAAAAAGCACAGAAATTTGCGCCCAATGTGTTACCTGCTCCACAACTTTTACATTTCATAACAACTCCGAGATTGAATTCTTTTCAGTCCGAAAACGGTGTCCGCACCTTCCCAGTTATAGTTATTCGCTGAAAACATTGGAATCTTGCGGTGAAAATCGGACTTCGATCAAACCATCTTATCAGTATAATGGTTCGAGCATTTTCAATGCTACTGTACCGAACGCTTTGACATCGGGTAACACCGGCGACGATCCCGGCGTTGATTTGGCTTCAAGATCAACCGTATTCGAGGACGAAGCACATTTGCACTTCGTCCTCGCTTACGCTTCGCGCTTGGGATTGTAAATGGTGAAATCAATCTTCCAGGGATCTCTTAAATACTCCTCGCAGCAGACATCGCGATGTTCCAATATCTACCACATGGACTTCACCCAGATATTTGTTTGCGTTGTCGTTCTTAAACCCAACTTTGGGTGCCACAAAAGTTGCAGTGATATTTGCCTTAATCGTTGCGTCTGCGGCCGCGCCGGTATCACAGTCGAGGCCACTGGGAATGTCGACTGCCATCACTTGGGCCGTTTGGGAATTGATAAGTTCGATCACGTGGTTATACGGATCTTTGGGCTCACCATGGCTTCCCGTTCCTAGCAACGCATCCACAATCCAATCTGCTTTTTCTAAATACCGTTCTAAATCTAGAGCGGTCATTGTGTCGCCCAGGATGGAATAGGAAATATCGGTCATCTCGATAATCAACCAGTTCTCCTCGGCATCACCCGACAACAAATTGGGCTCACGAAACAGCAGCACATGCACCGAAACTCCCAGTAGATCAAGATGCCGCGCGATGACGAATCCATCCCCTCCATTGTTGCCAGGTCCACAGCAAATCACCACATGCTGCGGATTCTGTTTGAGCAGTAACTCAGCACAACCACGGCCTGCATTTTCCATTAATACAATGCCTGACATGCCATAGACAGTGATAGCAAATTGATCAATTTCTCGCGATTGCAGGCGAGTTAAATAAGGACGGTTTAGTTGTCTAGCATTATCCAAAATAATGGCCTCCCTGTTTCGTGGCCTGTTTTATTGTAAGAACTTGGACATTTCTACTTGTTTTTCGAGATATCATCGGGAATTGGCCCCCGTAAACAAAGAAACAGGTTTTGTCTTTCACTTGGATCTACGATATGATAGACGTTTATCCCCCAGTGGGCAAATTCCCAATTGACAACGGTAATACGAACACCATGCCACTCTACGAATATACTTGCTCTGACTGTAATGCTGAATCCGAAATTCTCATTCGCGGATCAGAAACACCCCAATGCCCAACGTGCGAAAGCACGAACCTAGAGAAAGCCTGGAGCGTGCCAGCCGCCCATTCAGGTTCACGTTCCGCCGCACTCCCGATCAGCGGTTGTGGCAAACCGGCCTGTTGTCGCGGGCAAGGCTCCTAGAGTCAAAACGGAAGTAGGTTCATTTCAATTCTACCGAACACGACTTAACCGTTCCCACCTTCACTTCTTCCCTCAAAATTTCACTTAATCCAGAAACTATGAAAACTCAACGCTTTGCAAATTGGTTCGTACTCAGTTCGGTTTTAACCCTGCTGGTAATTGCTACGCCTGTCAGTGCTCAGTCGTGGCTCCAGTTTCGTGGGCCAAACGGTGACGGTACTGCCACTGCCAAAAACTTACCAACCACTTGGGCCGAAGACCAAGGCATTGCCTGGAAGACAAAAATCGCTGGCAAAGGCTGGTCAACGCCGGTCATTCAAAACGGAAAGATCTGGGTCACTTCGGCCGAGCTCGAAGCCTATACAGAAGAAGAATACGAAAAGGAAGCTGCCAAGTTAGATCCGAAGCACAGAGATCAACTGGCCTTGACGAAAGCCTCCACTTTTTGTGTCACACAAATAGACTATGCCACTGGCAAAGTATTGAGGAAGATCGATTTATTTTATGCAGAGCAGCCCGATCCGATTCATGCAACCAACAGTTATGCCTCGCCGACGCCTGTGCTTGAAGGCAACCGGCTCTACTGTAACTTCGGCACATACGGTACTTGCTGTGTGAATACCGACAATGGTGAAATTATCTGGAAGCACAAAACCCTGCTCACTCATAGCGTAGGCCCTGGCAGTTCGCCGATTTTGGTGGGTCATTTACTCATCCTAACTTGTGATGGAACCGAGTCGCAGTCGATTATTGCACTCAACAAAAAGAACGGGACACCAGCTTGGCGAACGGATCGCCCTCCGATTCGCAACGAAGATGGGCAACACCGAAAAGCATTTTCTACTCCGCTGCTGATCTCGCACAATGGCGAAACGCAGATGGTTATCTCAGGCTCACAATGGTTCTGCTCGTACAACCCAAAAACAGGCGAAGAGCTTTGGCGAGTTGACCACGGACGAGGGTTCTCCACGGTTCCGGCGCCAGCATATAAAGACGGAGTCGTTTATCTCTGCACCGGGTTCTCAAGTTCTGAACTTTGGGCCGTTCGCGTCGATGGTGCGGGCGATGTGACCGACAGCCATGCGAACTGGACGATGAGAAAACAGGTGCCGAATAAGACTTCACCGGTCATCGCAGGCAATGAATTGTACATGATTTCCGAAAAAGGAATCGCCACGTGTGTTGATCTAAAAACAGGCGACATCCATTGGGCCGAGCGTATGTCAGGCAACTACTCGGCTTCGCCAGTTTTTGCTGATGGCAAAATTTTCTTCTGCAGCGAAGAAGGAAAAACCACCGTGATCAAACCCGGCACAGAGTATGAGGAAATCGCAACCAATATGCTCGACGGCCAAATCATGGCCACGCCAGTTGTGCTAGACAGCAACATCATCTTGCGAACCGATTCAGCCCTGTATCGCGTGCAAAAGTAAGGAACACCCTATGAACTATTGGCAATTTATTACATTATCTTTACTGTTCTCGCTGATCTTTTTTTTTTATTCAAGTGGCGTAGCAGGTGAGTTCAACCCGGAAATCGAAATTGGCGATAAGGCACCCGTCTGGGAAAACCTGCCTGGCGTCGATGGCAAAACGCACTCACTTGCTGACCTGAAAGACAAGCAACTGATCGTGTTGGCGTTCACCTGCAATAGCTGCCCGTATTCGGTTGATTACGAAGACCGCCTGATTGCCCTGGCGAAAAAATACTCGGGCAAAGAGAGTAAAGTGGCGGTCGTTGCCATCAACTGCAACAAAGTGCCAGAAGATTCGCTCGAAGCCATGCAAGACAGGGCCACTGAAAAGAAGTTCAACTTCCCCTATCTCTACGACGAATCCCAAGACACCGGCAGAAAAATCGGGGCCATAAGAACGCCTGAGTTCTTCGTACTCGACCAAAAACGCACAGTCATTTACATGGGCGCCATGGACGACAGCACCGATGCCAGCAAGGTGAAAACCAACTACATTCAACTTGCCATCAATGCCGGATTAAAAGGCGAATTGCCGAAGACAACAGAAACGATTGCCATTGGGTGTAACATTCGATACAAGCGAGTTCGCCGGTAAGGGGCAGTTCCACTGGCTAGTCTGGGCATTTATCCACTGGATAAGTTTTTCAGAAAACCCCTCTGGTGCGGCCATTTTGTCCGATGGATAAATTTTCAATTCGTCTTTTATTGGATGGCTGGTGGTTGGTTGGTTTTTTGTGTCGTTGTAAGTGCCATCGTCAAACGACTTAGGGAAATTCTCAATCTTGCCCACGGTCATATCTCTATAATTTGTCCATTGGATAAAAAAACATCCATGGATAAATTCGCAAATCGCACATTTCAAACCAGTGAAAACAACCACCTTTCCCCCCGGTAGAATCGCTCTAATGCTGCTTGTTTGACAGTGCTTGAAGCCATGATACCACATCGATAATCTTTCTGCTTTGTGTTGAAAATAAGAACCGAACTCTGGTCCAATTTACAAAACAAATGTAAGGCCCGCCCGGGTGTATTATTGAAACCATGGTGCCATGCCCTCGCGCTTTCGCGTGGGCATGCTTTGGATCAGTTCAATAGCTCGTAGGGTGGCTGCCTTTTTTAGGCCAGCCGCCCGGATATTGATTTTATTTCATCAAAGAGAAACGATCTAAATCACGGCATCAACCAAGTTCGTTGGAACTCGCTGAACGGTTGTCTTTTTAGAATGAAAGCGAGATGAATTTTCAGGGAAAACTTTTCAACGATGCTACGCCCACAAACAGGCGGCTGGTCCAAAAAGGCAGCCACCCTACGACGGTCAATCCAAGCAGCAATTCAATCTCCAATCACGCTTCACACTGGCGAAGCCAGTGGCACCCAGAAAGGGCTGTTGGTTGTGTTAGTTTTGTCAGTGTCAGCCGTTGCCGGTAGGAAGTAAATGCGGATCTGGGTGGCCGCGATGTTGGTTTTGGAGACTGCCGTCCACTGGAATACGCATATTCAAAACGACGTCGGGGTCGACGCTAGTCGATCAGAGGTTAGACCGGGTTCTAATACTACAGCTTTCCACAATATGCTCTACATATTGAAAACGGACACAAGAGGAGCCCCCAGCAACAAACAGCTTGCTTTCAGGGGGAGGCTGTCGTATAACAATTGACTGTTGGTAATAACTTCTACAACCATCGCTGCTTTCTAGAGAGAGTCACCCAATGATACGCTTCGGAAAAGTCTTTATAGCGTTATTTATCAGCATCACGTTGATCGGTTGTGATATTGGGCCTGAAGCCACCTATAAAGACAAGACTGTCACCCTGTGGATCGAGACCCTTGAATCGGGGATGAGAACCGACCGCGTAGCTGCTGCGAAAGCTTTAGGTCGGATCGGTCCAAAAGCCAAAAAAGCGGTGCCTGCCCTGCTTGCAGCTTTAAAGGATCATCAATCAGATGTCGCATCTGCTGCTGCATGGGCCTTACGCGATATTGGACCAGTAACCAAACAGACTGCACCTGCTCTGTTAGAAGCTTTGGGGGATAAACGTGAGCGCGTCCGAAATGCTGTCGTGAGAGCCTTAGGAGAAATCGGTCCAGCAACCCCCAGAGACCTCGTCCCTTCCCTGATCGCAATTGCAAAAGATGAAGAACATCTTGGGAGAACTCAGGCAGTGAGAGCTCTGGGCGAAATCGGCCCTGTGGCCAACCCCTTCTTGTTAGAGGCGTTGAAATATGAAGATGAACGCATTCGAAGCGCCGCTGCAAGTGCGTTGGGTGAGCACTCGAACTCGTGGACTAAAGAAGTCGTTCCTGCATTGATCACTGCATTGCAAGATGAAGCTGGGAGAGTCCGATTGTCTGCCGCTTATTCCTTGGGTGATGTCAGTCCTGTGCCCAAAGAAGCAGTTCCTTATTTGATAGAGGCCTTGACGGATGAAGATGAAAGAGTTCGGAAAATTGCTGCAGCTACTTTGA
>NVWB01000061.1 GCA_002733575.1 Blastopirellula sp. | reverse complement strand
GCTACCAGAAAATGCAGGGCCTCCTTGACGGAATGAAACTAGTTGGACACATATGACAACCCAAAACTTGGGTAATGACAAGGATAAATCCCCTGGCTACACGATGTCGTCCCTTTCGGGACTGAAAATAAATTCAATCTGACGCATTGCAAGAGGGAAGAGATTAGAAAGAACCGGAGAACCTGAAAGCCATTTGTCCCATCCATAGGTGAATACTCGGGACGCTATCTTTAAGAATGCTCTAAAGTCGGCTGGCGTGTAGTCAACCTACAAAAACTTCAAAAGCATGCCCACGCGAAAGCGCAAGGGCATGGCACCAGTTTGGGAAGTAAACCGGATATCCGGATGGATGGCGGTAGGCCGGGCATTTTTAATTGATCGAGTGATTTGTGTTCAATTTCATCGAATGGGCCAGCGGCTTTTTAGAGACCATCCATCCTACTTCACTCCGCCTCGCGCAGCCGCTTCGCTTCGCCGCGAATGTAATTCCGATCTTCCACCGACAACTGCGTGATCGGCAACACAACTTCTTCACCGTCGGCTTTTTTTAGTGTGACCTGTTTGCCGTCAAAGCCAAGCAACACCGCTTCGATTTTATGTTCGCCACTGACATCGGCAAACGTGTGGCTGGCCAGCCCGCTGAATGCTTGGGTGTCTTGTGAGATCGGGTCGGTCTTTTGCTGGAAACTGCCAGGCAAGTTGAGATTGGTGTCTGCCGGATCAGCGTCATCTGATTCATTGGATGGGGCTGTGTCCTTCACTGGTGAACCTAATGGAAACAGGTCATCATCTTTGGTTGCGGCTGGCTTTTCTGGCTGCAAGCGAATCGGTTCACCTGCGGGTTCCACTAGGTTTCTCACTTCCTCTTCAATAGATGGTATCTCGCTGACTTGATACGTTTCTTGTAGATCATCGGCGGTTCCTAACTCCCCATCAACGCCAGCTCCAGTGATGCGAAAGCTGATTTCGTCAAGTCGTTGGTAACTCATGTCTTGTGTGATCACTGGGTTTTCTGACTGAATCAAAGCCGTGCCTTCCGCATCGCCAGGCAACACCGAAGTCTCGTTATGACTTTGCACAATCGTAATACGGGCGATATCCATATCTATTTCCAACATTTCCAATTCCAACGCCTGCGTACCGGCGGTGACCGCGGCGCCAAATCCTAGAATCAACATTACCAGCAGCCAGCCACCCAGGAACAGCCAAGCGGAACTGAGTGCCCCGAGAATCACGCCAGCAATGGCAAAGCCACGTGGTTCCTTCAGCAGACCCAAACACGAGAAAAACAATCCAACAGGACCAAGTAAACCACAACTGAGAAAGCTGATCAGGGAAATCACAAAGCCTGCGATCCCCAACCCATTGCTGGGAGGTGCTTGTACGATAATCGTTTGATGGGTATTCGGCTGGCTCATGGTTGTCACTGAATTTGAGGGTGGGGGAATAAAATCGAGCCGTCAATCCTATCAGCTATTTTTGCAATTGCAAATTCTCGTCGGATAGACAGATGGATGGCGGCTGGCCGGGCATTTTTAATCGATCGAGTGATTTATGTTCAATTTTATCGAATGGGCGAACGGCCATTTAGAGACCATCCATCCTACGCAACTTCAAAAACATGCTTACGCGAAAGCGCGAAAGCATGGCACCCAGGCGCAAACGCCGGGCTTATGTGATATCGGTTTCGGCCATCTCTCGGGCGTGGTAACTGCTTCTTACAAATGGGCCGCTGGCTACTTTTTTGAAGCCGAGTTGCCGGGCTTTTTCGCCGAGGAAGTCGAACTCTTCCGGCGGGAGATACCGGACTACGGGCAAGTATTTTTGTTGATCAGGTTGAAGATACTGACCCAGGGTAAGGAAGTCGCAGTCGACATCACGCAGGTCGGCCAGGGTATCGAAGATTTCTTCGTGAGTTTCACCGAGCCCGAGCATCAGCCCGCTTTTGGTTTTGATCTGTGGAGAGATTTCTTTGACTCGTTTGAGTAGCCCTAGTGTCCAACTATACTCTGACTTGGGCCCGCGTACACGTTTGTACAAACGAGGTACCGTTTCGGTATTATGATTGAAGACTTCAGGCGCGGCTTCAATCACGCGGTCGAGTGCGGTTTTGTTTTCGATAAAGTCAGGCGTTAAGACTTCGACGGTGGCCCCCGTTTTTTCTCGCACCGCTTTGATACAGCGGTAATAGTGTTCGGCACCGCCATCGGGCAAGTCGTCTCGTGTGACCGAAGTGATGACGACGTGCTTGAGCCCTAGTCGATGGGCGGCTTCAGCTAGGCGTTCTGGTTCATCGTCAGAGAGTACATCGGGTTCACCCCGCATGACCGAACAGAAACTGCATGCCCGGGTACAAACATTGCCGAGAATCATGAAGGTGGCCGTGTTTTGCGAATAGCATTCCATCCGGTTCGGACAGCGAGCGTTATCGCAAACGGTTTCTAGATTGAGTTCTTTCAGCAACCGCGTGGTTTTCAGGCCAGGGTCACCTAAGGGGACATTACGTTTGAGCCAACGAGGAAGTCTGCGATTGGGATTGGGTGCATCATCGGCGTTGATGATCGGAAGCTCAATAAGCTCTGGCAAGTCGTTCAATAGTCTGCTCTGTGATTTCTGGCAACAGGGGGTGATTGAGTTGCCAGCTCCCATACTTACACTCAAACGTGTTGGCGAGATGGCTGGCGACTACTTTCGCTACTTCCACTATTCTAGCCGGACTGTCGTTTTCAGCCACTAGGCTTCCCATGATTGGATGATCGCCAGGAGACGCTAATTCAGGGGGGTTCGACTCGACTTGGCTCTGCAAATGCTGTGGGGAATCGACATTGAGGAACGCTCCGTGGCTTGTCACCCAGTTTTGTACCGAGGCCCCAATAGAAGCTAATAAGCCAGATTGTCCCCAAACTCCATAGCGTCCTGGGCGTGTTTCGCTGTTGATGCCGAATGATTCGATGGCGTCTAACAGCCCTTTTTGTAGTTTTTCTAGGTAACCCCCAACTGTCCAACTGTACTGTTCTAAAGGTACAATCGGATAAATGGCCAATTGACCTGGGGTGTGCATGACGCAGGCTCCGCCACGGCCAATCCAACGAGTTTCGAGATTACGCAGCTCTAACTCGGCTTGAGTGAATCGGATATGTTGGCGCGAACCAGCCCGGCCGATACTAATCATATTAGGGTGTTCGGCCAATAAACAGACAATCCGGGCAGCACTTGAGCCTTGTGCTTCGTAAACTAAGCGTTTTTGTAAACTAACGCAAAGATCAAAGTCGATCAGACCCAAGTAGTGAAAGTCAATGGTTGGTGGCTCTTGATATATCACGTGTTTGCTAACTTTATTAAAGTGAGATCAATATGATTTGATGAGTATTATCGAATCAGTTGCCTGAATCAGCGGTGCGAAAAGTAGCATCTGCACGAGTTTGTGGAAAGGTCAGACTGAACGATTTTTGCTTAGTTTTTACGAGGTCTATCGAGAAAACGAACAGACTTGGCAAGCTGCGTTGGGTGCAATATCAATTTAGAAAAAATCAACACAACAATTGAGCAGAGCTAGCGGTAGCTAGTGATGAGATAGCAAAAGAAGCGATGGGTAAGAAGAACAAAAAGAAAAAGAACTCGGTACATAAGAATGAACGCACCATCGGAGAAAACCGTAAGGCACGCCATGATTACGCAATCTTGGAGACCTTAGAGTGCGGGATTCAACTACTCGGCAGCGAGGTCAAAAGCTTGCGTGATGGCAAAGTGACCTTGGCCGAAGCGTACGCACGCTTGGATGGAGACGAGTTGTACTTGGTCGGCTGCGATATTCCAGTTTACGGCAATGCGAGTGATTTTATGAATCATGAGCCGCGACGTCGGCGGAAATTGCTGCTGCATCGCCGAGAAATTATCAAATTCGCCCAAAAATCAACAGACAAAGGGTTCTCGTTGATTCCGCTTAAAATGTATTTCAAACATGGCCGAGCCAAGGTGCTTATTGGGATCGCAAAAGGTCGTCAATCGCACGATAAACGGGAAAAACTGAAGGGCGACACGGCCAGGCGAGATATCTCACGCGCCATGAGGGCTCGTGATTGATTGTGATTGATTGTGATTGATTGTGAGATTCGACCGAACCTTCTCGCTAGCACCTGCGTAATCTGATTAATGGCCACGACTTACCAACAAATCAGACTGAAATTGCCAGTAACAGGGTAGACAGGCGAATGGGCCTTAAGTTCAATAAGATTAGCCCTTTACGTTGATCTGGCCCTGGCAAACAGTTTACTGGCATAATTACTACAAATCAAAGGCGACCGTAGCTGTAGCGGCGATTTGCCCGATAAAGATTCCGTTCTCATTATTTTAACCCCTCAATATATATGCTGCTGATTGAAGATATTCATAAGTCCTATACCCAGCCCAACGGCGCCCCGCTGCCGATTTTGGATATTCCAAAATTTGAAGTGGCAGCAGCCGAGCAAATGGTGATTGTTGGTCGTAGCGGATGCGGAAAAACCACGATGCTGCAAGTCATCGCTGGCATCAGCACGGCAGATTCCGGCAGTGTTAGAATCGATGGCCTGGATATTTGCCGGTTGAGTGAAGAAGGCCGCGATAAATTTCGGGCCGAAAAGCTGGGCTATGTGTTTCAAACATTCAACTTACTTTCAGGTTTTACCGCCTTTGAAAACGTGATGCTAGGGATGACCTTTACGCGTAAGTCAAGCGACCGCAATCGAGCCAGGCATTTGCTGGAGCGGGTTGGACTTGAACATCGCATGGATCATAAACCGCGATCACTGTCAGTAGGTGAACAGCAGCGGGTTGCTGTGGCCCGAGCCTTGGCCAATCGACCACGTTTATTACTTGCCGATGAACCGACCGCGAATGTTGACCCTGCGAATCAACAAGCGATTATTGATTTGATTCGTGAATCCTGTCAGGAAGAAGAGATCTCGTTAGTGATGGTAACGCATGCCGTGGAAGTGGCCGATCAGTTTCAACGAGTTGAACCACTAGAAAATATCAATCGTTTGGCCAAGCCAGCAAAGGACGTCGCATGAGTTTATGGACCATTGCTTGGCGAAACATCACGCAACGCGGAACCGCCTCGGCGTTGACCGCTTTTTCGATGTCGCTTGGTGTGCTGTTGGTGACCGCGGTGCTTTCGGTGCATGGATTGATTGCTAAATCGTTCATGGACAATTCCACTTTGGGCTATGACCTGATAGCAGGTGCCAAAGGGGGCAAGCTGCAACTGGTACTCAACACGGTTTTCTATTTGAGTGAGCCGGTTGAGAATCTGCCCTATTCGTTTTATCAAGAGTTCCTAACTGCCGAACAACAAGCGGCTGAACTCAAAGACATGAGCGTCGAGAATCGTGGCAAGCTTGAAGACGGTTATTACGCCAGCGATACTTCGTTAGCGATTCCCGTTTGCTTGGGTGACTACTATAAAAGATTTCGCGTGATTGGCACGCTGCCCAAATTGTTTGACGACATCACTCTCGATTATGAGAACAACACCGGCTACGATTTTTCCGAGGGCCGCAATTTTGAAATCTGGAATGAAGAGAATGGCTACTTCGAGGCGGTTGTCGGTTCAATAGTTGCCAATGAGACAGGTCTAAAGATCGGCGATAAAATTGTCGCCACACATGGTTCGTCTGACGAAAACGCCGATGTGCATGATGACTCTCCTTTCATATTGGTCGGTATTCTAAAATCAAGTGGAACCCCAAATGATCGGGCCGTGTTTGTGAACATGGAAGGTTTCTACTTAATGGCTGATCACTCGAAACCGGTCGAGGGTGATGAAGAAGCTGTTGCCTCAGAGAATGAAGCTGGGGTAAAAGCCAAACGAAAACCGCTCCCTTTGAAAAACCGCGAAGTGACCGCGATTTTGATTAAAACCGCCAGTCCGTTTGCGCCTATCGCTATCACGAATCAAGTGAACGAAGGCAATGTGGCCCAAGTGGTGCAGCCGATCATGGAAATTTTTGCCCTGTTTAAGGTAATTGTGGACCCGATTAAGACAGTTTTATTGGTGTTGACCATAATAATTTGTTTTGTTTCCGGGATTTCCATCTTGGTTAGCATCTACAACTCGATGAGTGAACGCAAGCACGATATTGCCGTGATGCGGGCCTTGGGTGCAAGTCGTAAAGCGGTCATGGGTATCGTGTTACTCGAATCGATCCTCCTTTCGGTCGGTGGTGGTATGCTGGGCTGGATAGGCGGGCATTTGATGCTGGGAGCATTTGGCCCTACCATTGAGGCAAAAACCGGGGTGGCTATTGGCTTTTTTGACATCGCCCCCAGCTCAAAAGCGCTTGATGCCTACCTTCCATTTGGGATAATGATAAGTACGGAGTTCCTGATCATCCCAGGACTGATATTGCTGGCGATCATCGTCGGCTTTTTGCCTGCCTACACTGCGTACAAAACCGATGTAGCCAATGCGTTAAATAACAGTTAGTTTAACGTAAGCGTAGAATGACTATTCCAATTACCCGATTTTAACTATCACGGGAATTTATAGAATGCAAACTAAAGTAATTACAGGTCTACTTTTATTCGCCATGTTGTGTGGCACTTCGATGCAGTCGGCCATGGCATGCCCGTTTTGTGCAGCGGTTTCACAGACATTCACCGAAGAAATTGACTCGATGGATGTGGTGGTATTTGCCAAATTGGTCGCGCTGCCGCAACAGCCCAAAGACCCTGCCCTGGGCGGTGTGAAGGCCAAGTTTGAAATCGTGACTACGATTAAAGGCAAAGAGCATCTCGGCAAAAAGAAGTTCATTGAATCGTTGTACTACGGCGAAGGTCGCCTTGGTCGTCAGTTCTTATTAATGGCAACTGATCCACCGCAGTTGATGTGGTCGACTCCTACGTTATTAAGTGATCGAGCGATTGATTATATTCACAAAGCGTTAAAACAACCAAAGCAAGGTGCAGAGCGTTTGGTCTTCTTCCAAAATTTCCTCGAAGACAAAGACGATATGTTGGCCCGGGATGCTTATGATGAATTCGCCAAGGCACCTTATGATTCGGTGGTCGACCTAAAACCACAAATGAATCACGACCAATTGGTTGCTTGGATCGAAGACCCTGAACTGCCTGCCAATCGTCGTCGCTTGTATTTGACGATGCTCGGTGTTTGTGGTGGTGAAGAAGACCTGAAATTCCTGGAAGGATTTCTGCGTAGTACCGACCGCAAATCAAAAGCAGGGCTTGATGCCTTGATTGGGTGTTACCTGACACTGGCTGGTTCCGATGGCATGACATTAATTGAAGAATTGTTCTTAAAAAACAAAAAAGCCGAATACGCGGACACGTACGCGGCAATCATGGCGATTCGTTTTCATGGAACCGAAACCGATGTGATTCCTCGCAAGCGATTACTGGCTGGCTTGCATCACATGTTGGATCGACCTTCGCTGGCCGACTTGATTATTGTTGACTTGGCTCGCTGGGAAGATTGGAGCGTGGCCGACAAACTGGTTGCCCTGTTTAAAAATGCGGATGAAGATTCAAGCTGGGTACGCGTTCCCGTGATTCGCTACTTAATGGCCTGTCCTAAACCGGAAGCGAAAAAATATCTGATAGAGCTCGAAAAAGTGGACCCTGATGCCATGAAACGTGCTCAAACCTTTTTCCCCTTCCGTAACTCTGGCGTGCCAACTCGTGCAGATGCTGAGAAAATAGCCGCCGCACAAAATGTATTGATCGATGATGATGTTGCCCTGGTTTCAGCAGAAGAAGAGATTACGTTCTTTGGGTCAGAGCTGCCTAATGAAGCGGAAGTTGCAGCGGGCGATACAGCCGAGGCACAAGTTTCGACTCGAACGCATCGCTCGACTGCTGGAGATGTTGCGTTAGCGAATTCAGTCAAGAATTTAACCCCGAAGCAAGAACCAGAAATGGCGTATGTCTTAGGTCTCCCGGCCGGAATTGGTTTGATATTAATGCTTGCCGTATGGGGTGTTTTGTATACGCCAGCCAGTTCCTCGATTGTCTAACGCTAGACTCTGGTTATGATTGTGACAGTCCGTATTTATCACGAACCTATTATTTCAATTCCCAACCATTAGTAAACGATTATGAGTAGTTTTTCAGATCAAGACATCAATAGCGAAGACGCATCGCACCAATATCAACAGTACCGCAGTTTAAGTGCAGTGGCCGTGGTTGCTTTGTTTTTGGGAATGATCAGCCTGCTAGGATTAATGGCAATTAGCATGTTGCCGATTGCCGTGGGTGGGATCGCCATCGGGCTGTTCGCCATCAGCAGTGTGACCAAAAACGCGGAGCACGTCAGCGGAAAGCCTGTTGCCATTTTAGGCACGGTTCTCTCGGTGTTTTCGCTGGTCGCAGGGGCTTCCTGGTTTTATTACGACGAGTATGTCGATATTCCCGAAGGCTACACCGTGATGCAGTTTGGTGAACTTCAACCAGATACCGAAGCGATCGGCAAAGCGCCTGTGCCTGAAAGAGCTTGGAAGTATGATGGCGAACAAATTCTGGTCAAAGGCTATGTGTACCCACATGACAAAAAAAATGGGCTCACGCGATTTGTATTGGTACCAGACTTCGATACTTGTTGCTTTGGTGGCCAGCCCAAGATAACAGATATGATAGAAGTGCATCTAAAAAACAACCTCAAAGTAGATTTCTCCTGGAACCGACGGAAGATAGGTGGTAAGCTAACCATCAACAAGCAGTTAAAACAGATACATGATTTAAAAGGTGTCTACTACGAATTAGATGCCGATTATATCGACTAAAGTTGCTCCCTCCTTTCCCACCCTTTACTTGGCGATTCACACATGGCGTATCGATACTTCCTATTGTTGACGCTCGCTCTTATGATCACGGCAGGGTGCAAGTCAGAAACGCCTGTGACAGGGTTGAATCCCACGAATACCACCAGCACAAATGGTGATGCCGCGCAGGGTTCGAACACGACAACAGTTCTATCGTCAACTGAAATCGCACGTGCAGACCAAAATGTATCGATACGGGCAACCTCAAGAAAGCCGAAAGGGATACAAGACCTGACGTTCGACGATCTCAAGTTTGACATAGAAAAAGATGCCCCATTTCATCGTGAGATGTTGCCAGAAAAAATTGAAGATCTAAAAACGGCCAAAATTCGCTTGCGGGGGTATATCTTGCCCGGTTTTAAACCAAGAGGCATCACAGAATTTGTCTTAGTTCGCGATAACCTCGAATGTTGCTTCGGCCCCGGTGCCGCACTATACGATTGTGTTTTAGTTAGGATGGAAGGCAAAGGGATCGACTTCACCGTGCGACCGATTACCGTCGAAGGCCAGTTTGACATTGAGGAGTTTAAAGGCGGCGGTGGTAAAACCAGGGCCATCTATAAGATGTCGGGAATGAAAGTTAAATAGGCATTGCCAAATAGGCCATTACCAAACAGTGGATTGCCTTGTCGCGGTCCGCTATACTACTGATTGTGTTGTCAGTAGTACCTCTCTGAATTCGGCCATCCCTCTATGAGCAATTTGCATTCCGCTACGCAACCGAATCGCCGAAAAGCGATTCGATTGGCCAACGCGAATGCCACAATCTGGGCTTTCGGAAATGGCCTGACAAGCACTGCCTTGATTTCGTCTTTGGCTTTAGAGCTCGGAGCCGGATTTGGTGGAATCGCTTGGATTATTGCGGCTCCGAAGTTGGTGGGGATCTTAAGGATTGCGGCTCCACAACTCATTCAAGTATTCGGGAACCGGCGGTGGTTCTGTGTTCTTTGCTATCTTGTCTCCGCTCTTGTGCTGGGTATACTGCCGCCACTTTGCTTACCGGGACTGCTCCCTAGTAGGCAAGCTTCTTTGATTGCACTAATCGTCTGTTGGTCTGTTTATCACCTGTTTCAATACTTGGGAACCGTGGCACTTTGGGACTGGTATGCTGATTTGTTTCCGCCGAAGATTCGCGGGCGATTTATTGGAACTCGCCAGCGATGGTTATCTGCTGGTCAGTTAATCGGATTGTTGATGGCGGGAAGCATAAATCACTGGTTTCGCCAAAGTTATCCTGTTGCTGAGCGTTGGGAAATTTATTGCTACTTGGCCGTTGTCGGAGCAATTTTAATGATCGTCGCTATCGATCCATTAATTTGGATGCCTGATTTTTCAAGATTAAAGCCAAAGGCAACATCTTGGTATGATTTCCTCTCGCCACTAACTCAACCCAATATGCGCCGGCTGATGATTTATGGGCTTTGTTTTTCAACCGCCAATGGGCTCTCGTCTTCACTGATGTTTTTGTATCTCTATAAAACTTTAGGGTTCACCTTGATTCTCTTATTAGGGATTCCAGCCTTAATGCGATTCGGGCAGTCGGCGGTCAGCCCTGCCATTGGTAGATATGTAGATCAACATGGCTGTAAAAACATCATGATAGCCGCCCAAGTTGCAGTGGCGTTTGGTCCGTTGTTATTTGTTTTCGGCACAGCTGGGGTAGTGATGGCCTATGTCGTTTGGATATCGTATGCAGTGCTCAATATATGCTTGCCAACGATTATTCTGAATTATTCGGACTCACAACATTCGGCCAATAACGTAGCAGGTTACTTCGCCGTGACTGGCGTAGCATTTGGAATTGCTGCAATTCTCGGCGGCTATTTGAGTAATTACTTCGTCCCAGGTGATTTCAGAACTACGCCTTCTTCTTTTACGCTGTACTTTGTATTTGCCTGGGTATTGCGAACACTTTGTGTGATTCCATTATGCTTTTTATTGAAGCCAAATCAGGCTTCGCGGACGTCCCCGTAACAGTTCGCTACTCGTCAGGCGTTCCTATCCTTGGTACGATTAATGGCTCTCGAACAACGCGATTTTCTCTCAGATAGGTAAGATGAAACATGTCGGTTCCACAATGGATTGGTTATTGTACGAATGTACACGCTGGCGTAACGCTAGAGCAAACACGGGCCAATCTTCAAGAACATGCCGTGCGAGTTCGACAGCTCGTTTCTGCAGATCAACCCATTGGCGTAGGGCTCTGGCTCTCGGCGGAAGCTGCTCGAAGTTTGCGAGCAACCGAAAATGGAGTCGCCGAGTTTCGGGCATGGCTCTCTGACAACCAGTTAATGCCTTATACGCTGAACGGGTTTCCTTATGGAGACTTTCACCAAGAGGTGGTTAAGCTCGAAGTTTACAAGCCGACTTGGATGCAGCGTGAACGGCTTGATTACACGTTAGATTTGGTCGCCATTCTCGATGGTCTGTTACCGCCAGGCGATGAAGGTTCGATCTCGACGGTGCCCATCACTTGGGGGCAGCCTGTGGTTGAAGAAGAGAAGCTACAAGCGGCTGCCGCCCATTTGCGGGAATTGGCCAGTCATCTGGAGACGCTCGAAAAAGAATCGGGCCGTTTGATTTATCTTTGTATTGAACCAGAGCCAGGGTGTGTGATCGACACCACAGACGACATGATCGCGTTTTTCAAAACGTATCTTATGAATCAAGACGATGCAGAAATGATGGCCCGCTACATTCGCGTTTGCCATGATGTTTGCCATGCGGCTGTGATGTTCGAAGACCAGTCAACCGTGCTAGAAAAATATGCAGCAGCCGGAATTGCAGTCGGCAAGGTGCAAGTTTCCTCGGCGATTGAAGTTGATTTTGAATCACTGAGCAGCGAAGAAAAGTCTGCTGCACTAGAACGATTAAGCCAGTTTGCTGAAGATAAATACATGCACCAAACTTCGACCCGCAGTCCAGCAGGCGAGACCGTGTTGCATTATGATTTGCCTGATCTGTTGAAATTGGCCGAAGCTGGAGAGTACCTCGATTGCATGTGGCGGATACATTTCCACATGCCGATTTACCTGCAAGAGTTTGGCGAACTGAAGACCACACAGTCCCATATTCTCGATCTCTTGAATGCTGGTGATTTGATTCAATCAATTCGGCACTGGGAAGTTGAGACCTATGCCTGGGGAGTGTTACCTGCGGAACTACAACACGAACAACTCTCGGATGGAATTGCAAAAGAAATTTGTTGGTTGAAAGATCAACTCAAGGGCTAAGTGATTCCAACTTATCAACTGACATTAAACAACGTGACAGTCTTCAAAGACCTCTTCACCTTGTGCCCAACGCGCTGCCGCATCCGGGTTGTCGATTGCGACCACCAATGCACTGTTTAGTTCATAGGATTTGCTGTCTAGGCCTAGTGCTTCAAGTCCACGTTTGAATCCTGATCGTACGCCTTGTCCTACTTCATAGGCATGGGAATCTAGTGGTATTTTCTTTTCGGCATGATTGTCTAGATAACAATCTTGACAGGCATCAAGTGAAAGCGAGTTCCAAGCTTGGCAGGCAATCGGACGTACGGGGTAAATCGAACACGACTTTTCGCTATCGAGCAGCGGGCACCAGAGCATGGCCTCGCTGAATTTCAGGACGTTCAAGTCCGATGAGGAGTTGGCATTTTCATCGGCACGCTTGCGAATACCATCCACCTGTTCACTCGACATTTTCTCACGAATCCAGTCAGCAATTGCACACACTTCAACGGCGGTAACTGAAATCATTGAGTGACAACAACCAGGGCAGCCTTTGTGGCAGGCACGCTCTGCATTGTTCGGGCCAGCATCCATCGCATGCTGGGCTCCATCATGAAGTTCATTGACCAATTTGATGACTGCATCTGCCGTTCGCTTCGTAAGTAGTCGCTTGACTGTGGTCGTTTCGGCAGTAGCATGCGCCCACTCACGCAATTTGTCTCCACTTAATAAGTGAGGGTTCCAGTTGTGATTGGGTTGTTTATTCATACTTTAATAATAAAAGAAACGGATTGCTGTTATACAATTTTGGGGAAACTTAGTGGGCTACTCGACTGAAGTTCGACTGATTTCTTTCAGAAGAGCAGGCACTAGAGGTGGGAAGTGTGCAAGGAAAGACATAAATTTTAATCCGAGCTTACCGAGGTTGCCATAGAGATTTGGGCTTTAAAACATCGAATCAGCGAAAGTAATTCAAGAAAATTCGGCTGCACACTTTTTGCACATCAGATGCACACCTTGTTGCGCTTTTATGGCACATAGTTTGCACGCAATTCGGATAGATTTATCTTGTTTAATTGTTCTTAAGCATCCGTGTTTTCGTCGTTCCGTACATCAACTCCGACATTCTTCATGCGTGCTTCCCATTTTTCACGGGCCAGCTTTCGCATGTCATCGATGGTGTCGGCCTCGTCTACAATTTCAATTCCAATCAAGGTTTCAACCACATCTTCAAGCGTAACCACGCCTTCGAGGCCCCCATGCTCGTCGGTGACTAATAAAATATGCTCCCGGTTGTCGAGGACATTTTCTAAGACCAGGCTCAAAGGCGTATTTTCATACGTGGCAGTGATCGGGCGAGCGAGTTCTTTAAGTGTGGCCTGAAACTCATCAGCGGCCGATTTTAATAAAATATCGGTCTTCAATACAAAGCCGGTCACTTCGTCTTTGTTCTTCGCAAAGATTGGAATGCGAGAGAAATTGATTTCTGGATGTTCCGCATTGACTTGCTCAATGGTCATGTCTTGCTGCAAGGCAAACACCACCGTACGCGGCGTCATAATGTCTTCGGCGACCAGTTCAGGAAATCTAAGCAGGTTTTTGAGAATACGCGACTCGGTGGCATCTAACTGACCCGCTTCTTCGCCCACATCGACTTGAGCCGTAAATTCATCGCGATTAAAAGTATTGTGACCATGTCCACCAGAGATTAGTTTAGTGATGATCTCGGAAACAAAGATCAGCGGAAATAGTGCATAGGTCAGAAACTGAATAAACTGTGCTGTGATTCCGCTCAAGGAACGCCAGTAGGTGGCGCCGAGTGTTTTGGGGATAATCTCTGAGATAAACAGAATCAGCAAGGTTAATACGGCCATTGCCACGCCCACATATTCATCACCAAAGTACGCAGCCGCTTCCGCACCTGCCCCGCCTGCTCCTACGGTATGGGCAATCGTATTTAGGGTCAGAATTGCAGCCAGCGAACGGTCTATTTTCGACTTCACTTTATCGAGTTGTGCCGCCTGCTTAACCTTCCCGCTGTTTTTCAAGCTGGCAATATAGGCCGGAGAGACACTCAGGATCACTGCTTCCGCCACCGAGCATAAAAACGAGAATCCGAGAGCCACCAACGTATAGACAATCATCATCGTCAAATGCTGTGGCTGGCCGATTTCATCGGACGAGCTTGCAGCAATTGGTCCGCTTGCAACAGCAGAGCTTGCAAATAAGCACATTAGTAGGAATAGTACTAAACCCATATATAAACATTTAGTCAGTGAAAATAATCGTATCAAGGTCGTTCTACTCATAAGGGGAAATACTTTGCACAGAAAGTTGTATGACATTATCCTACGGAATCCATACGATTGTACAGTCTGACAGTACCTAACTGCAATCTCGATAACAAAAAGACGTTTCTTTGTCATCTATCTAGCATGTACCGTATATCTATCGAATCGCTCAGCACTCTGGTATCTGCTGATCAGAGCGGTACAATAATAGAAATGGAGCATCGGCTTCGCATTTCTTTTTATAATTTCAACTGCGTCGTTTCACGGAGCGGAACCTTGCAAGACTTTGACTATATGGCACCAGGCTCGGTTGACGAGGCGGTTGCGTACTTGGCCGAATATGGCGAAAGAGCCTCGGTACTGGCAGGCGGTACTGATGTGATTGTGCAATTACGCGAAGGCCTGAAACAGGCTGAGCTGGTTGTCGACATCAAAAAAATCCCGGAACTCAACGAGCTCTCTTGGACTGCCGACGGTGGACTCTATTTAGGCGCATGTACCCCATGCTTCAAAATCTATGAGAATGCCGAGTTACTGCAAAAGTTTCCCGGTTTGGCAGATGCCGCACGAATTATCGGTGGCTGGCAGATTCAAAGTCGGGCTTCCATTGGCGGTAACTTGTGCAACTCATCTCCGGCGGCTGATTCCGTGCCAGCGTTGATTGCCTATGATGCGATGGCCGAAATTGCAGGTCCAACAGGAAGACGCAACATCCCAGTAGCCGAGTTCTGCACAGGCCCCGGCAAAAATGTTCTACAGACCGGTGATCTCCTAGTAGCAATTGTATTGCCCGGCGAACCGGCCAAAACAGGTTGTGCCTATCAACGATTTATTCCGCGAAACGAGATGGATATCGCAGTGGTCGGCGTTGCTTCGTTTGTGGAACTCGATGATTCAGGAAATATCAGCAAGGCCCGTATCGCCATGGGCGCAGTCGGACCTACGGTTATTCAAGCCCGTAAAGCGGCTTCCCACTTAATCGGCAAGCAGCCTAGTGAAGAACTGTTTGCAGAAGCAGGCAAACTGGCGGCAGAAGAAGCCACACCCATTAGCGACATGCGTGGCACGGTCGAGTTCCGTAAGAATTTAGCCACAGTGCTAACCAAGCGAACACTGGCCATTGCAATCGAACGAGCAACTGCAAATAACGGCTAATTTACACAGTCAGATATACAACAGTCAAATTAATCGACTTCAAAGAACCAACTAATCGAAAAGGATATCGACGTGGCCAAAAAGGTGCAGATATCAGTCACAATCAACGGCGACCAACATGACTTGTTGTGCGAACCTCGACAAAGCTTGCTGGAAGTGCTGCGTGATGGAGTTCAACTGACTGGTACAAAAGAAGGTTGCAACAACGGCAACTGTGGATCTTGTAGCGTGCTAATGGATGGGCTGCCAGTCAACAGTTGCTTGGTGCTTGCGGTAGAAGCCGATCAAACCGAAGTGGAAACGGTGGAGGGCATCGCAAATTCTGGCGAATTGCATCCTCTACAAAACTGTTTCTTAGAAGGGGCCGCACTGCAATGTGGCATCTGCACACCAGGTTTCTTAGTCACTGCCAAGGCATTGTTAGAAAAGAACCCTGACCCTAGCGAAGAACAAATTCGTTTTGAACTTGCCGGCAATTTATGTCGCTGCACTGGCTACGACAAAATTGTGCGAGCCGTTCAAGCGGCTGCCCAGCAGATGCAAACTTCTAAATAAGTAAAGCGGAATATAAGCGAAGGGGAATGAAATGAGCACGAATTCACCAATTTCATACAGCGATAAAAAATACAACGTCATCGGCACGCGACCAGTTCGCCATGATGGTGCTGACAAAGTCACTGGCCGCGCCATTTACGGGGCCGACTTCCACTTGCCCGGCATGGTCTACGGCAAGGTACTGCGTAGCCCTCATGCCCATGCAAAGATTGTTTCGATTGACACATCCGCTGCGGAAGCAAGCAAAGGCGTTCTGGCCATCTGCACCGGCGTAGACTGGCCTGACTTGGAAGATAAAATCGCCAACTTGGGCGAAGGGTCAGTCAACTTGGCTGACTTGAGTGCCAACTGCATGGCCCGCGATAAAGTGCTTTACAAAGGGCACGCGGTTGCCGCAGTAGCCGCCCGAACCATCCATCAGGCGGAAGAAGCACTGGCCAAAATCGAAGTCAAATACGAAGTGCTTGCCAGTACCACTTGGGTCATGGATGCGATGAAGGATGATGCGCCTTTATTGCACGAGGATCTGCGTACCGATTCAATGGGCGAAAAAGGTGACAAGCCGACCAACATTGCCACGCATTTACACTTTGAAACTGGCGATATCGAAAAAGGATTTGCCGATGCCGATTTAGTGATCGAGCGAGAATTCAAAACCGCTAGTGTGCATCAAGGCTATATCGAACCCCAAGTTGCTTCCGCATTGTGGAACGAAGATGGTCAACTCAAAATTTGGACCTCAACGCAAGGTGCATTCACCGCCAGACAACAAACGGCTGAATTATTGCAGATGCCGGTTTCCAAAGTCACGGTCACCCCATGTGAAATTGGTGGCGGCTTTGGTGGCAAGATACCCGTTTACCTAGAGCCAGTGGCGGCAATCCTTAGCCGCAAATGTGGCAAGCCAGTCAAGATGTGGATGCAACGCGATGAAGTTTTTGAAGCCACAGGCCCAACACCTGGTTCGTTTATTCGCGTAAAGCTAGGAGCCAAAAAAGATGGCACACTCACCGCAGGGCAAGCCTGGCTAGCGTATGATGCCGGCGCGTACCCTGGCGGCATGATTGGCCCTGGCTGCATGTGTATTTTTAGTTGTTATAAACTCGAAAATGCTGTCGTCGATGGCTATGACGTCTGCCTCAATAAACCAAAGACCCAGCCGTATCGTGCCCCTGGCGCCACACAAGCCGCGTTTGCCTGTGAAGGTATCATCAATGAACTGGCCGAAAAACTGGGCATTGATCCGCTAGAATTCCGCATCAAAAATGCAGCCGAAGAAGGCACTCGCCGCGTTGATGGACCCGTCTATCCTCGTGTCGGTTTTCTGGAATGTTTAGACGCCGCTAAAAATAGCGACCACTGGAAGACTCCGCTCGAAGGCGAAAACACCGGGCGTGGAATTGCGGCCGGATTTTGGTTCAACATCGGTCTCAAATCAAGCGTGAGCGCCACGGTCAACAATGATGGATCAGTCAACCTGCTCGAAGGCTCAACCGATATCGGCGGTTCCAGAGTATCCATCGCCATGCAGCTTGCCGAGACTCTAGGCATCGGAGCATTAGACGTAAATCCCAAAGTCGTAGACACCGACAGCATTGGCTACACCGATGTCACTGGTGGCTCACGAACCACATTCGCCACCGGGCTAGCGGCCCATAAAGTAGGGCTGCTGCTGATCGACAAGATGAAAGCCAGAGCCGCAGTTCTCTGGGACTGCGAAGCGGATGATGTAAACGAAGACAACGGCACCTATAGCCATAAAACCGAATCACTCACATTTAAAGAACTGGCGGCCCGGATTCCAGAGACCGGTAATCCCGTGGTTGGCCAAGCTTCGATCTCCAAAGACGTTTCAACCAATGGGTTCGGTCTTCACTTGGCCGATGTCAAAGTCGACCCTGAAACAGGTAAAGTCGAAGTCCTCCGCTACACGGCCATTCAAGATGCCGGCAAAGCCATTCACCCGAGCTATGTTGAAGGACAAATGCAAGGCGGCGTTGTCCAAGGAATTGGTTGGGCTTTGAACGAAGAATACTTCTGGGACGACAACGGTCAAATGGCCAACAATTCGTTCCTCGATTATCGCATGCCGACCTGTTTAGATGTGCCGATGATCGACACGATTATTGTAGAAGTCCCCAACCCTGATCATCCGTTTGGTGTTCGCGGCGTGGGCGAAACACCCATCGTTCCGCCCCCGGCTGCCATTGTTGACGCGGTGAATAACGCCTGTGGTTTACACTTGACCGAACTACCGATCTCGCCACCAAGGTTGTGGAAAGCGATTGTTGATAAGGGCTAGAGATTTAGGCCAGATTAACTTCGCTGTTTTCCAGTTGAGAAATCTCATTCAACAATATCACAACCGCATCGGCCAGCATGTTTATCGGCAACGATGCCGGCGTTTTCCCTGGAATTGACATAATCTGTTCTGTCGCAAAGGGAACATGCACGAACAAGCTACTAGCTGGGTTGCCCGTTTGTTCGGCTGCTTGGCTACTCCAATAATAGACCGCGTTACACAAATAGGTGCCAGCGTGGCAACTGACTTCGCAGGGGATGTCGTTTTCCTGAATTTTGGTTGACCACTGCTCAAGCGGTAAACGACTGCGAAAAGCGGCGGGCCCAGATTCGTCTAATTCCGCTGGTTCTGTTTCAATTGACTTCTGGTTGATCGCAAACTGCTCTAGGGCTATCACAGTTGAACCAGGTGACTGGCCTAAATGCAACATAAAGCCCCAAGGTTCGGTGAGTGTTTCGGTAAGTTGCTGATAGCACTCACAGTATTCTACAGGAAGAACAATTGACCGGAATGGGGGCAGGTCGCTGGCCCGTTCTACTAGTTGCTGCACAATCAACTGCGAGACATTCGTGCTCCAATTGCCATACGGTTCAAACGCTGTGATTAGTAATTTCTTCACACTCAGGTACCCAATCGGGGGAAAGAGAAGCATCATTTTTCGGAAATCTACTTAAAAAATAACGAATTTCGTGTCTGGTGTACAACTCAGTTCAAAATTTCGTAAAATGGGTGCATCTATCCAATTTTCAATCCACCTATTTTATCGGCTCAGAATTCGCATGATTATCCAACGCCTTAGCTTTCTCACCGTTCTATTGATTCTCAGCGGATTTCTAATTTCAGGTGCTTCGGCTGAAGAAACGAAGGAAAAAGAGGATGCCGTAGAAAAGAAAGAACCTGCTAAGCCAGAGCCTAAGGCTGCGGACAAGAAAAAAGAGCCCGTCAAAGCAGAATCGAAACCCGCAGAACCAAAACCTGCCGAGAAAAAAGCAGATCCAGTCAAGGCCAAGCCCAAACCAGTTGCCAAAAAAGTTGAACCAAAGAAGGTTGATCCTAAAAATCCAGTGCCTAAAAAGCCTACCCCGAAAAAAGAAGCGACCAAGAAACCGGCCGAAGAGAAAAAGAAACCAGCACCGAAACCTGTGCCCAAAAAGCCAGAGCCGATCTTTACCGATGCCGCGTTAGAAAAGGCCGTTCGCCGTTCCGTATTTGCCAAACGGAACAACAAAGAAATGCTGACTGCGGACGATGTAAAAAACATCTCGACGATTACCGCAACGAATTTAAAAATCAAAAATCTAGTCGGCTTAGAACACTGTAAAAGTTTGGCCGAACTACGTATCTCAGGCAATGAGATCAGCGATTTGAGCCCATTGAAAGAACTGAGCCGCTTGCAGTCTCTAGACTTGGCCAACAACAAAGTGAAAGATTTGGCTCCCCTGGCCAACTTAGCCGGCATGCAATATCTCAAGCTGGATGGCAATCAAATTACGGACCTTAAACCGATTGCCAAGTTAGAAAAAGTCAACTCACTCTACTTGGCCGATAACAAGATCAAAGACGTCAGCCCGCTGAAGAATTTCAACAAACTCTGGTCACTCTACCTCAAAGGCAACGAACTGACCAATCTCAAACCACTCGCCGGTTTGACGAAAGTTGAATCACTTGATCTACGCGAAAACAAAATCAGCGACTTGGCCCCTTTGAAAGATTTGGCCCGACTGAATTACCTGATGCTCGATGGCAATCAGATCAAAGACCTTGCAGTGCTGGTTACCATGGCCCAAAAAGACGCCGCCGAAGACATGAACTTCGCCCCGTTTTGGAAAGTTTATCTAAGCGGCAACCCGTTGAGCAAAGAAGCCCAATCGAAACAAATCGCGGCTCTAAAGAAACTAGGTGCGAGAGTTCACTTTGGGGAGTAATTCCTTGTAGTTCAGCTGGCACGACCATCCCATTCTGACCAATGTTTTATTCGGTTTTAAGCCAGGTAAATCTCGTAGGGTGGCTGCTCGCCAGCCGCCCGGATGTCGATTTCATTTCTTAAACAAGCGACAATCTAAAACAGGGCCCTTGAATTTAGGCGGATTTGATTTTTAATCCGACACGGCTCGGAGGGTTTATAACTGGGTTTCTGCCTGCCTCGTCAGGTGGTAGTTGATTGGGTACAATGTGATGTTTGCTTGGTTGTTTTGGTGTTTTGAGGGTAATGGAGTTACAACATGGAACGTGAAGTCTTGGATCGTGCATCGGCGATTAGTCGGCGTCTGACGCAGCTTCAGGACAGCATTGGCTATGAGGCAAAGCGGGTGAGCTTGCAGGGAATTGAAGCCGAAATGGCGGACCCAGGCTTTTGGAATAATCAAGAAAAAGCACAAGAAACCGTTGGAAAGCTAAAATCGCTTAAAGCCGTTCTGGAGCCGTTGGAGAAAAATCTTTCGGCCTGTGAAGATCTCAATGCGATGATCGAGATGGCGGAAGAGGATGATTCGTTTGCGGATGAAGTCTCGTCTGAAATTAAACGTCTTGAAAAACAGCTAGACGATCTTGAGCTAAAAGCACTGCTTGATGGCCGACATGATGATTGTGGTGCCATCATCTCAATTTATGCAAGAGATGGGGGAACGGATGCCAACGATTGGGCAGAAATGTTATTGCGTATGTATACGCTTTGGGCTCAGAAAAATGATTATAGTTTTAGCCTAACTGATCGCTCCGACAACGAAGAGGCGGGTATTAACAGTGCCGTGTTTTCGATTCGCGGACCGATGGCTTATGGTTATCTCAAAGGCGAATCGGGCATTCACCGTTTAGTACGGATTAGCCCTTTCAATTCTGAAGGGAAGCGGCAGACAAGCTTTGCTGCGGTTGATGTGTCGCCTGAGATTGCTGATAGTGTGGAAGTTGATATTGATGAATCCGATGTGCGAACGGATACCTATCGTGCATCCGGGGCAGGTGGTCAACACGTGAACAAAACCGATAGTGCGATTCGCTTGACGCATATTCCGACGAACTCAGTAGTGCAATGCCAGTCTGATCGAAGCCAACATAAAAACAGAGCAACTGCTTGGAAGATGTTACGTGCCAAGTTGGCCAGATTGGAAGAAGATAAACGAGAAGCGGAACAGTCAGAAAAGTACAAGACTCAGGCAAAGGTTGGATTTGGTTCACAGATTCGAAATTACTTTTTGCACCCTGATCAGCGTGTGAAAGACTCTCGGACTGGCCACTATGTGGGCAATTTTCAATCGGTGTTGGATGGTGACTTGAATGGTTTTTTTGAGTCGTATCTTCGCTGGCGAGTGGGCCAGACGTCTGACTCTTAAGTTACAGTTTCTAATCGATAAGATTTTAAAAGACGAATCATGACAGACAATACAAATATCGGTAAATCGCACTCCATCGAAGCCATTAACAAAGATGGCGTGGGGCTGTTTGTAGGGTTCACCTGGCACAAAGATCGCTTCGGGCATGTGATCTCGTTGGTGCAAGGCGAAGAATTAACGCCGTTGTTTGTATCGATTGAAGGCGGTTTTGATCCCGAGTGGCCTACTAGTCCTCCGCTGCAAGATGCGAGTGTAGAGCAGCGTGGTGATCGACAAATGGCTTTGCTGGTAGGTCAAGCGGGCGACAGCCATTGGTCTGTCTCGGCAGATGCTGACCCAAGTGATGTGTCGGTGACGTTTGATATTGCTTGTCGCATGAAAGATCATCCATCTGCGATTTGTAGTCGCTATGCTTGTTTGTTAGAAGACAAGCCTTTGCCTGATTTTGACCGTGATAAAATATGGTGGAAATATCAAGTCAAAGGGGTCTGCATTGCTGTTGAACGTGTGTTGTATGATCAATTTCCGCCGACAGAGATGCCTGCGACCGAGCAGGGGTTTGAAGTCAATGCGTGTGTCGACCAGGAGCCCTTTCCGAAAACGATCCAGTGGAGCTATCGGGTCTTTTTGTGTGACAATTGAGATTGCCGTATCGGAACAGAGTGATCCGAATACTATTGCGTGTCTTCTGACAGTTCGATTGCCATTGATTGTTGATTTATTCGGGATGAGGCAGAGAGTAAATCGTTGGTCAACTCTTGCATGCGAGAAGTTCTGCCGATGTAGGTTCCCAGGCTGATTTCTTGGCCCTTTTGCAGAAGTTCTTCTTTGAGTTTCTCGGCTTCTGTCGCAATGCTGGAAGCGGTGTGTTGGAGATTACTTTGCATAGCAACAGATAGTTCTTCACTTCTAAATCCCTGTTTCCACAGGGAATTTGAAAACCAACGCAAAATACTGCTACGACCAATGAACCCAACTGGTTTGTTATCTTTCACGATGATCACGGAGCGAATGGTGACGCGGTTTAAAAACTCCCATATTTCAATCAATGGGGTACTTATGTCATACGTGACCACATTGGTTCGCATAATCTCATGAATCGGGATTTGATGCGCATTTTTCTTAACCACATTGCTCATCAAATCTTTTTCGGAGACGATTCCAACAAGTGAACCATTTTCGTCCACGACGGGTGCTGAAGAAATTCTGAATTGGAGAAAGAACTCTGTAATATCTTCGATGTTTGAATCAGAAGTGAGTGGACCAAAGATTGTAGTCATCGAGTCACTTGCGACTGCCGATAGGAAGAGTTGGGTATGCTCTCCTTCACCTGTGGCAAATGATTCTCGAAGCTGGTTGAAGTTGATAACACAATTTCGACCGCTGTTCTTTGCCCGCAGCAAACATTGATCGGCCAAGTCGATTAATTCTGATTCATCCTCCATTTCAGCCAACATTTGTGCAACGCCGAAACTAGAGGTGATCTGAATGGTTTCGGAATCAGCTTGTACTCGAATTTCTGAGATGGCAACGCGTATTCGCTCAGCCCAAGCGACAGCTTGTTCGTGATTGGTATTGGCCAGGAAAACACAGAACTCTTCTCCACCGTAACGGCATGAAATGTCGCTTTCCCTCACCATTTCTTTCAGTGTCCTGGCGACCTCTTTCAATACCGCATCGCCAGCAGGGTGACCGTGGGTATCGTTGATTTTCTTGAAGAAATCAATGTCAAACATGACGCACGACAAAGGCGAAACATATCGGCGTGAGCGACGATATTCTTTTTGTACGATTTCGTTGAAAATTCTTCGCGTATTTAAGTCGGTTAAGGGGTCTTTGTTCGCCAGATCTGAAAGACGGGATTCAAGGTCTAGCACTCTTAGACCAGAGCGTAAACGTGCTAAAAGCTCAACATTTTCAATCGGCTTTGAGACGAAATCATCGGCACCAGCATCAAAGGCTTCGGCGGTTGATTCATGCCCGCTATGCCCGGTAAGCATCATGACATACAGGTAGTGCGGAGTCTTGATGTTTCTCGCCCAACGAATCAGATCAATTCCTGTGCCATCTGGTAGTTCCCAGTCGGAAATTAAGAAGTGCGGCTTGATTTCGTCTAGTTTTCTGGCACCTTCATCGCATGTCTCTGCGCAATGAACGATGTAACCGTTCGACTCCAGTATCTTTTTTAAGATACGAAGAATGATTCGGTCGTCATCAACTACGAGAACAACAGGCTGATTGATACTCATTAGCTACTCAGATTTATAAGTGTGCAAACGTGATCGTCTAGTGGTGAATTTACCATCTGTTCAAGATATTCTCTTGTGTGTTTTTACTATTGAAATATAGTTTGTATATTAATTCAAATAGGCAAAAACCTGCGGTAAATACGCTGCGAATAATTGCACCCTAAGGAGGAGAGCTTAGGCTTCTCAACTTAAGGGGGACTGACTTTGACGATTATTCTAGCATTACAAATTAATCGGATATTGAGGAGGTGAAATCCGAAATGGCCATTGAATCAAAGTCGTGTCGTAACGAGTATGCCGTCTTTTCAACTTTGTTTTGTTCCGGTTGGAATTGTTCGTAGGGTTTCAATCAATAGAGCCTGTTGTGTCGGTCGATCTCTCACAAAGAATAGTTTCAGTCAGTTTTTAAACGATCATTGTCGTTGCTATATTTTCTGAGTTATGGAAGACGGATGAAATTTCAGGATAATTACAACACTGTCAGCTTATTGTTGATTGCTTATCTATTGAGCAACCTGTGTGGATGTCAACAGGCTTCAACAACCGAGCAACAATCTAATCCTGCAAATTCAGGCACTGATACACGCCTGATGACCGATTTTCCTCGAAAGTTTTCGCCTGTTGGGCAGACTCGCTCACTTCAACCGAGCCTGTCGGATGCTGTGATCGCTTCTGGGATATTCGAAGAGTACCCCGTACCAACCCAGCATGCTCAGCCATTGGTAGGCACCTCTGACTTAGAACCCCAGGGCCCTGAATTCTTTGAAACTCAGCAAGAGGTAGATAGTCCGGCATCGAATGCGGCGGTTGAGTCAAAATCAATTTTGAATGAACCGCAAGTAGATCTCGCTACTGAAAAGGGTGTGACTCCAAGCCTTCAGTCCAAGCAAATACCTGCCCCCAATCGAGAGCTTGTGCTGGAAGGGCAGTTGAGTACATACGCGATAGAGGCGATTCGTGGGAGAGCGCAGAGCCTGACAGATCATGGTTTTTCGTTGGCCCAGCGTGGGGCCTTCTTTTCGGCAAGAGCGGAGTTTATTCAGGCATTACGACTGTTGACTCAAACTTTGGATACCGAGCACCAAACGCATCGGTTTGGTCAGGCACTGGCCAATGGATTATTGGCAAT
>NVWB01000060.1 GCA_002733575.1 Blastopirellula sp. | reverse complement strand
ACATCGAAGCAGTGAAGACCGCTCTCGACAAGCTAAACGAATCACAGCAGAAGCTAGGCGAGGCAGTCTATGCGGCTGCGCCTGCCCAGTTTCGCATTTTTCTTATCTTTGTTCATCTGCGCGTATGGGGTTCGTCCGAACTCGCCGCCCCAAACGACCAGGGTATCTTCCAACAAGCCACGTTGTTTCAGATCAGTCAACAGCGCAGCGGTCGCTTTATCGGAATCGGCACACAGGGTTTTATGTTTTTCATTATTATTGGTATGCGTATCCCAAGGCTGTTTGCCACTCTTGCTGACATAGTACACCTGAATAAATCGAACATCGCGTTCGGCCAAACGGCGTGCCAGTAAACAACTTTGCCCGAAGACCGAACGCCCGTATTCGTCGCGAACTTTTTCTGGTTCCAAGTTTAAATCAAACGCTTCACTCGCTTCTTTCTGCATGTTGAATGCCAATTGCATGGCGTTGATTTGTGCTTCCAGTCGTTCGTCTTCCGCCCGTTTCGCTGCATGCAGTTTGTTGATTTGGTTCAGCAGGTTCAACTGGTGACGTTGCTGATCACGACTAAGCCGAGGATGATTTAAGTTCGCAATCAGCTTATCGACCGCTAAGTTGTTCGTATCGACCACGGTGCCTTGATGCTCGCCTGGTAGAAAGGAACTATTCCACAACTGCGGACCCACCACAGGCAGTCCGGGGCAAAGCACCACGAATGAAGGCAGGTTTTTATTCTCACTACCCAATCCATACGAGGCCCAACTTCCCAAGCAAGGGCGTGTTGGTTGTTGATGCCCGGAGTGCATGATCAACAGGCCCGGCTCATGGTTCGGCACATTGGTGTGCATCGAGCGAATCACACAAAGGTCGTCCGCCCTTTTGGCCAAGTTAGGAAAGAGTTCACTCATCACCAAGCCTGACTCACCTTGCGGAGCAAACTTGAATGGCGAAGGCATATAGCCGGCCGCGCGGTTCCGACCTTCTGGCACTTCGCCTTCGTGCTCGGCCAATTTTGGCTTCGGGTCAAACGTATCGACATGCGAAGGCGCCCCATTCATGAACAGAAAGATCACCCGCTTGGCCTTTGCTGCATGATGCAGTCCGCCCGATAAGTTTGTCGGGCCCAGAGAATCCTCCGCTTGCAAAGCCCCCGTTAAGCCCAGCATTCCAAAACCTGCACCGGCAGATTGCAACATTTGTCTGCGTGATAATTCAATGGGTAAATTCATGATCGAATTTCAAATCAAAGTTGAGTGTTTTGTGTCTAATGATTAATCAACGAACAACAGTTCATTCGAGGCTAACAAGATCTGTGCGTATTGCTGCCAACGTTTTTCTTCGTCTTCGCCAGGGGCTCTCAAATAGTTAATACCCAGGTCAAGTTCTTGCACCGATGGTTTTCGCCCATACAATAATTGGTAGGCATAAGTCACGCCACTACTGGTCTTGGGGCCAGAGTGACTAATGATTCGAGCCGCCAGTGCATCGGCATGGCTTACCATAAAAGGGCTGTTGAGCACAAACATTTTTTGTAGTGGAGTGGTCGATTGATTTCGGCCAGAACTATGAGAGTTTGGATCAGGAAAATCAAACATGGCTAGCATTTTATTTAACTCTAAACGGCTCACTTTACTATAAATAGTCCGCTTGGTTTGCTTCGCATCTTGAGGATTGATTGACATTCCGCCGATGTTTGCATCCAAATTGTCAGCGACAAACAAAATGGTGTCTCGCCACTTTTCAATGTCTAACTTACGGCGATTCATGCGAGACAACAGCTTATTGTCAGGATCAATCGCCAGTTGTTGACTGCTGGCTTCGCTGCTTTGCTGATACGTGCTGGATAGCACAATCTCTCGTATTAACCATTTCAATGACCAGCCGGACTCCATGAAACGAACGCTCAGGTCATCAAGCAACTCTTGATGGCTGGGTGCATCGCCAAGCATGCCAAAGTTGCTGGTGCTGGTTACCAGTGGCTGACCGAATAGTTCTCCCCAAACGCGATTCACAAAGACTCGGGCGGTCAGTGGATTGTTGCGATCAGCAATCGCATTTGCCAATTCCAAGCGACCACTGCCCTGTTTGAAATGTTGCGGTTCGTCTTCTGAAAGAATCGAAAGAAAACGTCGCGGGACAATCGCCCCCTTGTCGGTTGCCACTCCACGAATCTGTACGTTGATATCTTGGGGCTTTCCATCTTTAATGATGTGCCACGAATCGCTAGGATTTTTGGCCTGACCATCCTTGCCCTGCTCTTTTGAATCATCGAGCGGCAAGTTATACATTTGCGTGCTGGCGAAAATACCAGCGAGTGCATAATAGTCTTCGGTTGCAATCGGATCATATTTATGATCGTGGCATCTGGCACAGGCGACCGTTAATCCAAGCAGTCCTCTGCTGACCGTATCGATGCGATCTTCCCATTCGTCGGCCATTACTTCAGGGTCATTCCGGCGATAATACTTGGGGCCAAGACCCAAGAATCCTAACGCAACAAATTGCTGGTCTTCCTCGGTCTCCATCAGATCAGCCGCTAATTGCAAGCGGATAAATTCGTCAAACGGCATGTCATCATTCATCGCTTGAATCACCCAGTCTCGATAAAGATAGGCATTCGGATAAAACAGAGAGTTATTGCTGCCAACCACATGGGCCTGATCTTCGCCATAGTGCGAAATATCAAGCCAAAGCCGGGCCCAGCGTTCTCCAAATTGGGGTGAATTCAGATAATCTTCCACCCAATGTTCCACAGCCACAGGTGAATCATCTTCTCGAAACTGTTTCAACTCTTCCATACTCGGCGGCAAGCCTTTCAGGTCGTAAGACAACCGGCGAAGCAAAGTTCGCCGGTCTGCCATTGGATTGGGTGCTAACTTTACTGCTAACATCTTGGCCGAAATGAAACCATCGATTGGTTTCTTAACCCATGCCAGATCTGCCTCTTCTGGAATCGCATGACGCTGAGGTTGTTGGAAAGACCAAAACGACTTTGCCGCTTCAAACTTATTGGATTCACTAAGGCTAACCACTTGATCACGTGGATCAGGTGCGCCCATCTTGACCCATTTTTCAAAATCAGCGATCACCTTCGCAGGCAACTTTTCCTTCGGCGGCATCTCAAAATCATCGTAGCGAATGGCGCCCAGGATCAAGCTGGCATCAATATCGCCAGGGACGACCGCGGGGCCACTATCGCCGCCGGTGTGCATGGCAGGGCGGCTATCGAGCATCAAGCCAGCTTTAGGTTCGCCCGCTTTGGCAGAATGGCAACTGTAACACTGTTGCACCAAGACAGGTCGAATTTTACTCTCAAAAAACTCGACTTGTTCATCTGAAAGCTCCGGATTGCTCTCCGCGGTGGCCACAATATTCGAGCAAATAATGATCACTAGGCTGCAAAGCGCAGACAGTAAAAACTCGCGTGATGGAAGAATCCAAGACATCGTGCAGGTTTAGGGAGTTAAAGGAAGGCGATTTTTGGGCAGGGCGGGAGCCGAAACCGGCAGGCTTCGACATCTAACTAGAATACCAGATTTATCGGTTTGGACCAAATCGAAAGTGCTATCTACCGCTGAACTTGTAGGTGCCTGTTGTTATTCACGCGATTAGCGAAAAAACAGCGAATAGGGAAGATAATCCTTTGATATCCAATAATTGGTTGTTTTAGGTAAGAAATTGGCGTTCCTCTTTTGATTATCAGGCCAATTTCGGAGTTCCCATCGCCTTTTCATTTGTCTGAAAACATGGTAGATTCTCGACTTGCGCGTACAATGCGACCCGTCTTATATTCTGACACACGTACAGATGCTTGCTCCATACCAATGAGTGGGAACTGTCATAACACCGATTTTCTGCCTCTAAAATCTGCGATTTAACCGATGCGGTCGTATTCTGATAGACCGACTCAAAAATCCTTCCAGCAGGGATTTTCCTAACCCAAATTGCAGAATCAAGAAAGCTTCACTGATGAAAACCCTGATCAAAAACGCCACGGTCATGCTACCTGATGGACCTCAAAAAACCTCTGTGTTGATTGAAGGGTCACAAATTGCAGAAATCGACCCTGCCGAATCGGTAGAAGCCGATGAAGTGATTTATGCTTATGGCATGCACCTGATGCCTGGCGTGATTGATTGTCATGTCCACATGCGTGATCCTGGTTTTACGAACAAAGAAGATTTTCGGAGCGGCAGTAAAGCGTGTGCCAAAGGGGGAATAACCACCTTTTTGGATATGCCGAATACCAACCCGGAAACTACTAGCCAAAAAATGCTGGAAGAAAAGTTGATGCTGGCTTCGCACAAAAGTTTGGTCAACTACGGTTTCTTCATCGGTGCCACTGCCGAGAACATGAAAGAACTGAAAAATGCCACGCGTACTCCTGGCATCAAAATCTACATGGGCAGTTCCACTGGCGACTTGATGCTCGACAACCCGGCCATTGTAGAAGCGATCTTCGCTGAAACTAAACTGCCGATTGCCGTTCATGCAGAAGACGAATCGATCATTCAAAAGAACTTAAGCGAGTGCCCGAACACACGCAACGTAATGGATCACTCTAAAATTCGGACTGAAGAAGCCGAAGTTGCCTGTGTCAAACGAGCCGTACAGTTGGCCAAAGAGTACAAGCACCGCTTGCACATCTGCCATGTGTCGACAGCCGCCGCCGTAGCGGAGTTTGAAGATCACGCCGACTTGATCACTGCTGAAGCTACCCCGCATCATCTGTTCCTGAACAAAGATGACTACATGAAGTGGGGCACGCTGGTTCAGATGAATCCATCGCTAAAAACAGCCGAAGACAACGCCGGCCTGCTTCAAGCACTGCTAGACGACAAAATTCAAGCCGTTGCCACCGACCATGCTCCGCACGAATATAGCGAAAAATGCAAACGCTACCCTGAATCACCATCCGGCGTACCAGGCGTTGAAACCATGTTGCCGCTGATGTTGGATATGGTTGCCAAAGAGAAGTGTACTTTGGAAGATGTCGTTCACTGGCTTTGTGAAGCACCCGCTTTGATCTACGACATTCTAGAAAAAGGCCGTATCGAAGTCGGCTACGATGCCGACCTGACCTTGGTCGACATGAACAAGACACAAACACTGCGTGGCCCAAATCTGATCACCAAATGTGGTTGGACTCCTTTCGAAGGCCGTGAAGTCACAGGTGCCCCGGTTCGTACTTGGGTCTGTGGACAAGAAGTCTACAACGACGGAAAATTCGACGAATCACGCCCTGGCGTCGAAGCGATGTTCGACCACAGCCGTGGCGGATACTGGGCCGGGTTAGACGACTAAAATTAAGCGGTTTCAAGCTTTCGTAGGTCAGTGCTGTGCCTGACGAGAAGCAGTGCGGGTTACTGCTTCTCGTCAGGCACAGCACTGACCTACGACATGGCAACATCATCGGTTCGCAATAGCGAACCCTACAAGACCAAGCCTTGCCCTTTTTTAAGAGCGAGGCAAATGGAAACTGCTTAAACCTCTAATCGACTAATGTCGACCCCGCAATGGGGATTCCACTTATCCACCCAACGAAAACAAGGTGGATCGCGTTCTCAGATAAAGTACGCCGCCAGCAACTGCTGGGGTGCTTCGAGTATCTTCACCTAATTCTTGTTCGCTGATGAGTTTGAACTCGTCTCCAGTTTTAAGCACACTTACCCTGCCATCGACATCGGTGCAATACAGATAGCCGTTGATGCAAATCGGGGAACTAAAGAAGTTACCGCCAAGACGTTTTTGCCAAACCGTATTGCCAGAGTCGGCTTCATAAGCGGATAGAATGCCGGTGTCAGTAATCAAGTAAAGTAAATCTTGATAGACCAAAGGGGTTGGAATATGGGGAACTGATTTGAACAGACGATAAACCTCTTCAACGCTGCTTTGCTTCCCAGAACCAGTCGGCTTTACAATCACCACATTTTTTTCTGCCGTGGTGAATCCACTGCTCCCGATGACCGTATCTTTGTAAATAACCGGAGAACCAACGGCCCTTTGTGCGTGTCGGCCGAAGACATCGATCTCCCAGTTCACGTGGCCTGATTCGGCATCGATACCGGTGATGCCTCGGAAACTGTGAGTAAAAATAATTTCAGTTCGCCGATCTTTTTGCTCAAATACACAAGGCGTGGAATAACAGGCCCGGTCGCTCAAACGGGGCACTCTCCACTTCTCTTTGCCCGTGTTGCGATCTAACGCCAACAGGAAGCTGCTACTGCCATCGTGGTCGTTGCCGATAATTACTGTTTCATTGTAGACGATTGGCGAGCTTCCTGTGCCGTGCCCTGACTTGTAGTCTCCGAGCGGAACGCTCCAAACCGGTTGTCCATTATGGGTCAACGCTGAGATCGAGGATTCCTCTTTGGTTTGCCAAAGCACGTAAACATACTTGTCATCCACCGCTAAACTATTAGATGCATAGGTATTGATCTTGTGAACTTTGTATTTTGAGAATGAAGTTTTTTGCTGCCAAATTGTACTGCCATCTTTTGCGCTCAGGCAAAGCAGATGACGCGTGAGACTATCAGGATCGGCACTTGTCAGAAAAATGCGGTCTTTCCAGATAACAGGCGAACTATGGCCTGCGTCTGGTAGGTCTACCTTCCAGTTGTATTGGTCTTCGGTCCACTCGGTAGGAACCGTGGCTGCTTCGCTAATTCCTGAACCATTGGGACCACGGAATCTTGTCCACTCTTGAGCATGGCTTGAGCTTAAACAGAGAAGACTCAACAGGGAATACAAACCGAGAAATGATAGATGGCGAATGGCAAGAAGCATGGGCTGGTCTCATAAGGTAGGAGTCGAGCAGAGGGGAGTGTATTTCGCGCTGTTAAAGTTAGATGCTTAAGGTGTAATGATTATTGTTGCATTGCAAATAATATGATGTTTGTGGCCAATCTGGCCGCGTCTTCGCGCGTGTACCCTTTGCATTGTAACGAATTCCCACTCTCCATGGCACAACTCATGTCATTCGGAGAAAAGGCAATCACCAATCGTTCGTCAATCCAAATACCTTCTAGCAAGGGTGCAATTTTACGCTGTCGTGTCTTTAACCCTTCTCCAGTTCCTGGAGCCTGAGGGTCATTAATCGAAACTGTGGTCACATCAAACCCCTGATACTCGTCAGAAAACATCGGGTGATCCAGCGGGATTCGTTTCCACTGGGCATCAGGCAGTGCGGCTTTGATCTCACGTCGAAATGCTTCTTGAAACGGTACGCTTGCACAGATTGCATCGGCAAACAAAAAACCACCGTTGTTCAGAAAAGTGGCCAGAGTTTTTCTTTGCTTGGCGTTGAACCGGAAGTCTCTGCGCCCGTGCATAAACAGAATAGGGTACTCATGTAATTTTTCACTTGAGAGTGAGATCAGTTTTCGCGTGGCATCAAATCGAAGTTCCAACTGCGATCCTGCAACTTTCACCATGTTCGATAACGCGGCTGGTGCATCGTCGGCTCCGCCACCATGTTGTAGTTTTGCAATGTAAAACGTGTTGCGAGTTTGTGTGTCTCCCACTCCCTCGTTCACGTCGATTTCAATTTGTTCCAGCTTGTCTTTGAGTTGTCTGCCGGTTGCGTAGGTTAAGACATTGGTGCCAATTAAATTACAGGCCAGTATTTCATCACGAATTGGTTTCTCTGTGATTTGATCTACTGCCCGATTCAGTTCCCAATAACAAGATAAATCTTGAGGGCAATAGACAATGCTGGTTCGGCAACAGGCATCAATCCCGAACAGCGGGCGAACGTACTTCGGATCAACTCGCTGTTCGGCATACCAGACAGGGTGATCAGGCGGAAGCAAACGAAGTGGTGCGTCGGGGAATATCCGGCCAACGAGTGCGCGGAAATCACGATCAAAATCTTTCCCACCACAACAGGCTTCTGCAAAGATGAAGCCACCCTGTTCAATGTAAAGTCGCAAATTGTCTTCTTGCTGCGGCGTTAATTTGAATCCTTTTTTACCGCTAATCCATAATACGGGGCTTTGCAGTAAATCTTCAGGAGCAGCAACGGCAACATCAATGACTTGCCACGTCATTTTTTGTTTCCACTTCGATTCGACAAACCCGGTCAAGTTGTTGACATCGTTGCGATGATTGTTCCAGTCCTTGCCCTCTCCATATTTCAATTTTGACATGAGTATCGGTCGGCGCCCTTTGCCCAAGAACAGCAAAGCTAAGCAAGTAGAGATTACTGGGCTTCTTGCTTCGACTGCCCCTTTGCCGATCCATTCGCCTGTAAAATTCTGCTGTTGTTTCACGAGCAGTTCGGCCCCTTCTCGATACCAATCGTGATCGCCAATAAAGCGTCTACCGCTTAAACGACCGACACGTTCTACTCCATAGAGATAATAAAGTAGATGTGAGCCGCCGCCGCCACCGTCAGTAGGATTGCTGCGAACCGTGAATGCGCGGCTTAGCCAGCGAAAGGCTCGTTCTATTGAATCTTCTTGTAGCTGTTGACCGCAGCAGTTCACGCTGCCATTGATAACTTGTGCATCGCCTTGGGTTAATCGACGAGACGTGATGATCATCGACGTAGTACCCGCACAGGTCATGCTTCCCGTACCACCAGAACCAGGCAAGTATCCCCACGAGCCATTGGCGTTTTGTGTCGATTTCCAATAATTGTACGAGAGTCGCCAGGTTTGCTCGTTGATTTTAACTCCGATGTTGGCTGCTTGATCTAGTGCTAGAAGCGCAAATTGGGTGTTCGAGTTATCGCCTCCGCCGCCACCTTCGCCTAGCTTGCCATACGACCACATGCCTGATCGTTCGCCACCACGAATCTGAATGCTCTCAAGATAGGCCGCATTGCTGCGGATCAATGCCATATCTTTTTCAGGCTCCGCCGCGCAAAAGACCATCGTCTGTAAGGCCACGGCGTACGTTTTTTTAGGCTGATTTGTACCGCTAAATCCACGGAGATAGATCAGAGACTTTTGGATTAAAGCATCATCAACTGGCACACCGGACTCAAGCAGAGCGAGAGTTGCCAGCGAAGTCACCCCACCAGGTTGACCTACATATTCTTGCCAGGCCCCTTTGTTGGGGTCTTGGACATTTTTTCTGAGAAATCGAATCCCTTTTTCAATGGCATCACGGACTTTTTCTGGAGTAACAGCCGCTCCTGATTTGGCAACCAAGTTTTGCGCTGATACTTCTGCCACAGACGTTAGAATCATTACTAGCAGCAAGCACAAGCTGATTATTCGCAACCTCACTAGACCATGCTCCATAAACGAGAAAGAGTTGTCGACATAAATATCTTAGGACTCGGTAGTTAGAGTACAAGTAATCTTACAAAGAAGTTGTCTATTACTCATCGGAGTTCTACAATCAAGATGACACAATTCATCTGATTCTAGGTACTGAGTCTATTTTACGGATTATTTGGCCTTCTGTCTTGCGAATTGTAATTCGCAAGTGTCAATTGGGTCGTCAACTCATCAAATTCTTACTTGAAAGTAGATTACGTGGCAAAAACTCGCAATTTGGGAGAAGTGCTCCAAGAGTTTAAGCAGCAGCGCGTTGTTATCCAGCAGGAACTTCAAAAGGTGATTGTGGGCCAAGACGAAGTGATTGAGCAGCTTTTTGCCGCTATTTTCACCCGAGGCCACTGCTTATTAGAAGGTGTGCCAGGATTGGCGAAGACCTTGATGGTCAGTACGTTGGCCAAAGTGCTAGACATGCAGTTCAAGCGAATTCAGTTTACGCCTGACTTAATGCCGTCAGATATCACTGGCACCAATGTGCTAGAAGAAGATGAACACGGCAAACGCAACTTTCGCTTTGTCGAAGGCCCCGTGTTTACCAATATCTTGCTTGCCGACGAAATCAACCGGACGCCACCCAAAACGCAGGCATCGTTACTTCAGGCCATGCAAGAACATGAAGTCACGGTAGGTCGCGAAACGTATAATTTACCTGACCCTTTCTTTGTCATTGCCACACAAAACCCAATTGAGCAAGAAGGCACCTATCCATTGCCTGAAGCACAGTTAGATCGGTTTATGTTCAACATCATCATTGATTACCCTTCGCTTGAGGAAGAAGAGCAGATATTATCTTCGACAACCCGGCAAGAGAAGGTCGAGGTTCGCAAGATCTTTTCAGCACGTGCCATCCAGAATATCCAAAAACTAGTGCAGTCGGTCGCAGTGAGTGAATATGTGATCAAATACGTTGCCAAGCTGGTGCGTGCGACTCGCCCAAGAGATGAGCATGCACCCGAGTGGGTCAAGGAATTGATCAACTGGGGAGCTGGTCCTCGTGCAGGGCAAAACTTGATTAACGGTGGCAAAGCGATGGCCGCGATGGATGGACGGTTTTCGGTTGCGATTGAAGACGTGCGAAAAATTGCCATTCCCGTGTTGCGTCATCGTATCGGCACCAACTTTCAAGCCCAGGCCGAAGGCATGACCAATGAAGACATCATTAACCGTTTACTAGATGAAATTCCACAACCTGAGATTAAGAAATTTGAATAACTGAAACAAGAATCCACGCGTAATTCATAGGCAACCTAAGCTCTTTCCTTTCTTGAGAATCATAGTTCGATGTCAGCAATCGAAAGCTATCTGAAGCCGGAAGTCATTCGGCAAATCTCAAGACTCGATCTGCGCGCTCAGTTTCTGGTCAAAGGTTTCATGCAAGGTTTGCATGCCAGTCCTTATCACGGGTTTTCAGTCGAATTCAGCGAACACCGAAGATACGAACCGGGCGATGACCCGAAGGATATTGATTGGCTGGTTTATGCGAAGACCGATCGATATTACGTTAAAAAGTTTGAAGCCGAAACGAACATCACCGGTTATCTGGTAATGGACTTAAGCCGATCGATGGGCTACACCTATCGTCAAGAAATGACCAAGTTTGATTACTGCATTTCCCTGGCAGCCGCCTTGTGTTATATGATGGTGCATCAACAAGATCCGGTAGGTCTTGTGACGTTTGACACGAAGATTCGTACCAGTTTACCACCCAAGTCAAAGCGGCAGCAGTTTGGCAATGTGTTGTCGTTGTTGGCCAATCTAAAACCGACTGGCGATACCGATATTGCCCACAGTCTCTCGCAATTAGCGGCCATGTTGAAACATAAAAGCGTGGTGATGATCTTCTCGGATCTGCTGGGCGACCCTGACATGGTAATGCAGTCCCTGTATCGACTCCGGCATCGCCACCACGATGTGATATTGTTTCATGTGCTGGATGAAGCGGAAGTCACGTTTCCCTTTGATGGCATGGTTGAGCTAGAAGACCCTGAGTCGCTTGAAAAAATCAAAGTCGATGCCAATAATTATCGAGCCGATTATCTGAAGGAACTGGAAGAATTTCGCGGTAAATATCGCAGCGAATGCTTTCAATCCGGTATTGATTACGTTGAACTTGACACAAGCATGCAGTTTGACAAAGCACTGTTGGAATATCTGATCCGCAGACAGGCGAGGTTCTAATCGCCATGCAATTCGCCAATTTAAGCTTGTTGTTGGGAGGGGCACTTGTCTCGATCCCAATCATCTTGCATCTCGTGATGCGTCAAGAACCGAAGCATTTTGAGTTTCCGGCTTTACGATTTGTGAAGCAGAAGAACATTCAGAATCAGCGACGACTACAGCTTAAACATTGGATTCTGCTGCTGTTGCGATGCTGTGCAATATTCTTTCTGGTCCTAGCATTAGCACTTCCCAGCGTGGCATCATCCGCAGTCGGGACTTGGCTGATCATCGGATTATTAGGTTTTGCGACAGTCATTGTCGGTTTGCTGGCAGGTGCGTCTTGGGGCAGCCCTAAAACCAAACGACTCGCGATCGGTTTGACATCCGTTGCTGTTTTGCTTTTTGTCGGTTTACTGGCCTTGTTGCCGTTCGCGTTATCACAAGAAAAAGGGACTTTGCTTGGAGATCAAGAGGCTCCGGTAGCGGCGGTTTTTGTGTTCGATACTTCGCCCCGAATGGAATATGAACAGCAAAATGAATCGCGTCTTGCGGTTGCACAGCGAATAGGTGGCTACCTAGCAGGCCAACTACCCGATGAGAGTGAGATCGCCATTGTTGACAGGGCAACTCGCGGAATCGTTTTTGCAACCAACACCGGCGCAGCGCAACAGGCAATTACTGGTCTTGAAATTAAACCAGGTGGCGACGACGTCGTGGACCTCTTGCTAGACGCTTTGGATAAGCTTGAGGCACATGAGAAAAAGAGGAAAGAGCTTTATGTCTTTTCCGATCTTTCCACTGCAGCCTGGGACTCCGCTCGTGCAGATCGACTTAAAAAGAGGCTTGAAGAATTAACGGATGTTGCCGTGTATCTGTTGGATGTTAGTGCAGAAAACATCTCCAACACTTCCATCTCGAACTTGACCATTTCGGCCGACAGTGTTTCTCGTAATACCGATATTTATCTACAAGCCGAACTGTTTCAAGAAGGTCCAAGTAGTGAGCGAAGCATTGAATTGTATCTTGAGAAACAAGATCCTGCTTTGCCAATTATTGAGGACGGAATTTTACTGCTGCCAGAAGCGACGCGGCGTCATCGGCAAACGGTGAAATTAGCAAGCGACCAAGGCGCTCTAATTCCTTTTAAACTTGCCGGACTTGAAGAAGGCCTGCATCATGGCTGGGTCCAATTGACGGGCAAAGACGGGCTGGCGATTGATGACCGGCGTTGGTTTAGTGTCGAAGTACGCGAACCGTGGGATTTGTTAGTCGTGGAAGGCCAGAATGCAAGAAGCTCGGATTTAGTAGATGCTTTGGCCCCGCCTGCCTTTCTGGCATCGGATCGGGCCGCGTTTGAAATTGAAGTCATCAGCCAATCGAAGCTAGAGAATACGGATCTCGATTTGTTTGACTCGGTTATCTTGCTCGACCCTGGAACTCTCTCTGCCAGGAATTGGCGAGACTTTGATCGCTTCGTGCGCCGCGGTGGGGGTCTCGCGATGTTTTTAGGTAGCAATGCCGATTTATCGAATGTTAATTCAGAAGAAGCCCAACTGGTGATGCCTGGCAAATTGGCCCGGCAGTGGCGGGCTGGTCAACGAAATTGGTTTTTAGCACCTGAAGACTACCAACATCAAATGCTGGCCAGTTTTCGAGAAATTGGAACTTCAGTGCCTTGGAATAAATTTCCTGTTTACCGACACTGGTCATTCGATAGTTTGGCCGAAGATGCGAATGTGATCGTACGCTATAACAATGGTGTGCCTGCGTTGATTGAGCAGGCGAAGCAAAAAGGAACCGTGTTGGTATTTACCAGTTCGATCTCCGACGATCCTGCCACGAAAGCTGCTTGGAATGAGCTTTTCACAAGTTTCGAGTCATGGCCGTTTTTCGTGTTTTCCAACAGCATGGTAAAATACATGGTGCAAAAGAGCGAAGGCAAGTTCAATTATTTGACCGGGCAAAGGGCCATCGTTGCCACGGACGATAACGAGGCTGGAAAAACGCACTTGCTCTTCACACCGCATGGTGATGACCCTCAGGAAGTGACGCCAGAGGCGAACACAATTAACATCCCTTTCACACATTCCATTGGCAGTTATCGACTCAGGACAACTGGCAGCGGAAATCCGATAGGTTTCAGTGTCAATCTTCTGCCGAAGTCGACAAGGATGGCCAAAGTAGAACTCAGTACGCTCGATGAAATTCTCGGCGAATCGCGTTATCACCTTGCCCAAACGCAAGAGGAAGTCGTAAGAGAACAAGGGGAAGTGCGAGTCGGTCGGAAGTTTTATGCCTACTTCCTCTTACTGGCAGCTTTTTTACTCGGTTTAGAATACGCATTATCCAACCGTTTTTATCAAACCGAATTATAGTCTTTGGAGCAACTTACAACGTGTCTCAATGGTCATTGCAACCTGTTTTGGGAAACATCTGGATTGTCGTACTGACAATTGTGGTATTGGTTGCGCTGTTGGCCCTAGCTCCTGCGTTTCACAATGTAACCAGAAAACAGTGGTTGGCCCTCATTGGGGTACGCGCTGCTGTGATTCTGTTTCTAGCATTATCTCTTTTACGCCCTACTATCATCAGCACCGAAAAGAAGACGCAGCCCACATTTTTAATCGTGATGTTTGATTTAAGTAAAAGCATGACCGTTCCAGATGCCGAAGGGGGAATCACGCGTTGGGACGCACAGCTCAATGCGTTACGACGCATGCAAAAAGATCTGAACTCGTTGGACGATAATATCAACGTGAGAGTCTATGGTTTCGATGAAGGGGCCACACTGATCTCGACAGAAGATGGAGTCTTGAATTTCCCCGAACAACCGACAGGCCTGCAAACCGATATTGGCTCGTCGATTGACGATGTTTTGCAAGACATGGCCGGCAAACGAATCGCAGGACTAATTCTGCTCTCCGATGGCGCTCAGCGAGTCTATTCTCCCAGGGTTGAATTACAACAAGCGGCCAGAGACTTGGCTCGTTTAGGTAGCCCTTTGCACACAGTTACCTATGGCAAGGCCATCGATCCCGCACAAGCCCGAGATTTATCGGTCGATACTTTGAGCGATCATTATACTGTTTTTGTCCAAAACGAAGCGGTGATCCGTAGTGTGATCGATATCCGAGGCTTCGCTAACAAACAGGTGCCAGTGCAATTGGTGATTGAAGATGAGGCCGGCAACTCAACGGTGGTGGAAACAAAGCAGATAACCGCAACCGAGAATCAAGAAAAACTAGATATCGAATTTACTTACATCCCGATGCAAGCTGGACAATTCAAACTGACCGTGAACATTCCTGTTCAAGAAGGCGAACTGGTCACGAAAAACAATGCGTTGAATTCGTATCTCAATGTGTTGGTCGGTGGCTTGAAAATTCTCTACCTCGAAGGGCGTGTCGTAGATCGACCAGAGCAAAAGTTTTTACGGAGAGCCATCAATCTTTCAGCAGATATGAAAGTCGACTTCAAGTGGTTTGATAAACGTAAGCGAGGTGACTGGCCCGATGAAGGGCTGGCAACCACAATACGAGATGGCAAGTACGATGTGTTTATTCTAGGAGACCTCGATTCCAAGGTATTCAACGAAGCAACTTTAGAATTACTTGCGAAAGAAATTGAAGATGGCAAGTCGCTAATGATGCTCGGAGGATTTCACTCGTTTGGGCCTGGCGGGTATTATCATACGCCACTCAAAGATGTGCTGCCTATCGTGATGGATCGTTTTGAGCGTCAAGATTTTGATACTCCACTCCGAGACGATTTGCACCTGGAAGGTCCGTTGCAGATCGGCCCTAGCAGCCAACACTATCTGACGCATCTAGGGCCAGTCTCTGAACAGATTGCAATTTGGAACAGCCTGCCTGAACTGCCTGGCATGAATCGGTTTCGAGACGTGAAGCCGCGGTCTCAAACATTACTCGCCTCCGCAAACGATGAACCAATCCTGGTAGCAGGCGAGTATGGGCTGGGCCGAACATTAGCATTTGCCGGCGATAGCACCTGGCACTGGGTGCTGGCAGGCAAGGGCGAAGAACACAAACGATTTTGGCGACAATGCATTTTATGGTTATCGAGAAAAGATCAACTTGAGAAAAAAGATGTATGGGTTGACTTGAACCAACGCCGCTTTCACCCTGCCGCCAAAGTATCTTTCACCGCTGGCGTCAAAGATGCGGCGGGTGATCCAATCTCGGATGCCAGTTTTCAAGTTAATTTAGTATCACCTGATGGATCGAAATCAGCGATCCCGTACTCTCCGTTTGAAGATGGCATGATGAGCCAATTTGACGCTGGTACACTCACAGGCGACTACACGATTGAAGTCGAAGCATTTCGGAATGAGAAATCTTTAGGTATCGGTAAAGGAAAGTTCTTTGTGTTTGAACAAGACTTAGAACTGGCAGACCCTTCTGCCAAACCCTCGCAAATGGCCAGCTTGGCAGCTATCACCAAAGAAGCCGGCGGGCGGACTTGGGCTTCCGAAGAATTGCCTGAGTTGATTCAACAGATCCAAAAACAACCACCAGAGACCGAAGTGGAAGTGCAAACTCGCTGGACTTGGCCCGAGTCAACAAGAGACGCCTGGCTCAACGCACTGATGCTGGCCACCTTGCTAGGCAGCGAATGGTATCTAAGAAAACGCTGGCAGATGGTTTAGTTGCCCGTTGAGAATTCGCGGGAGTATTTTTTCCAATCTCAAGCGCGAAGTGTCAGTTTTGAATTCACATTATCCCGTAGCCGGATTCGTAAGAATTCGGTTTTTCGTAATGGAGTTCTCTAGCATCGAGGGTTCACTGAAGTCTTACGACTTCAGCTACGTTTGATTTTATCTCAAATAATTTCCTTCCTTCTTTGTGTCTTTGAGTCTTGGTGGTTAAATCTTTCTGCACTTCCTCCTCGCTTACGCTTCGCGCTTAAGATTATTACCGCGCGAGGCAAATGGATACCGCTCTAACCGCTCATCGACGAACGTCTATTTGAAGTACATCACAAAAAAAGCCACGAACACTGATTAAGTGTTCGTGGCTTTTTTTAGTATAGAAAAACCTTCGGCCAAAAAGCGACGAGTGGAGTCGTTGCGAAAAGAGTGAGATTCTAGCGTACACTTGTACAAGCCGTTGTTGAATCTGACTCTCGCTTAAATTGGTCCCTCAGCCGGATTAGTCAGCCGAAGGTCTGATTCTCTATTAGTTATTTTACCTTGCAATTCAAAATGTGGAAGTTAGCAAGATAAAGAATTTGATCGGCAGATTAAAGCAGAAGATTCGAGAGAAATCAATCGCGATTCGACAGAATCTTCCACATTGGCATATTTCGCTTTACATCCGGCTAAAAATAAAGGACTTGAATCCTTTCTGCAATATAATTTAGGGCAATTTGGGGAGTCTTTTGTTTAAAATAGGATTCTCTAGAATTCTCGAATTTAAAAAAATTCTACTGGCATTGCTTGTTTCTTAACTCACAGCAGGTCAAAATGGCACTTTGAACCTTGTCATTTCTTAGATCGACTCTGCTGCCCATAAGGTCATATCGATGCGTTGGAAAAAACTGATCCTACTTTTCTTCCTATTTACTTGTGTTTCATTCACTCAGGCAGACGACTTTCGCCCTACGGCCCAAAGCCAGATTATTAGTCAAGACGCAAAATTTGAAACTCTGCATGACCAAGCTGAGTTCACCGAAGGCCCTGCTGCCACCGCCGATGGAAAGTCGATCATCTTTTCCGATATCGGTAACCGGATGTTGCGATACGATTTGCAAACAGGAAAGACCTCGGTTTTTCGTGATCCCAGTGGTTGCTCGAATGGACTGGTGTTTGATCAAAAGGGAAACTTGATCGCTTGTGAGGGAGTCACAGAGGGTGGCGGACGTCGCATATCCATTACTTCACCAGCTGGTAAAGTTCGGACCTTAGCGGATGGTTGGAATGGGAAGCGGTTTAATAGCCCGAATGATTTGGCGGTGGATAAACTTGGAAGAGTCTACATAACCGATCCACGCTATCGGGGTGAAGAACCTCGCGAGATCGACTTTGAGGGTGTGTTTCTGATTGACACCAAAGGAAAAGTTGTGGTCGCTACGAAAGACACGAAGAAGCCGAATGGCATTTTGGTTTCCGCAGATCAGAAAACTGTGTTTGTCGGTGATAATTCACCTGATGCGGAAGTGAAACGATTGCTGCTTTCGTTTCGGGTCAAAAAAGATGGAACATTGACCGACAGAAAATCTCTCTTTGATTTTGGAGCAGGCCGCGGCATCGATGGTATGGCTTTAGACACCGAAGGCAACATCTTTGCGACCGCTGGTAAAGATGAACTGTCGGGGATTTATGTCTTCTCACCCACAGGCAAGCAATTGGCCATGATTCCAACGCCTGGGGCTCCGACAAACTGTACGTTTGGCGTCGGAAAAGATGCCCATCATTTGTATGTGACCTGTGCGAACAGCAAGACCGCCTGGCGTGGAGATTTTGGCTTGTATCGTATCGATGTCAAGAAAACAGGGTATCATATCTTCGACTAATGGCGCGTCCTACCTGAGTTTTCCACTCCCCACCTCACACCTTTACTACTGACAGCAAACGCATGAACTCTTCTGAAAAAGCACCAGTGAAGCGATCCTTTTTACGGTCTCTCGGTCCAGCAGTCATCGTCGCATCGGTGGTACTGGGGCCTGGGAGTATCTTAACGAATTCGAAAGTCGGAACGCAGTTTGGGTACTCGATGATTTGGGTGCTGGTCTCTGCCTGTGTGTTTATGTTTGCTGCTGCATCGATGAGTGCGCGACTGGGCGTTGTCTATGACAACAGCTTTTGTACCGAGCTACGAAATCGACTCGGAAGACCATTTGCCTTGGTGACAGGTATCAGTATTTTTCTGATAGCAACATGTTTTCAATTTACCAATAACTTAGGTGTCCTGGCTGCTGTGGAACCACTGCTTACTTCGTCGAGTCAACCAGACGCAGGCGTGCCGTTGATTTATTCGATACTGATTTTAGGACTGTTAAACGGGCTGATTATTGCGGTGCTATTTGGTTTGAAGCACCTTTATAAACCGCTTGAAAAGGTAATGATGGTAATGGTCGGCATCATGATTTTAGTTTTTGTGACCAATATCTTTTTCGCAGGGCCTTCGATCGAGGAGATTTTAATGGGACTCAAACCCAGTTGGCCAGCGGACGATGATGGACAGCTTTTACCTATTATACCTGAGCTGAGTGAAAAAATCGTCGAAGGGAAATTAAAAAACTATATCTACGATCCTATAGGACTCCTTGTGGCATTAATGGCCACTACATTTTCAGTCGCCGGGGCATTTTATCAGGGGTACTTAGTCAAAGAAAAAGGTTGGAAGCTAGGAAATCTGAAGCAAGGAATGATCGACTCATTCGCAGGGATTTTTGTACTTGGGGGTATCTCTTTAGTAATTATGGTCACTTCAGCGGCAGTGCTTCATGGAAGTGGTGTCAAGGCCGACGATTTAAAATCGGTGACCGCTGTGGCACAGCAGTTAAAACCACTTTTAGGAGACTGGGGCAATATGGCCGAAGTCCTGTTCTGCGTGGGGATTTTTGCCGGTGCTTTCAGTTCGTTTATGGTCAATGCCATGATCGGGGGCGTAATGCTTAGTGATGGCCTGGGCTATGACTGCAAACTTGATAGCATTAGCACCAAAGTTTGCACGACGATAGCCTTGGTGTTTGGGATGATCGTAGCAGTCGCTTCACTTTCACTCGAAGAAGGTGCGATTGTGCCGCTCATTATTCTAGGGCAAGGAATGACAGTGATTGGCGTCCCTATCTTGGCCGTCGCTTTACTTTATCTAGCGACACGACCAGAGCTCATCGGCGAGCGAAAAATTCCGAACTGGATGATTGCAATAGTCTCTGTAGGTGCAGTGCTCGTGTTGATCTTAGCGATCCGCACTTCCTGGGTTGTGTTTTTAAAGATCACGCTTCTGGTTTAAATATAAGTCTTGCTTTATATAGATTTTATCTTTATTAACGGACTCACAGATTGAACTGAGGTGAATCTCGAAAAGATGTGCTAGCATCTTAAATTGCAATTAATCCTAATAATCCGCAAAGTCCACTCAATTGTCCCAGCTTGAAATGTCGATGCTTAGACCAGTAGCGAAGTGCGCTACAATAGATTTGCTAGCAGGTCAGAGCACGATATTTATGCCTCACTCCAATGAACTATCTGACACGATTGCCATTCAGCAACCAGCCGAATCTCTCTCTGTCACTTTCGGAATTCATCGAAACTGGTGGTTAATTCCAGGCTTGTTTCTTTTCGTAATAACCGTTCTCTGCACACTGACTTCGCTAGATATTTGGGTAAGCAGCCAGTTTTACTCCGCATCAGATGGGGCTTGGAACTATCGACATTCAGTCGTTTCTGACTTGATCTACCAATACAGCCCACTTCCTGGAATTGTATTAGGCGTAGCCTGTTTGGTATTTGGACTCATTGGCTTAGTGTTTCGTCAGTTGAGTTCTTGGTCAAAGCCCGCCTTGTTTTGTGCTCTTGTCTTATTACTAGGGCCAGCCGTGTTAGTGAATGGCATCATGAAACCAACATGGGGGCGGCCACGACCCAATGCAATAGAACAGTTTGGTGGAAACCAACAATTTGTCCCTCCTGGTCAAATGTCTGGGTACGAATCCGCTCACTCTTTTCCAAGCGGTCACGCCTCGATTGGGTTCATATTCATGGCTCCTGCTTTTTTACTTCTCCATAAAAATCGAAAGGCGGCCTACGCCTGGCTTGCCTTTGGAATTCTTGCTGGTGCTAGCATTGGTATGTCTCGTATCGCAGATGGAAGTCATTTTCTGAGTGATATTGCTTGGTCTGGCGGAATTGTCTATTTTTCCGGTCTTATGTTGTATCTCTGTTTACGTTCCTGGCTTAATGAATCACCTAAGACATCGATGAACGATGTGTTAAGTCATTCCGTATCAATTGGGCCAACCGAATTACGGAACGCAAACAAGGATGTTTCAGATCACGACCATCAACATCGGGCCGCTTAGTGCCTTAACGTATGCGGATAATTCAGACACATGTTCTGTGGGAGACATTAAAGATCTTCCTGATTTGCCTTGCTATAACTGCGCTACTTATGACGGTAGGAGGCGGAGTTAAGGAAGGTCTGAAGAAAGGTCTGCCTCCAGTTATTATCTTGCAGATGTTGCCCTACTTCTTACCAGAGATGTTACGGTACATTGTCCCCGGTTGCCTGCTATTTGCCGTATGTACGGTTTTCGGACGCATGGCGGCATCAAATGAAATAGTTGCACTCAAGTCGGCCGGCATCAGCCCTATCGAACTCATTTGGCCTGTGCTTGTCATGGCTTATTTTCTCAGTTTTTGCACCTATTTGATGTACGATGTATGTGCAGGGTGGTCGCGTCCGAACATGCATCAGATTGTCATTCAGTCAATCGATGATACCGCGTACAGCATGTTGCGAACCCATAAATCGTTTTCGATGAAGGGTTTTTCGGTCACGGTCCGAAGCGTAGAAGGACGGACATTACTTGGACCTATTATCCACGTTGAAGCGAAAGGCGATAAGCCCGATGTTATGTTAACGGCTGAAGAAGCCGAACTGCGAACAAATCAACAAACAGGTGTACTCGAAATCATTTGCCGCAACGGGCGGTTAGACCTCGGCAAAGAAGGTTCTTTTGTTTTTGCTGAGGATGAGTTTATTCAGCATATCGGCAACCTGGGTAACATCAAGAACGATGACAATACTTCTGCGCCTGCGGCGATTACCTTGTCAGGTATTCCGAAACAAATTACGCGTGAAATCGGATTTATTTCTCAACTAGATGAAGAGTTACAAATTGCACTCAACCATGGCCAGCAAGATGCAATCGCATATCTTGAGAAGGAAAGAGATCGCCACCAAAAGAGGTTGTGGCGACTTCAGACAGAAAACCAACGAAGACTATCCAATGGATTTGGATGTTTCTGTTTTGCATGCATAGGCATCCCTGTCGCCATTTGGTTGAAGTCATCGGATAACCTGAAGACATTTGCCTTCTGTTTTCTACCGATCTTAGTTATTTATTATCCCTTAATTGTTGTTGGAGAAAATCAGGCACGGAGCGGTTTTATGGTGCCCTATCCGGTTTGGCTGGCCGATGGTGTGCTGTTGTTGATTGGCATATTTATCTTATTCCGCATCAAAAAGAATTGATGCCCTCAAAGACTACAGAGTAATTAAAGCGACATGGAAGTTAGCAAACCTGAAAATACTGAAGAGAATCTATTGTGGCATCGCAGAACATTATGGGTGATTGGTTCGCTCCTGGTTTTTCGGCTCTGCTATCTCTGGCTGTTTCCGGTCGGTTTAGTTCATGACGAAGCATACTATTGGGATTGGTCACGATCTCTTGACTGGGGTTACTACAGCAAGCCTCCGATGATTGCCTGGATTATTGCCGCTTCGACTCGAATGCTTGGCTCCTCTGAGTATACGGTTCGGCTGCCGGCAGTATTACTCGCTACATCAGGGCTCTATTTCATTTACTTATTAACCGCTCGCATGTTTAGCTCACGTATAGGGTTTTGGGCAGTTCTGCTTTCGGCCTTGACGCCTGGTAATGTTGCCATGGGTTTGCTGATGACGATTGATGCCCCCTTTATATTTTTATGGTGTGCCGCGCTTTACTGTTTTTGGAGAATGTTAGAACGCGATCAACATCGACTAACATGGTTGTTGCTCACCGTCTGCGTTATCGGGCTCGGCGTGTTAACAAAACAAACCATGCTCGGATTCTTAGCGTTTGGTGGACTCTTTATCTTGATCAGCAAAGAGGACCGCAAAGAATTGTTCCAGCCAGGGCTATGGCTCTGTGCTTTAGGTAGCCTAATATTTTTAACACCAGTTCTCTATTGGAACTGGCAAAACGACTGGATTACGGCCCAGCATACAGGCGAACATTTTCAAAATGAATCAGTCGATCTCTCCATTCGATTTCTCCGATCCCTGGAATTCCTGGGCGGACTATTGGGTGTAATTTCTCCTGTCACATTCGTTCTGACGTCAATCATCTTGGTCGCCGGATTTTGGTCGATAAGAAATCTAGGGCGAAAAGAAAAATACCTTTTATGCTTCAGCGCAATCCCACTCTCTTTAGTCTTAATGCTCAGCTTCAAACAACGGATTGAACTAAACTGGCCTGCTGCGTTTTTTCCGGCTGCGATGGTTTTAGTTGCAGCTTGGGCACATAAACAAACTTCTATCAAAGCATGGCTCACACCACAAACATATTACTTAAGAAACGCGGCAGTCGTGGGCGCCGTTTTTACGTGTATCACGTATGCAATGCCGTTTGCCATAGAGCTTTTCAATCTTGAGGGAAGTAAGATTGACGCGGTGGTGCGACTGCGTGGCTGGGGTGAACTCGGAGATGAAATTTCAGCAGAACTTAAAGGATTATCATTAAGAGACGATACCCTATTTGTGGTCACAGCAGGGCGGGGCGTCACGGCAGAGTTGACTTTTTACTTAGAGAATCAGCCCAAAGTCTATCTCTGGAAAGATACGACGGATATCACTTCGCAATACGATGTGTGGGGTGGACCTCGCAATGCAGCAAACCGTCAGGCGGTGATTGTAACCAACTGGGACGAACCCGTTCCACAGGGCCTGGCATCTGCGTTTTCTTCGATCCGTTCCATCTCACGTGTGACCGTGCCTATCAACGAGACCCGAAGCCTTGACTTTCGGATTTGGCTGGCGGAAGATTGTAGTGCATGGCCACCGAATGGAACTGCGGTGGTTGCTAAGGATAATCTAGGCTCGACACATCGATAAAAAAAGTCCCTGATCGTGTGTGAGATCAAAGACTCTGACTCTTCATTTATCTGCATATTATGGTAGCTGTACAGGCAACCCGTCATCACGCTGCCCTAATAGTTGATATACCGTGTGGTCGATTGTCTCTGGGATAAAATGAACGGACCCATCTCCTAACAAGACTTGTGCACCACCTGGATGTCGAGATTTAAATCCGAACTCGGTATTCCAACTACATTTGGCAAAACATCCATCACTATCTGGAGCCGATGCCTGATCCTCTGCACAAGAGTCAAAGTTTATTGGAATGAGGGTAGTGAATAACCCATTGCCATTATTTGGATGTGCCCATCCTTCATCTGCATGAACAGAACAACCGACTCGAATTTCACCAAAGAAAATCGTGTTAGAAAGACCATCTATAATGCTTGCCATTCTCGCAGTGAACTTATTGCCTCTGCGAGTGAAAGGACCAGCAGGGTTGATTTCAGTATGTTTGTTGGTACCGTATTTAACTACATCAGGGCGAAAGGTGTTAAATTTAGTTCCTTGAGAACAAGAGCAACTAGGGTTACCAGTAGGTCCAACAAAAGTTGGCCCGTAATTGGCTCCATAATTGAATGCACCCAGTGCTGGAGTAGCTCCAGGGACTAACCCGCGATTGTGTGTATCGCTTGGACATAAAAAAGCATCAACGACATTCTCACGAACCATAATAGTGTTTGCTGGGGAATCGCTCCATTGTTCTCCGATATTTGTTGTGCTTGTGAAAGCGATGGAATCATAGAGATTATTTTGTTCAATCTGTGGTAGTAGATGTACGAGGGCTGATCCTCTTTCAGGGTTCGGTGAACCGACGCCAGGAGTTTGAGGATCGTCCAGTGCCCACAATCCTCCTGGTGGAAACTTCTTGAACGTGATGTGATAGTTATGTAGCGCCAGTCCAAGCTGCTTTAGATTATTGCTACATTGAATTCTTCTAGCGGCTTCTCGTGCCTGCTGTACTGCTGGTAACAAGAGTGCAATTAAAATTCCGATAATCGCTATAACTACGAGCAATTCAACTAAAGTGAATCCTCGTCTACTAAATCGCATCGGATGCTCCTTGAGGGAGGGGAGTTCGGATAAATGCTTCGGAAGTCTTAGGTTTAAACCAGTGACATGAGACGGGATCTGTCCGAACAAGGTTCCATTTCCATCGGTATTTCAAGAGAAAAATGCACTACTCTGAAAAAGCTTACGCTACGAACTTTAGTTCGTCAAATGAATTTAGAAGTTCCAAGAACGTCATTAATCATTTTCCTCCGAAAAATAGCCCAAAACAAAACCGTTCGTGGTTTTCGTGGCAAAGAATCCCTTCTCCCCCTTTCCTTGGCGCCTTTGCGCCTTTGCGTGAGAAATCTTTTTGCACTTCAATAGTCGGCTGGCGAGCAGCCAACCTACAAGATATTTTGCCAAACCTTAAAAGTGTAAACCATGCAACTATTTTTATTGCATACGTTTTTAAATCTAGCCACAGAGATCACAGAGAAAGATCTGAATTCAAACTCTCTGTGTCCTCTGTGCCCTCTGTGTTTAAATCTTTTTTTCTTCCTTCTTCCCTTTCTTAGTGTCTTAGCGCCTTCGTGGTAATATCCCTTCTTGCTTTTCCCTTCCTTCTTCGCGGCTTCGAGGCTTAGCGTGAGAATGTTTTTTGCCAAATCACAAAAGTGCAAACCTTGCAAATCTTGACCCGAAACGCATTTACACTTCCTCCTCGCTCACGCTTATTGAAGTTGCGAGGTTTTAAATATCGGGTGGCCGCGATGTTGGTTTTGGAGATTACTCGCCACTCAATTACGCTCATTCAAAACGACGTCGGGGTCGACGCTAGTCGATCAGAGGTTAGAGAGTTTTCTATCTTTACCCTATAAATCAAGGCTCAAACTAGTTTGGGAATTACAATTGAATTCTGTAAATCCAGCCCTCTGTAACCTCTGATGGCCTACGGCCACACCGACGACGTTCCGAAAACGTTTGATCCTGAAGCCTGGCCAACGCCAGAATCGTCATCGCTGCCACCCGATGTTAAATCGTTATACACAAAGAACTTAATCCCGTATTTCATCAGAACCGCGCAACTTCAAAACTCACGCTTCGGGTTGTGATTGTTTTCTCCTCCTTGTTTTCTCCTCCTTGTTTTCTCCTCCTTGTTTTCTCCT
>NVWB01000059.1 GCA_002733575.1 Blastopirellula sp. | reverse complement strand
TTGCAGTTCAGGTCTTCGCAATTAGCGATGATCTGCGATGGGTTGAACAGAACATTGAGATAGTTGTCGTCGAACAGCGTTGTGTACCCCAAGGTGTACCCAGGGTTGTGATCAGAATTTTTATATTTGAGCAGTAAGTCATAATCTCCAAACAGAATCACCTGATCTTTCGAGAGACCTGATTGGTTGAGCCAGGCGAGGAACTCCTTGCTGATATCTTCTTCGGCCTTGATATCGAAGATCCAGCGTTGCTGCGGGGAATGAAACCGCGTGAATGCTTCTTCCAAGGACAGAATCTTTTCTGATGGAGTCACATGCACCTCGACGGATTGTAAGTCCTCAAGTTTCAGGCCAGCAACTAATCCCTCGCCGTTAGTTCTGACACTAATCTCATCATCATGAAAAACCACCAAGTGCCCGTCTTCGGACAATCGAATATCAATCTCAATCCAGTCCGCCTTGGCATCAATTCCAGCTTGAATCGTATTCGCCGTGTTGCCGATTATTTCCCCATCGTTTTCTGACGAAAGCTGCCCCGCCCCACGATGCCCAATGATCACCGGCCTTTCGCCACTGGGTTCAGCATCCGCCCGCTCATCCCACTGAAGCTGCGGCAACAACCAAAATTGAGAACGAGGAAAGTAAAACTGTCTACTCACGAACAGGAATAGAATGCCCGTGATTATGACCAAGGCAAAAGCGATCCAGAGCCGCCGCCGTTTTTCTTTGAACCAGGTTTTCATTTGGGATTCTTTTGTGTGAAAAGAGGGATTATTGTCGAAGTGTGAGAATCATCCTAAACGGATCCTTCAAAGATTCCGGGGAGATCGTCACAGTCAAAGCACAGGGGCAAACATCACTTGGCTATCTCTCTAACTTCCTCAGGAATCGTCTGGTCTGGGCTCCAATGTAGAGGTCCAGCATGTTTATTGTCAAACTCTTCAAATGTGTACTCGCAGATTTTTTTCAAATCATCGACCGTCATTGCACGATACCAGCCACCATCGTCATCGGAGGCATCTCGAATAAAGAACACAATATTTCCTTGCGAGGAGGAGCTTTCCTTAATCAGAGGCGTTCCCTTGAGGTGATGTTTTTCGGCAAGCTGGATTGCTTTTGGTGCGTTAGAATATACTGCCTTGGCAAGATACTTCCCCGTGTAAATATCTTCAGAATCAATCACCATCCAAAGGTATTCGGCCCCATCTTTTTCAGAGATAAAGATCCTACTCAGAGTTAGATTTTCATGCTTAGTTTCCTCGCAACCTGCAATTGCGATGCAGATAATAACCAGGCAACAGCGAACAATAGTCATTTTTATCCTTTCGCAATAATAATACGGAGTGATTTACAATTATCTGATCATAAATTTAGTAATCTATTACAGTATTTATAGCCATCTATTATAAGCTAACAGCCCCGAATATATCACAACCCCAACCCAATTGCGACAAATCTCATTTCAAAGCATCCGCACCTTGCGACACACCCGGCGAAGGGGTCTAATAGGCTGTTTGGTGCTTTCTGCGTTCATTCTCCATTGCAATAGAGTCAACTTGCGTGTCGTCAAAAATTCGATCTCATGTTTTAAGTAACGGCCTTACTTTAGTGGCAGAGCAAATGCCCTGGCTGCAATCGGCCGCGTTTTCGGTCTTGCTGCCGGCTGGTTCTTCGTACGATCCCCAGAACAAACGAGGGCTCGGCAATCTGCTGTGTGATATGGTCCAACGTGGTTGTGGCGACCGTGATAGCCGCCAGTATGTTGAAGACCTCGACAACTTAGGCGTGGCACGTGGTTCCGGCATTACGAATGCCCATACGAGTTTTGGCGGCGCCGTGCTGGCCGACAACTTGTTCCCTACGCTCTCAATCTTTGCCGACGTGGTTCGCAACCCGCATCTTCCAGAAGCCCAATTTGAAGAAGGCCAGATGGTCTGCTATCAAGAGCTACGAGCCTTGGAAGACGACCTGGGCCAACAAACGATGATCGGCTTGCGTCGCCAGATGTACCCCGATCCTTACGGTCGGGCAGCGCTCGGTAACATGGAATCGGTCGCCGCACTGACCCCACAAGATGCACAACAACACTTCGAGAAGTTGTATCAACCCAGCGGCACCATTTTATCAGTCGCCGGCAACATTGACTGGGACCAACTCCTCGAACAAGTCGAATCGCTGTTCGGCGATTGGAAAGCGGGCCAAGTTCCGCAAGTGGAACTGGGTGAAAAACTTTCGATCTACGAACATACCCAATTCGATTCACAGCAAACACATTTAGGCATCGGCTTCCCTGGCGTTCCTTATTCGCACCCTGACTACTTCCGCCAACGTGGTGCGATTGGCGTCATGAGCGATGGCATGGCGTCTCGGTTGTTTTCAGAAGTCCGCGAAAAGCGGGGCCTGTGCTATACGGTATACGCCAGTTGCCACACACTGTTAGATCAAGGTTCGGTCCTCTGTTACTCAGGCACCAGTGCCGATCGAGCTCAAGAAACCTTAGACGTAATGATCGAGCAGTTGCAACTGCTGGCCGAAGGAATTCACGAGCCAGAATTGAAACGCCTGAAGACCCGAATCAAAAGTGCGTTGGTGATGCAGCAAGAATCAAGCTCCTCAAGGGCTTCTTCGATTGCCGCCGATTGGTACTATTTAAATCGTGTTCGCACACTCGACGAAGTGAACGACATAATCGATGGATTATCTTGCGAAGGTATCAATGAATACTTAAAAGAGAATCCCCCTAGCAATTTTCGTGTAACGACCACTGGATCAAAAAAACTGGAGATGCCCGTTGGAATTTCGGCAGACAACGCTTAATAATGGCCTAGAAATAGTTGCCGAGGTCAATCCGAACGCCCATTCTTTGGCCCTGGCATTCTTTGTGAAAACTGGCGCGCGCGACGAGACCCCAGAAATCGCAGGCGTGAGTCATTTCTTAGAGCACATGGTGTTCAAGGGAACTCCGCGCCGTAGTGCCGAAGATGTGAATCGCCAGCTCGACGAGATGGGCTCGCAGGCCAATGCGTTCACCAGCGAAGAGCAAACCGTCTACTACGCAGTGGTCTTGCCTGAGCAACAACAAAACGTGGTCGACTTGCTGGCCGATATCATGCGGCCCTCGCTACGTGTGGAAGACTTCGAGACTGAGAAGCAAGTGATTCTCGAAGAGATCATGAAGTACGACGATCAACCTCCGTTCGGCGGACATGAAAAGTGCATGGCCGCGTTCTTCGGCGATCACCCACTCGGTAACAGTGTGCTGGGAACCATCGACACGGTTAAGGCATTGACCGCTGCTCAAATGATGGAGTATTTCAAAGGCCGCTACAGCCCACATAACATCGCCCTAGTAGCTTCAGGCAATGTCGACTGGGACGCACTAGTAAAACAGGCCGAAGAATGTTGCGGCAACTGGGAACGGTTTGAAACTTCGCGTGATCTTTCAGTGGGCCCTGCTCATCAAGAGTTCAAAGTCATCACCAAAGAAAACGCTACGCAGCAATACTTAATTCAACTGGCCGCTGCACCTGCCGCTGCGGATGAAGACCGCTATGCGGCCCGCTTGCTGTCGGTCATCTTGGGCGACGACTGCGGCAGCCGACTCTACTGGGATTTGGTCGATCCTGGCTTGTCGGAATTTGCCTCGACTGACAGCTACGAGTTCCAAGGCACCGGAATCTACATGAATTACATCTGTTGTGGTCCTGATCAAGCAGAGCAAAACTTGGCAAAGCTGGCCGAGATTGTTGCGGAGTTAGAGAAAGATGGCGTCACGCAGAAAGAGCTTGATCAATCGAAGAACAAAGTTTGTTCGCATGTGGTACTGCGTAGCGAAAGCCCTGCCAGTCGGTTGTTCTCAGTCGGGTCTTCTTGGATTCAACGCGGCAGTTATCGATCGGTGGCCGATGGGGTGAAAGCTTATCGCAATGTTGATTTGAAAGAAATTCACGCGGTGTTAGAGAAGTACCCCATCTCAAAATGTGCAACCCTTGCGATCGGTCCACTCGATCAACTCAAATCGCCCTATTGATCTCAGTACGACCGTTACAGTCGTTTTTGAGCGACGCACAAAGCTCAGAAGCGAAGACATTTCTCGATATTTTTATTGCTGCTGCCTCGATCCATTCGATAAACATGCTAGCAGGCGCCATGCGCCCATCATGCCCCCACCGTATCGAGGATGGAAACCGTGCGTAAAACAAGTTACATTCTAGCCGTTGCCTTATTAATCGTTCATACCAGCTCTGCAAATGCTGGGTGGAATCACGTGAACCGCTGGTTTGGTGGGTTCTGGTCGGATGGATATCATAGCCCGAGCGACTCTTGGAATCATCCACAACCGAAGCAACCCTGGCAGAATAAAACGCCAAGAAGTATCGATCAATATCAGCCGCAATTTCCAGGCATGGGTTCGCAATCCAATTCTGAAGTGGTAATCCAAGATTCAATTTCAGACCAATCACTAGTTGCCCAAGAAGGTCAGTATGACCGGGTTCCTAAGTTCTGGCATTTCCCCGGCTTTTCGGTTTCTCGCGGGGCGACGGTAATATCACAACCAGGTTCTTCAATACAGAACCTGCCTACCCCTGCCAGTATTGAAAGCAACCAGCACCTGCCTGCCGAGACTATTTCCGAGCCGCAGATTCGGCAGCGAATCAACTGGGATCAACGGCAGCAAATTGATTTAGATCCGCCGGCTGATCCCGCCAAGTTTGGGTTCCCAACTGCCCAGTGGCTACCCGTGGGGAGTCCGTTATTGCGATCTTCGCAACGTAACACTGCGGCTCAAGTGCAACAGAATGCTGGCTTCAATCTGCAAAATCAACCGCTTCCCAGAAATCCGGCCATCTCTTTAGGCCAGAATCCAAGGACTGTTCCGACGTTAAATATCTCTCTGCCAACGCCGGTTGCTCAGCCTCAAATTCAACTGCCCATAAGCCAGCAGTATCAGCCAGCAGAATTTATTCCACCGGCTCGCCCAATGGCTCCACTGCAAGCACCGAGAGTTCCACAACCAACAGCCAGTCCTCGGCGTTTCCCCACGGTACAGTGGCCGAACTAGAGCCTTTATAATTTCACGATGCCGAACGCTTTAACATCGCCGCTACCCAGAATATGAAATTCTCTTCATGACTGAACTGATTGCAGCAGAACAGCAATGTTACAGTTGCTCTAGATAGGTCGTGCCTTGGATGCCTTGTGCTAATACATTCTGAATCTGTTTGGCTTCTTGGGAGTCGATGTTTCCTGTGTGTGTCGATAATTGTATCTCGGTATTAAGTTGCTTCAAAAGTTCATGAGAATTGAGTTGTACGCTTCTAAGTACGTTGGCTACCGTATCGCCGGGGGTGATATGCGTGATGCCAGGTTTTCCTTGTTCATCTAGTGTGACTTGTACCGCACTGGTAGCGCCGAACAGGTTATGCAAATCGCCAAGGGACTCTTGATAGGCGCCGACTAACAGCGCGGCCAGATGATAGGGCCGATCATTGAGTGCATGCAGTTGTAAAGTTTCGCTCGGCTGCTGGTGATCGATGAAATGGTCGATCTTGCCATCGGAGTCACAGGTGATATCAGCGATCACCGCATGCCGATCTGGTTTTTCATCTAAACGATGAATGGGCATCACAGGAAATAATTGTTCGATGGCCCAACTGTCTGGCAGCGACTGAAAAAGTGAGAAGTTGCAGTGATAGGTATCACACGTTCGATGCTTTAAGTCTCGAAGTTCTGCTGGCACATCGTCCATGAACTCTACCAGTTCACAAATACGATCACAGATATTCCAGTACCATGTTTCTACGATGCTTCTATTTTGTAAGCTCAAGTTTCCATTGCTGAATCGATTGAGTGCCATGTCTAACGCAAGTTGGGCATTGTGCAAACTGGCTTGTACATTGCTGGTGTTAAGCTGTTGGTCTATCTGATATAGCTCAACTAGCGGAGACGGGGGCTCGTTGTCCAAGCCTGCTCTCTGTGGAATTGGGCCAGCACCTGGTTCGGAGACATCCAGTACATCGAACACCAACATACTATGGTAGGCCACAATGGCTCGCCCGCTTTCGGAGAGCAAGTGAGGGTGAGCGACGCCAGCATCATCGCAAACCGAGCCAACGTGTGAAACCACATCTCTGGCGTATTCACTCAGGGAATAATTAATACTTGATGGCTTGTCAGATTTCGACCCGTCATAATCAACTCCCAGCCCGCCACCGACATCCAGGTATTGAATCTTCGCGCCGTGCTGAACCAATTCGGCATAAATGCGAGCCGCTTCAATCAGTCCTGTTTTCACTTGGCGGATATCGGACTCTTGACTCCCTTGATGATAATGCAATAACTTGAAGCAATCGGCCATTTCAAATTGCTTCAATTGCCCAACCGCCTGAAGCAATTCAGTTACGGTTAAACCAAATTTACTACGATATCCGCCTGAAGAAGACCAACGACCGGCACCTGATGAAGCGAGTTTGACCCGCATCCCGATGTTGGGGCGAACACCGAATCGAGTTGCTGTCTGAAGAATAATATCTAGCTCAGAATAATTTTCCACCACCAGAAATAAATTCCGCCCCAGTTTTTGGGCAGACAAGGCAATTTCAATATACTTTTGGTCTTTAAATCCGTTGCAGATAATCGGCGTGTGGTTATCTGCGATTGCGATGACCGCCAGCAATTCGGCCTTGCTACCGACTTCGAGGCCCGCTCCAAAAGATTTCCCGAATTTCAAGACTTCTTCTACCACGTGACGCTGTTGATTGACTTTGATGGGGTAGATAGAACTGTAACGAGACTTATACTCATACTCAGCAATGGCCGAATTAAACGCCTGATTGATTTGGGTAACACGATCTTGCAAGATGCCGCTAAACCGCAATAAGCAAGGAAGAGCAATTTTTTGCTGCTTGAGCTGATCGATAAGCGTCTTCAAATCGATCGACTGATTGGGATCTCGCGAAGGATGTACCGACAGATGACCGGCCTGGTTGATCGAAAAATAATCGTTTCCCCACCGCTCAAGTTGATACAACTCGGCACTATCGCCAGTTGTCCAAGGCAGATCCGCATGTTTCAGCATTCGATATTATCCTATGATTCAATACTCGAGTTATACTTTGCACCTGATTGTATCGCATCAAGTATCCACAAAGGAACCAAGGCCCGATGAGTATTGATCTTCGCTGGATCGCCAGTAGTTCAGCCAGTTGTTTTCATACTGCCCACCTGCTGGCAACGGGTTCAGAAATTATTGACCAGCAACTTTCTACTGAGTTGAATCAGCCAGTGCAAGCATTGATGTCTGCAATCGCTAATCTCGGGCTAGAGCCTGCTCAAGTCTGGCAGCATTTGATCCCGCTTTCTGCTGGAATTGAAAACAACAACGAGTTGGCCGATGTGACATTGCGAAAATTAATTCCGATATCTGAGATCACCCAATCCAAGCAAACGCAACTCTCAGGCTGCTTTCAAGATTTAGAAAACGCGTATCGAACCAGATTTCCTAAATTGGCGGATGAACTAATCCAACGCATTCGTCCATTACGCGAACAATGGGAAGCCCGCGGACCAGGGTTAATGGATACAGTAGGTCGGCTTACGGAGCCCAATTTATTGGTCGGTTCGGCCGATGTGATCTTGGTGCAGCCAAGTTCCGGCGGCCGCGGTGTGGCCCATCTAGATTATAACAGCGTGCGATTGGAAGCGATGTTGTACAACGTGGATCGAACTTTGCCTGAAGTCGTGCGGCTGGCTTGGTTGATTTCGCAACTGAATTTGGATTTGCCGGTTTATTCAGAGAGAATCCAACGAGATCGGTTGCGATTGATTGCCGGGTACGCAATGCTACCGGCCTGTTTTCAAGCGGCGGAAGAAGTAGAATTGCTCTCGCTAAATCAAGCAAGTTTCGCAGCGGCTCTGGAAGCTTGGAGAATCTCTCCCACAGATAACGATCAGCTTAGCAGCACGCTACTTGACTGGTGGCAAACCTACCAGCAAACCAACAGCAGTTGGACAGTGGCACTTCATGCGTTAGATCAAATGCTGGCAGATGTCTAACGATTTATTATCGTGTAGCACCGCCGACGATTGGGTGTTAACTCTGCTTCGGGATCAGACGCATTCTATTGGGACGTTTTATTCGCGTGAGAATTTTCCTAATCTCAAGCGCGAAGCGTAAGCGAGGAGGAAGTGAAAAATGATTAACCACCAAGGCAGAAAGACACAAAGAAGAAAGAAATTTTAAATAAAACAACGGAACAGAAAGAACATGAGTACTTTTCGGGTGCCACTGGCATCTTGCCAGTGTGTGCTGCAATTGGATCGGAGATCATGCAGATTTCCAACTCCAATTGAACAGTTATGCTTCAATATAAAAATTGTAGAGTGAAGTCAACTTGCAATTCCGCACTGGCAAAATGCCAGTGGCACACGGCCAGCGATCTCCAAAACCGACGACGCGGCTACCCAGAATACGAAATTAATATCAACCCTGGCCGAACCCGCCTTTGCGGTTCAGTAGCTTGTCTTTGGTTGACCATAATCCGGCTGATGGGGTGGCGATGAAGAAGATTTCTTCGCCATCAGGCATCGTGTTCGGGCCTTCTTTTAATTGATCGATCGGATATCGCTTTAGTGTCTCTTCGTAATCGGCATATGCGAAGTGAACCGTTTCCATGTCTTCCTGACTGATGTGCCCTGGGGCGTAACGAATCGTAAAACGCCCTTCGGATGTTCCGTGCATCAAGTGAGCCGTGCCATGGGCCAAGTCTTGCATGTCGGCGTTTTCATGATAGAGCTCTAGCACCTTGGGTGTAGACTGATATCCATACTTGCGAATCAGTTCGTCGACATCCGGTTGTTCACCGAACCGTTTTAGACCAGGGGCAATAATCAACAGTTCGCCGCCATCTTCGATCACCATGCGGGTACGATAAACGGCCTTGTTGGCGACCCAAGTGCTGAAGAACTCATCGCCTTGCATCACACAAACCACTTTTTTGAGCGGCTTGTCAAACAGTGTAATGTTCTCCTCACGCGACTGCCGGGCCGCATTGAGATAGGTGTCGAGATCATCGCCGATGTGCAAACCCGTATGTACCAAGTCACCAGCTTCGTTGCGGGCCAACACAACTTGCACATAAAAGTCAGGCAGGTGGCCTAACATTTCGTCTTCGGCTTTATTGAAACAGGCCCGCACAGGCGTAATCAAATTGCCCAGATTGTTTTCAATTCCACAGGTGGCGGCCATCATGTGCGAGGCACAGATCGTATCTTTACCACCGAGGCCGATGAAGTAGTTTTTGTTGTGATTAGCAAAACCGAGAACTTCGTGCGGTACCACGTGCCCTATGTTAATGATCAAGTCCCATTGTTCTTCCATCAACATTTTGTTGAGCCAGATGGGAATCGGCCAATCGACCATACCGTCGGAGATTTCTTTGACGAACTCTGCCGAAATCTCGCCGACATGGACCACGCCATCACGCCAATCATGGGCATGAATTCGGTCGTTCGGAATATCGCCAAACATCTGCTGGTTCTGCTCCGGCGTATGCGGCTCATGTTGACCCAAGGTCGGGATCACATGCACGTCGGCTTCTTCACACAAGTGTTTGTAGAAATACTCGGTAATCCAACCAGCGCCGCTGTGCATGCGGGTAATGTCTGGTGGCAACAGCAATACACGCTTCGGCGTATCGCAGATGCGAGATTTCGCTTCGGCGATTGCTTGATCGAGCAGTTCACAAATTTGGTCACGTGACAGTTCAGAGGCGGTTTCAGATATCCAAGGCATGATTTTGAACGCTTATTTAGGAAGGTTGGTTGATTGTTTGAATTGATAGAGAATTCTATTTTGCCAAGTTACGGGCAACTTCCAACAGGGTCCGCACACCAAAACCGCTGGCACCAGCATCGACCCAGGCTTTGGGGCTATCGGCGAAAGCAGGTCCGGCGATATCGATATGCGTCCAAGTGGTTTCGTCGACAAATTCTTCTAAGAACTTGGCCGCAGTCATGGCACCGCCCCAGCGGCCGGCGCCGATGTTTTTGATATCGGCCACTTTGCTTCTGATTTGCTTACCGAACTCAGGGTACATCGGAAGCTGCCACATTTGTTCGCCGGTCTTTGCAGACGCTGCGGAAATTGCATCGCACCAAGGTTGATCGTTAGTCATCAGGCCAGCCACCTCTTCGCCAAGTGCAACCACACAGGCTCCGGTCAGCGTGGCCAAGTCAATGATGCAAGCCGGTTTTTCATCGAGTGCCACATTCAACACATCGGCCAAAACCAAACGGCCTTCGGCATCGGTGTTGAGCACTTCAATCGTTTTACCGCTGCGGGCCGTTAGCACATCGCCCAGTTTGTAACAATTGCCAGAGACCATGTTCTCGGCCAAGCCAAACAGCCCTACGACATTCACAGGCACCTTTAACGCGGCAATCGCTTTGATGGCACCTAGCACCGTTGCGGCTCCGCCCATGTCGCACTTCATGGTCTTCATGCCTTCGGATGGTTTCAGCGAGAGCCCGCCGGAGTCGAACGTAACTCCTTTACCGACCAAAGCCAGAGGTGCATCTCCTGACTTGCCGCCGTTATAACGAACGATTGCCAAACGCGGAGGCTGATCCGATCCTTGAGAAACGGCCAACAACGAACCACATTTTTCTTCTTCCAGTTTTTTCTGATCCCAGATTTCAATCTCAAGATCATAGGCTTCGGCCACAACCGCCACTTCATCGGCGAACGAGATCGGATAGATATCGGCCGCAGGGCGATTGACTAAGGATCGCGTTAAGTTAATGCTGTTGCCCAGGGCAATTCCGGTTTCAATCGTCGCTTCTTCAACACCAAACCACTCGATCAATTCTGGTTGATAGCTTGATTTTTTCGCTTGGTATAAATCTTGTCCTTGACACCCAACACAGGCCCCGGCGATTGCCTGTTGGGTTAAATCGGAAGGCCAGAAGTCATCGAGGTAAAATCCAACTTTACTTCGCTGCTTGGAACTCAAGGCTTTCGTGGCAGAAGCAGCCGCTCGATAGACGGTATTGTAATCAAGCTTCTCTTTTTCACCCAGTCCAACTGCTATCACTTGCAGCACACCCAAACCGGCTGGTGCCAGAATCGTGGTAAGGCTGCCTGCTTTGCCGGTGATTTCTTCGGCAGAGATCAAACGAGAAATGGCCCCGCCGATGACATTATCAAGTTGATCGGCAGTCGGAGAGAGTTCGCCTTCGTAGATACCCACGACAACCGCATCGCCTTCAAAATCTCGAATAGCTAACTCACTAGGCAAAATCTTCATCGTACTTGAATTCCATAAAGAGGGTCGGTCGTGTGAATCGAATGGCTCATTGTAACTTTTTCAGGGCCTGTCTCCCAGATGACCGGTTTTATTTGATGCACCGAACCGTTAGGCTTGGGTTTTGACGTTGAGGCTTGGGTAAAGAGGTCTTCTGGTGTGCCACTGGCATTTTGCCAGTGTGTGCTACGGCCGATGGATGAGTTCTATGTTATTAACACAAGTTGATCTGTTTTGCTTCAATGCCTTAACTTCAGTAAGACAGTACGAGCTTCAACACTGGCAGGATGCCAGTGGCACACGACGCGATTGCCCTGTACTTACAAGTATTTCCAAGTCCATTTTCATTCGCCATTAAAGTCCTTCAAAAGAAATTTTCACGCAAAGGCCCAAAGGCGCCAAGAATTTTTACTTCACACCTTCTTGGCGCCTTTGGGCCTTTGCGTGATATTAATTTCGTTTGCTTGAGGATTATTTATTACGACGGGTGACACTGATGAATTTCGAAGAAACCAAGAGGCCTTTCTGGTGTAGTTGAGGGAAACCTTAGAAAGAGAAATTCGTTATGTCTATTCAGAATATCGTATTAAGAATATTGAGCATCATTGGTTGTTTTCTATTTGCATTGCTTGCAGTGTTTGCGATCATGTATGATCAGGTTGAGATTCGCAGATGGATGATAGCTATTTTGAGTCCCATACCAATATATGCAGGAGTGAAAGGGATATTCCTTCTTTTAAAAGATATGAAGAAGGACTAAATAAAACATATTAACGACGGGTGACACTGTTGATCATTCGCCCAAACAGTAGAGCTTCTGGTGTGCCACCCGATGCTAAAGCAACATAACATCATTACTCTTTATCTAAACCGGAACATCCATGGGTTATCGTAGTCTGCGACAATGTGTTACTGATCTTGAAAAGAACGGCCATCTGGTTCGTATCGAAGACGAGATTGATGCGCAGTTAGAAGCGGCAGAGATCCAGCGAAGGGTGTATGCTTCCGGCGGGCCAGCGGTATTATTCACCAATGTGAAAGGCTGCCAGTTCCCGATGGTCTCGAATTTATTCGGCACCATGGAACGCGCCCGGTTTATGTTCCGCGATACGCTGGAATCGGTTCGCCGTTTGATTGAGTTGAAGATCGACCCTTCGCAGTTGATGAAGCACCCGCTGCGATATGCGGCTTCTCCTTTCTCGGCCTTGAGGATGCTGCCCAAGAAATGCGGCAAAGGGGCCGTGCTGGAGAATGAAATTTCGCTGGATCAACTGCCCAACATGGTCTCGTGGCCTGATGATGGTGGCCCTTATGTGACGTTGCCGCAAGTTTATACTGAGGATGTGCGTACGCCTGGTTTAATGAAATCAAACTTGGGCATGTATCGGGTTCAACTGGCGGGCAATGAGTACCGAACTAATAAAGAGGTCGGACTGCATTACCAAATTCATCGCGGTATTGGCGTACATCATGCGGCTGCACTGGCCGCTGGCAAACCGCTGAAGGTCAACATTTTTGTTGGCGGCACGCCTGCCATGACACTGGCCGCTGTGATGCCGCTGCCGGAAGGATTGTCTGAACTTCAGTTTGCTGGCGCACTGGCCGGGCACCGTATTCCGATGGTCGGCAAACAGGTCGACTTGCCCATTTACGCCGATGCCGACTTTTGCATCTCTGGCGAGATCGACCCCGCTGGACTGAAACCAGAAGGCCCTTTTGGAGATCATCTCGGCTACTACAGTTTGGCCCATCCATTCCCGGTCATGCGAATCAAGAAAGTGTACCATCGCCACGATGCAATTTGGCCGTTTACTGTGGTCGGTCGACCTCCGCAGGAAGATACCACCTTCGGCGCGTTGATTCATGAAATTACGGGGCCAGTGATTCCAACGGTAATTCCAGGCCTCAAGGCAGTCAACGCGGTCGATGCCGCCGGGGTTCATCCATTGCTGTTGGCCATCGGCAGTGAACGCTATGTGCCTTATGAAGAAACGACTCGTCCGAAAGAATTGTTGACCCAAGCCAACGCAATTCTCGGGCAAGGGCAAATGTCGCTGGCCAAGTATCTGATGATTGTATCAGCGCAAGATGACGAGAAGCTTGACGTGGAAGACATCGCCTCCGTATTCCAGCATCTACTACAACGAATTGATTTAAGACGCGACCTGCATTTTCAAACCGAAACCACGATTGATACACTCGACTACAGCAGCGGGCAATTTAATCATGGGTCAAAGTTGGTGATGGCCGCAGTCGGCAAACCGATTCGTGAATTAAGAACGGAGTTACCGAGTGATTTGAAAGTGCCTGATAATTTCAGAGAACCAAAAATTTGCCTCCCAGGCATTCTGGCGATCACCGGGCCAAAGTTCACCGAAGACATTGAAGCGTCACGCAAAGCGATTGACAAACTGACCAGTTCGCTGGCATCGATGGATCAGAATTCACTCAAAGGGTTCCCGCTGATTCTGGTGGTTGATGACTCACCGTTTACTTCCACAAGCTTGAACAACCTGGTTTGGACCACGTTTACCCGCAGCAATCCGGCGGATGATGTGCATGGCGTCAACGCGTTTATCGAACGCAAACACTGGGGCTGCACAGGGCCAATGTTGATTGATGCCCGCATCAAACCGTGGCACGCCCCGCCGCTGGTTGAAGACCCTGAAGTCACGAAGCGAGTCGATGCCCTGGCCGCAAAAGGTGGCCCGCTGGCGAGATACTTGTAGGTTTTAATAGCCAGGACATTTCCAATTGTACTGTACCGAACGATTTAATATCGGGTAGCACCGCCGACGATTCCGGAGTTGACTGTGCTTCGGGAACAAATGTATTCGGAACGTCGTCGGTGTGGCCAAAGGCCATCAGAGGCTACAGCGGCCAAGAATTCACAGTTTTCTTATCCCGTTTTTCGTTCTCGCTAAGGCCTAAACATTGACACTTCTCGGTGACAAATCCATTTTTTGAGCGATTACCCCTTTTTGCTTAAAAGCTTTCAGAAACGTGCGAAGGGTCACTTTCGTTCATCATTAACTCCTTCAAAAGAATTTCTCACGCCAAGGCGCAAAGGCGCCAAGAAATTTTTTTTCAAACTTTCTTTGCGCCTTGGCGTGATATTTTTTTCATGTGGATTATTTTATGCTTTGCCCAAGATGAAAAGGTTTGCTTCGCCATTATAGAGCAAAGATTTCAATCAATGCAGAATTTATGCGTGAAAGGAGAAAAAGAAGTCATCGCGCCTTCTTAATCGCATCCTTTATCACATGATCTTTCAGCAAATAACCAAAGCCAGCGTTTTTGATGCGGAGTATTAACTCGTTGTACGTCTGGTTTAGGCTTGCAGCAGCCTGGGTGATGTTCCATTGATTTGCTGCTAACTGCGAGAGCAAATAGGCTCTGCGCGTTTGTGCGGCAGATAAACGATAGGTTTTCATATATTCGACTGTGCCATCATCGCGCAGAATCACTTCTCCAATGTGATTCTCGGAAGCAGGGTCTAGATTTGTGCAAAAATGGTGAATGCTGAAGCGACTAAAGTTGTAAAGATTCTTAATGTCAAGTTCCCGACCAAATAATTTATCGGCCATCTGAGATTGCAATTGGCTAAATTTTCCTCGCATGCTTGCAACAGCCTGACTTAAATCACTTAACGAGTTGACTTTTTCTCCATCAATTTCTTCAATCCACTCTGGCGCACTCCCATACAGACCGTAGTAAAACAATGTCTCGCCATAGAAGTCTTCGAGTAGCGTTCGATGTAATTCTCGATAATCGTCAGGATGAGAAACCACAAACGCCGATGCAAGTTCGTCAGATACAAAGACTAGCATCCCAACCTGATTTTCATGAATTTCAAAAACTCGCAATGCTGTTTCAAGCCCAGGCACCCATTGCCCACGCAGTGATTCTTCAATTCGAGGACTGAGCCCAAGGGCCAACGCTTCGCGAGAGTATTCACTCCACGCAATATCTGGTCCACCAAAATGTAGTTGCAAAAATCCTTCCATCGCCACATGCATAGGCAGCAGCCGAAGACGATTCTTGGCTTCCCGTTTGATCATCCGCTGAGTCACGCGCATTGAACAGCCTTCAAACTCAAAGCATTTCCCCTCTTGTTTTGCGATTTGAGTTTTGAAAGTAGCCACCGGCCGACCATCGGTGTTCCAATTCATTATCAACCCGTGAGGGACGTAGCTGCTGTATTTTAAGCCTTTGTCTACCAAGCCCCGTTCCAGCGAAACGATCATCTGATCCTCACTGTATTTACGCGGCGCAATACGCAGATCACCAGGTGCGTTGTCTCGGATCAGAGGAACCAATCGTACGCTACCCCAAACCTGAGCAGGGGCTAAGGTTAATCCGGTAAGATCGATTTTCTCTATCGTAGATTTCACGAATGTTAACTTCTCTGTGTGCTTTTTAAAAACGAACGAACTCTTGCCGATAAATAGTCTTCCAGTTCTGAAAGTGGAGTCGAGCCTTCTGCAAATCGTGCAAACTCAAGCATCGTCACTAAATCTTCAGCATCACGTATGCCCACGGTGTTCACCAAGGGACTCACGGTATGGGGGATATAATTCTCAGCATTAAACACAGGGTTCACATGAATCACGGTGGTCTCTTGTTTGGGGTCCAGCTTCTCCCAATAGACACGAAGTAATTCAGATAACGCACCCGGCGGATCATTCTCGTATCCATCTGAAACAATCACCACCAGATCAGGTTTCCATTTCAGCGCAGCCAGCATTGCAGTGGCCAAATCGGTTTGTCCTTTGGCTGATAACATCAGTTCATCTTCCACAGGCAATGTCCAAAAGGCTTGATACTCGGCAGCCATCGACTGCAACAGCCGGCCACAGGCCCAGGCCAATGCAAGTGGGCGTCGTTGTTTTTCGGAGGAACCAGATGACGAATAGCTTCGATCAAGAACCGTGGCAACTCTTCCTAGATTCTTGGAACTTGAGTTCAATGTTCGCGTTACCGAACCCTCAATCGCTTCCATGAACTTGGCCCGTTTCTCTTCTCGTTCGCTGTGCTTGAGTGACAGTAAATACAAACACAATCGGGTGATCGATACTTGGGCTAAGTCAATTTCTGGAACCGATTTTCCTGACTTGGCAGCTGAAGATTGCAACCGCAACTTCTCTTGCATAGTCATCTTGGGCTCAATCTTCTTTAAAAATCGATCCCGTGGAATTTTGTGCTTCTTGGCAAATCCTTCGGCGACGGTAAATGGCAATCGGTAAATGGCTTCCTGCGCATAGTGGGCCTGACGAAAACTTTCAAACAGTGGAACTTGAAACTGTTTCACTTTGTTCAGTTTGGTGAAAAAAAGCGTGCCTCGTTCATCGGTTATTTTCAAGTGCGAGTGACGAACAACTTCGCGCACTCGCTTGCGATATTTGATCGCATCGAAGTTTGGGTCTTTTCGGCTAGATAAATAGTCTCGAATCGTGGCCCGAGTCCGACGGTTGTTTACCCGTCGTTTTACAAGTCGCTGCAATGTGGCCAAGGCTCGTTGCGGAGGCAACTTGCGCAAAGCCGTTGCAATCAGCTTTCCTTCCTCTGTTCGTTGTTCCGATGTAGCCTGTTTGCCTGTGGCTAATAAATTGACGATAATCAACGATTGATTGAAGTGATTAATGCCAGAAGCCAGCGCATGGGCATACAAACTACGATAGTTGCCTAGAACATATTCATGCAGAAATGCAATCGAAACATTTTGGCCGATCGAATCGCCATAGAACTCTTTCTGACCAGTACAAACAAAGCACGCATTGATAAAGAGAACTAAATCCTCCCGTGTCACACGGTCATACGATTTGCGAGTTGTCATAACATCCCAAGAAAAAGTGCCTGGGGAAAAGTGAACACGACTGGCTAATATAGCTCTAAAGGCTAGACACGGAAATCCTGTTCGAGTCCCACAGGCACTCTAAAAGTTTACCAAGATTTGTAGGGCATTTCAAATAGACAGCCCAAATCAACAAGAGGTTCACCACCAAAAAACGCCCGACCTGCCGCCATCCATCCGGATATCCGGTTTGCTTCAAAAAAAAGGGTGCCATGCTTTCGCGCTTTCGCGTAAGCATGCTTTTGAAGTATCAGTAGATTACCTACACGCCAGCCGAGTTTAGAAGTGCAGGAAATATATCTCACGCAAAGACGCCAAGTCGCAAAGAAGGAAGAAGAAGGGGATGGACAATTTCCCGGAGATGAGTGGCCGATTATGAATGACAACGCACAATCAGATGGATGGCGGCAACGCGTTTGTACTTTGATTGAACGAGTTTGCTGTGGACGATATAATCAATTGGAGTATTTTTTGTTTTAGACCATCCATCCTACTAAACTTTTACGATTCCTAACAATAATCTTTCAAAGAATGGCGTTACATGATACCTCATATAGAAGTGTTCTCTTTTTTTTCCGCTATCATCATTCAGACATTTATTATAAAAGGAATTTTAGATCATTACTCTACATTAGGTTTAGCTTCTGATGTTATATTAAGTATATTCTTGAGCGTTGCTCTGACAGTAAGTGAGTTTAAGGTATACTTCTTATTTACACCCAATAAATAACAAATACTAAAAGCCTTGGTAATGTAGAATGGATGGTCTCTACCAAAACATACTCCAATCGATCACCCTGTTCACAAGAAAACAATTCCATCGAATAGATGCGCCAGGGTGCCATGCTTAGCGTGCGACCTTTTCTTGACAGGATGCTATTTGATCTCATACGATCTTGTAAATCCTGTAGCCGGATTCGTAAGAATTCGGTTTTGCGGCATAGAGGGTTCTCTGAAGTCTCACGACTTCAGCTACGTTTGCTTCAAACTCTCTCCGTGTCCTCTGCGCCTCTGTGTTTAAAACTTCTCTCTACTTGCCTGACCATTCTGAGAAATCGAAAACATGCTTATGCCTAGCGGCAAAAGCATGGCACCCAACGCCTTTTGCTCAATACTCTTCAGAAACGTGCGAAAAGTCACTTCGGATCGATTCTCGCACGACTTGACTTGGGGGTAGGGACTCTAGGAAAATCTTTCCGTATCGCTTGGTCGTTACCCTAGGGTCTAAGATTACCACGATGCCTGTATCGGTGGTGCTGCGGATTAATCGGCCGAACCCTTGCCGCAGTTTGATCACCGCTTCTGGCAGTTGGTATTCCATAAACGGCTGGCCTCCGCGTGCTTTAATTTGTTCCAGCCGCGCTTGTAGTAGCGGCTGATCTGGCACGCTGAACGGAAGTTTGGTGATGATCACATTTTGTAGTGCATCGCCCGGCACATCGACGCCCTGCCAGAAACTGTCGGTGCCAAACAATACGGCCCTGTCTGTTTGTTTGAACTTCTCCAACATCTGATGGCGGGGCATGCCATCGTCTTGACTGAACAGGGCAATGTTCTCGCTCGCTAACCAGTGTGTCAAACTAGAAGCCGCGTTCCGCATCATCTCGTAATTCGTAAACAACACAAAGGCCCGGCCTTCGGTTCGTTTGATGTACCGACGCATCATGTCGACCACGGCCTTGTCATACGCCGCGCGATCACTAGGGTCCGGCATGTCATCTACCAAGATCAACTTCGATTGTTTTTTGAAGTCAAAGGGGCTGCCTAATTGCAGTGAGTCACTTTGCGTCATCCCGATGCGAGACTTAAAGAAATCGAACGAGGCATTCTTGCCGACCGAAAGCGTAGCACTGGTTAGAATCACGCTATTGACTTGCTCGAACAATTCTTTCCGCAACGTAGGGCCAACATCAATCGGAGCGGCTGCCAGTTTCACACGGCGGTATCGCCCCCGTTGCCTGGAACTTTCGATCCAATAGACTGAGCCAGGAATGTTCTGTGTGCGCCAGTGTTCGATGGAATCGGCCATTACAAACAAGCGGTCGGCCATGGAAGTAAAGTCTTGTTTCTGGCTATCATCTGCCAAGTCGTTCGCCGCCAGCTCTACCATATTGGCCAACTTGGCTAACGCCGGAGAAAGCACATTCGGCACCAACTCTGGAACTCGCACGCGACCATTGGAGTTCGGGTTTTCGCTAAGCCATGCGTCGATTTCATCGAAAAACTGCTGCGCCCGAAAATGACAATGGACCACCTGCTTCATCGCTTCGGTCTTTTCATGATGAACCAGTAAACCTTTGTTAGTGCGGTCGTTAAATAGTTTGTTCAGTGCGTAATCAACTTGCGAAGAAGAGACCGCTAAACCTAAGTGATCGCCTGCCACGCTTTCCATCGTATGGGCTTCGTCAAAAATCACCGCATCGTAATTCGGCAGTAAATTGACGCCAGCCCTACGCAGGGCCAAGTCACTGAAAAACAGGGCGTGATTGACGATCAATATCTGTGCATTTTGCACGCGCCGGCGGGCCTTGTAATAAAAGCAATCGCCGTAGGTCGGGCAACTGCGGCCTAAGCAATTTCCGCTATCGCTGGCCACTTCATCCCAGACTGAACCCCAGGGCTTAAAATCTAAATCGCTGCGCGAGCCATCGCTCGTTTCAGAAGACCAATCACAAATGGACTTGAACTGTTGAATTTGTTCCTCTTTTTCAAAGGCCGTATTCACACGAGCTACCGCGTTACCCATCCGCCGCAAACTTATATAGTTGCCGCGACCTTTGGCCAATACCGCAGAGAATTCAAGCGGAATCACACTATTGAGAAACGGAATATCTTTGTACATCAGTTGCTCTTGCAAGCTGATGGTATGCGTCGAAATGACCACCCGGCGAGGCTTCTCAGGGTCTTCGTTTGGCTTTCGCTCTCCGGCGGCAAACAAAATAGCTGGCACAAGATAGGCAAAGCTTTTGCCTACGCCGGTCCCTGCTTCGACCAGGGCATGTTTCTTGCCTTGTAACGAGCGGGCAATCTGCTGAGCCATCTGCAATTGCTGAGGCCGCTGCTCATAATTCGGCAATCTGGCCGCAATTCGCCCATCTGGCCCCAATATTTTATTGACCGAACTAATATCCATCCGTGTTTGACTACGCTAATCTAAGAAATGCTAATCCAAGAAATTGTAACAACTTACCGCTTAATGCAATTTAGCTGTTGTGACCCAGTCGAGCTACCACAAGCACAAGAAATCTGAAGTATTGACTGGCAATCCACATTTCTTTCGTATAGATTAATGGTATCTAGCCTAATTTAGGTGTTTAGCACTAGCCACAAAACAAACTACTCCAGAGAACCGTACTAGCCATGCCTATCGCTTTTAAATGCAACAAATGCAGTTCCCAATATCGTGTTAAAGATGAACTCGCAGGGAAAAAGACCAAATGCCCCAAGTGCAGCACCATTCTAAAAATACCGACACCTGGGGCGAAAAAACCAGCCGCAGCCAAGCCACCAGCTCCCCCAAAATCCGCTGATCCGTTTGTTGATGACGACCCCCTAGGGCTCGGCCTTTCCACTTCCGAACCCAGCAATGATATCTTCAAAAGCGATCCGGTAACTCCCGGTAACTCTGCCCCAGCGGCAACGCCAGCAGACGATGGTTTTTGGAGTCAATCCTCAGGGCCTGGCTCCAAAAAGTCGAATGACCCTTTGGCCGAAGCACCCATTAGTAGCTATTCCTCGTCCTCGCCCTTATCTTCGGTTGGTGGCTATATGCCAACATCCTCGACGAGAGGTGGCGATGTTGGCCTAGCTAAAAAACGCCTTTTTTGGCCGATACTTGGCCTGAGAATTTGTCTCGGCCTAGCCACTATAATGCCATTTATTATTCTCTGCGCACCACTCTATCAACTTTATCAAATTGGCACCATAAATAAATTCGGAATCGGAATAGGTGCGATTGGCGGTGTCATATTATGCCTTCAATGCACAGCTTTTAAGTGCTTGAACCATGCTGCAAGACTGGAAGGCAAAGGCTGGGCATGGTTTGGATTTATATTAGTGCTTATTCCGACTACGACTAATATTCTCTATCCTTTCACCTTGATATTTGCAATTTGGGGCATAATTGTCATGTTTCTCCCAGGAGTCTCAAAAAGTTTTAAATAGCAACTGGTCGGAGTAAAATTTATATTAAGCTTCGCAATCCAGAAGATCCTTGATGGATCAGCCTCTTCGCAAACGTCATCAGCTTGCTGATTTTCGATCCGATACACAAAGCAACCAGTTATGCCCATTTCCTTTCGCTGCAAAAAATGCAAGGCCCAGATTCAAGCCAGAAAGAGAATGGCAGGCAAAAAAACGAAATGCCCCGAATGCGAGGCCATTTTTCGCATACCCAATCTTCCTGGAACAGCACAGAAAACACCTCGCAAAGAAGAATTGGCAGAAGTACCCAGTTCAGATTCTGATGAGTACCTAGTGGCTGCTGCCACGGTTCCTGAAGTGGATGATTTTTGGAGCCAATCAACGGGGCCTCACAACAGCCCCGCTTCTCGAGCCGCATTTGCTACCGACCCCTCTTTCCCAACTGCCGATCAAGTGCTCACCGTAGCAGAAGCAAGGAAACGACTACGATTGCCAGCCATGGTTATAAAATGGTTGGCAATTCTATCGATAATTCTGTGGGGTTCAATCATTGTGTTTCTCCTCTGGGCTCTCTTCAGCGGTAACGGAGACTACAGAGAAATTAGAGGAATCTTTCAAATGATCTTCTTTATCTATTTTAGCAAGCGTGTGGTTTCAGGAATGAACGATGCAAGAAGGTTAGAAAACCACGGTGAAGTGAAAACCTCATTCTTCCTATCAATGATTCCCTGTATGACTGGCCCTTTCTTTATAATCGCTATCCCATTCGCAGCCTGGGGGATCGGAGTCATTTCCCATGCTGAAGTTGAACGTCATTTCCGTGATTGAGGAAGATTGTAGGATTATTTCTTCCAAGGTTCGCATCTGAGTGGCGAATAGGTTATTATTCGTAAAGATGATGAGACTGTTGATGGTTTAAATTCAGAAGAATAATATCCAATGCCCATTGATTTCCGCTGCGCCGTTTGCAAAAATCAAATTCGTGTGCCTGATGACTCAGGTGGCAAGAAGACCAAGTGCCCTAAGTGTAATGCGATTCAGAGGATTCCCGATGGATCGGCCCCTTCGCAGCCATCATCTTCGCCCCCACTCCCTTCGGCAGGCGGTGGATTCGGCGCAGGAAGCTCAAATGCAGGGCAATCGGCCGATATCCCAGGCTCGGTTTCAGCCAGCCAAGGAAGTAGCAGTTCAGGTTTAGGCGATGATTTTTGGTCTCAATCAGGCGGATCAACTGCCCCAGATTCTGACAATCCATTTGCCGCTGACCCGGGCAACCCTTATGCTTCGCCACAACAAGCGACCAGCCCTTATGCACCACAAGCAAGTCGCAGTAAAGAAGATTGCAGAATCAGGCTGATGCCCCCGGCTATTATTTTGATGGTAATATGCGGCCTATCGACGGCGATGACCATCTTCGAAATGATCAGAAGCACAATCCTGATGGTCAATGACAACCCTGCCGGCCTGTTTTTTTTGATTTTGTATGGATTCTTATTTTTAGTGCATCTTATGACACTCTTTGGTCTCTACAACGCAATCACCATGAAAAACAAAGCCATGGCTTGGTTTGGGTTCATCATGAACATGATCCCCTGCGGAAACATGTGCTGTCTGATTTGTTTACCCTTTGCCATCTGGGGAATGGTGATCCTGGCCGATGCCGAAGTAGTGAGCAGAAACTTTGACAGCTAATTCAATAAACTCATTCAGTTTTTTTACAGCGAATTTTTCCTCTCGAATAGAACTAGATTGCAATGCCCATTGATTTCCGCTGTGCCGTTTGCAAAAACCAAATTCGTGTGCCTGATGACTCAGGTGGCAAGAAGACCAAGTGCCCTAAGTGTAATGCGATTCAGAGGATTCCCGATGGATCGGCCCCATCGCAGCCACCTCCATCAGCAGGCGGTGATTTCGGCGCAGGAAACGCCGGAGCAGGGCAATCGTCCGATATCCCAGGCTCGGTTTCAGCCAGCCAAGGAAGTAGCAGTTCAGGCTTAGGCGATGATTTTTGGTCTAAACAATCAGGCGGACCAGCGGCCCCAGATTCCAACAATCCATTTGCCGCTGACCCGGGCACTCCCTATTCCACGCCGCAACAAGCGACTAGCCCTTATGCACCGCGGGCTAGTAGCAGCAAAGAAGAATGCAAAGGCAGGATGATGCCGCCGGCCATTATTTTGATGGTATTGACCGGTCTAGGTATACTCGCCACGATTGGGTTTTCAATTTTCTTTATCACGGTATTAGCCGATGGCGAAGAGGAAGCATTCCCCTTTCTCATAGGCACAATCGTCTCTTTCTTTGTTCATCTCGTTACGATGCTTGGACTCTACAATGCAATGTCGATGAAAAACAAAACGATGGCATGGTTTGGATTTATCATGAACATGATCCCCTGCGGAAATATGTGCTGCCTGATTGCTTTACCATTTGCCATCTGGGGAATGGTGGTCTTAGCCGATTCCGATGTGAGTAAAAACTTTGAAAGCTAGATGATATTTAGTAGGGTCCGCTACTGCGGATCAGGGGCTGGCGATTTGTTTTCAACCAAATTTTCGCGTACTTCCTGGTCCGCAATAGCGGACCCTACTTTAGCTAGATGTGGATGAATAAATATTCATCCACTCTAGGATTCCGACAAAAGAACATCTCCCCCGAAGCAATATGCAGAATCCCTATCAATCACCTGAGACCGAAAGCAGGAATCTTGAACCAGTTCGAACTTCGATCCCCAGCTATCGCATCATCCATCGGACGATTCTGTTCACCTCACTGGGTAGCATGCTTTTCGTTGGTATCGTTGCCATGATAGAAACAAGCATTTCTAGAGACTTTGGGTTAGAATTCCTTCGACCCTTCATAGACTTCTTTGCTCTTTGTGGGTTTGCGACCTCGGTCGTCTGCGCTTGCTGTAGTGTCATTTCAGTCGCTTATAAAATCCTGAAAGGGCACTTCCTGCAAACTTGGGGAATGAATCTTTACGCGCTTCTGGCCTTGCTATTTTGTGGATGTTGGATGTTCGTTTATTTGCAACATACGCTCCGAATGATGTTTTGATTTTCGTCGGGTGCCACTGGCTTCGCCAGTGCGGAATTGCAAATCGATTTCTTTCGACAGTTTTTATATTGAAGCGCAACGGCTCATCTTGTGTTAAGAATCACATGATCTCCGATCCAATCACACTTCACACTGGCGAAGCAAGTGGCACTCAGGCGTTGTTATCAACTAAGTTTTCGCGCACTTCCTGGTCCGCAATAGCGGACCCTACCCTTGCACAGGCGGAGCAATTCCAAAATCTTCGATGGTCAGCAAGCTGCGTAAGCGATAGCCGGCGGCGGCGAATGCTTCGGTGCCGCCTTCCATGCGGTCGACAATCGCGATGACTTCCAACACTTCGAGGCCGGCCGCATTGACTTTTTCGATGGCTTGCAGCGAGCTTCCGCCGGTGGTGACTACGTCTTCCACGATCACACATTTGTGGCCTTCGCTGACTGGCCCTTCGACATCACGCCCGGTTCCGTGGGTCTTCGATTCTTTTCGCACAATAAAACCCAGCAGTGATTTGCCTTGGACTGCTGCCACGGTAATGACCGAAGCGGTGATCGGATCGGCCCCAATTGCCATGCCACCTACCGCATCAGGCAAGTCATCGCCTAGCATTTCTAGAATTCCTTGGGCCACTTGATAGGCACCTTCGCTATCGAGCGAAACCTTACGGCAATCAAGGTAATAGCTGGCCTTTTTACCCGAGGCGAGCGTGAAATCGCCAAATTGAAGTCCTTTTTCTCGAACGATCTCAATCAACCGTGCTTTATCGTATGCCATGATTACTCCGTGGATTGCTAAAAGTAGAATGCCCAAACGCGATACCACGATTTTATCGCACAACCCGGTTTTCGAGCAGAGGGGGCGAACTAAAGATTCGGGCGAATTTACAAGTATCTCACCCTGCTTGCTCGCAACCAGGGTCGACGAAGTCGACAAGAGGTCACCTATGGCAGAGTGAATTGAACAAGGTAATGCTGTTCTGCTGCAAAACATTCGCTTCGCATCGGATTTCGTGTTCTGGGTAGCCGCGCCGTCGATTAGAGGTTAGAGCAGCATCCATTGTTAGCTTGTACTTGCAAGTATCTTTTAAGCTCATTTTCGTTCATCATAAACCGCTTCAATAGTCGGCTGGCGAGCAGCCAACCTACGAGATATTTTTTGCTGAACATAAAAGTGTAAACCTCGCAAATCTTGACTCGAACCGCATTTACACTTCCTGCTCGCTCACGCTTCGGGTTGTGATTGTTTTCTCCTCCTTCTTTTTCTTTGTGTCTTCGTGCCTTCGTGTGAGAGGTTTTTTTTCTTTTTCTCAAACAGCACGTACTGTACATTTGCTTGTCATACTAACTTTTCTGAATTGTACTTTTGTTAGGCGAAGTTTTGGGGATCGGCCCTGGGACGGAGCCGTTTGGGAAAAATGTTTCATTTTAACTTTTGGAGGACAGTGTCAAGCAGCATTGCGGCGGGCTCGGTGAACAAGGAATTTCCATGCATGGTCACC
>NVWB01000058.1 GCA_002733575.1 Blastopirellula sp. | reverse complement strand
AGGGGTTAGAATCGACAGACCCTGATGCGAAAACCAAAGATAAGTTGATCGGCAACACGGCGAATGCGATTCGAGCTGGAATTGATGCCAAATCGGATTGGATTGAGATTGATATTCGAATAACTGAAGGCAGACGTCTAGTGGTGTTCCATGTTGAAGAGATCGAGTTCAGAACTGATGGTGAGGGAAATGTTGCTGCCCTGACCCTTGAGGAATTACAAGGCGTCGCTGTCTCTGTCAAACCGACAGAAAAGATTCTGACCTTAGAGCAAGTATTCACGCAATTTCATTCCGAGGGACAACGTTGGATATTCGATATCAAAGCCGAAGAAATAAGCGTGGAGTTCCTTGATTGGCTGGACCAATCGGGTCTCTCCAAAGAACAGGTCATTCTGTTTGGAGATTACGAGTTGCTGCTCGATTACAAAGACTCTGTGTACACCTTGGGGTACACAACGCTGTTCGACGACAACTATCTCAATGTTCTGTTCAACCCATCGCAGATCATCGCTAATTGCGAAGACCTGAACTGCAAGTATCTGGTATTGAATATGGTCTTCGCAAAGAAATCTCTGGTTGATTTGGCAAAAGCGAAAGGGATTGAAGTTTGGGTCTACGGAAGTGACGACATAACCGATCTTGAAAACATGCGAAAGATCGGCATCAGCGGGTTTATTGTCGATGACCCTGCAACTGTGTTGGATTATTTCGAAACTGAGCGGTAGATCGCTTGTGCATGAATAGATTAGCGTTCTCTTCATTTTCACGAATTGTTGTCAATCAAATTTTCCCGCACTTCTTGGTCCGCAATAGCGGACCCTACTTCTCAAGCGGGAAGCAAATAGAGACCGGTCTGGTAGAGTGAGGGCTTTGGTAGAAACGAGTTCCAATACTCGTTACAATGACTCATACCATTGGCGGTTTCAGTAGAAGAGTCAACAGCAACCGAAGAAAGCACCTAGCATGTTAAAGCATCAATTAACGCATCCGAAAATCAATGAAGTATTAGGCAGGGCCGGGCATTACAGCAAGGTGTTGATTGCTGATGGTAACTACCCGGCGTACAACACCATGGGCCCTAATGCGGAACTGGTGAGTTTAAACTTATCGCCGGGCGTGGTGACTTGTACGCAAGTATTGGAAGCCTTGCTGAGTGCCGTTCATATTGATGCGGCAAACACCATGATGTATCAAGTCGAGGGGCCGTATGCATTGGAACAAGACCCGCCAATTTGGGACGAATACCGCCAGCTATTTTCGGCTTCTGATTCGAAAGTGGAACTCGAACCGATTGAGCAAATGACGTTCTACGAAACCGTTCGCTCGCCCGAGCATGTGTTAACGATCCATACTGCCGATCAATCGCTGTATGCTAATTTATTGTTGACCATCGGGGTTCGTCGATGACCGACAAACGGCAACCGACCGGCGCGATGCAAACCAGTGAACTGGGAACCACCGGCATCCATGTGCCGCGTGTGGTGTTCGGCACCAGCAACTTGGGCAACTTATACCAAGCACTTGCGGACGAAACCAAGTTGCAGATTGTTGAGCAGTGGTTTCAGCACGCTCCGGTTCCGGTGATGATTGACACCGCTGGCAAATACGGGGCCGGTCTCGCTTTAGAGTGCATCGCCAGTGCGTTAGCTTCGCTCAAGGTTGCCCCTAGCGATATCATCATCAGCAATAAACTTGGCTGGCGACGTGTTCCGTTGGAAGCAGACGAGCCTACGTTTGAACCTGGCGCTTGGGTTGGGCTAAAGCACGATGCGGTTCAAGACATTAGCTACGATGGCATTCTCCGATGTTACGAGGAAGGAAACCAGTTACTAGGCAACTATTCGCAGCAAATGGTTTCAGTCCATGATCCAGATGAATACTTGGCGGCAGCTACCGATGAAGCAAATCGGCAAGCTCGCTGGCAAGATATTTTAGCAGCTTACAAAGCCTTGCAAGAACTGCGGCGTGCTGGAAAAGTGGCAGGCGTCGGCGTCGGTTCCAAAGACTGGCGTGTCGTTCAGCAACTGACAGATCAATGTGAACTAGACTGGGTGATGTTGGCCACCTGCTATACCATCTATACGCACCCTGCTGAATTGACCGAATTCATTGAACAACTGCATCAGCGAAACATTGGCGTAATCAACTCGGCCGTGTTTCATTCTGGCTTTATGACCGGCGGGCAGTTTTTTGATTATCGCAAAATTGACGCAACGAGCGATGAAGATCAGAAGTTGATTAACTGGCGAGATCGTTTCCATAGAGTGTGCCAACAGTTCAACATCAAACCGGCCGAAGCATGTGTGGCCTTTGCGCTACAGCCACCAGGCATTACGGCCATAGCACTCAGCAGCAGCCAACCAGAACGTGTGGCCACCAATGTACACCTGGCCAATACGAAACTGCCTGAAGAGTTTTGGGCCGCGATGCGAGCTGAGAATTTATTGTGAGTAGCTTCTACCCAAAATAGTTGACCGCGTTCTCAAACATTTTTAGCCCTGCTCCAACGGTTCCACCTTCGCCGCGTGTCCAGCGAGGGTGATGGGTTGGGTCAATGAATCGCTCGGGGTGTGGCATGAGTCCAAACACGCGACCGGTTGTGTCGCACACGCCTGCCACGTTCATTTGAGCGCCGTTCGGATTGGCAGGGTACTCGACATTGTCAGAACTGCCATCGGCGTTCACGTACTTCAATGCCAGTTGGCCAGCGTTCTCAAGTGCCGTGAGGGTCTCGGCACTTTCGGCCACAAATTTGCCTTCGGCGTGGGCCATCGGAAGATAGATTTCGTCGATTCCATCGAGAAAGACACATTTCGAGGAATTCGCGGCCAGATTGACCCAGCGATCTTCAAATTTTTGGGAATTATTCCAAGTCAAAGTGGCAGGCATTTCGCCTTCGTCCACATCGGGCAATAACACGCCCGATTTGATCAAAATCTGAAAACCATTGCAGATGCCCAGTATCAGCTTCTCATCGGCTTGGAACTTTTTCAGCGTGTCACTCAAGTGATGTCGGATAAGGCTCCCTACAATCCGGCCAGCGGCCACATCATCGCCATAGCTGAAACCACCGGGCAAACAGAGGATTTGATACTCGTCTGCCAGTTGAGGGTTCTCAAGCAAGCGATTCAAATGAACGCGATCTGCTTTCGCCCCGGCTTGCTCAAAGGCAAAAGCCGTTTCGTGGTCACAATTGGTGCCTGGAGCCCTGAGTATAAGAACCTTTGGAGTGGCCATTTTGGTTGCTTGTTCCTTGCCGAAAATGATGCAACAGACTGCGGTATATCGACTTGCGTGCTAATAAATGGAAGAAACGGGGTCTTCCAGAATACGAATAAAAGCGGTGTGCTTCGCAGTCATCTTACCGCACAAAAGGGAATTCGACCATTGGCCCAAAAAACCTCGTAAGGGCGGCCTACCAGTCATTGTCACGGCTGCCCTAGCCAGTAGAATCACGGGTTCTTACACATGATCCCAATCCAATATTAAAACTCTAAATTTAGCTGGTGCATCTTGGAATCAGAAGACGTATTTAAACTTGTTGCAGGCTTAGTAGGCGGTCTCGGAATCTTTTTGCTCGGCATGAAAAACATGTCGGAAGGTATGCAGGCCATCGCTGGCCCTAGCTTGCGAAAAATGATTGCTGCGGTCACCAACAATCGTATCTTTGCCACAGGCGTTGGTGTCGCCGTGACCACGATGGTGCAATCGAGTTCGGTGACTACCGTGATGGTTGTTGGATTTGTGAATAGTGGCATGATGGAACTCAGCCAAGCGATTGGTGTGATCATGGGCGCCAACATTGGCACCACGATTACCGGTTGGATTCTAGTTCTAAAAATTGGCAAGTATGGTCTGCCAATTCTAGGTGTTGCCGCGTTTACCTATCTCTTCTCCAAAGGAGATCGTTGGCGTTTTTGGGCGATGGCCATTATGGGCGTGGGGATGGTTTTCTTCGGCCTAGAATTGATGAAAGAAGCTTGCAGTATCTTCAGGAGTCCAGACAATATAGACTACTTTGAAAGTTGGTTCCTCATGGTCAATGCGGACACACACATTGGAGTACTCAAGTGTGCATTGGCTGGTTGCCTGTTGACCGTATTAGTGCAGTCTTCATCTGCGACACTAGCGATTACAATCTCTTTGGCGGTGTCTGGAAATATCTCATACGAAACCGCAGCGGCATTGGTGCTCGGTGAAAATATCGGCACCACAATCACCGCCTACCTGGCATCGCTTGGGGCAACAACCAATGCCCGTCGTGCGGCCTATTTTCACATCATCTTTAATATACTCGGGGTGATGTGGATTACGGCAGTCTTCTTTCAGTACATTGAATTGGTTCAATGGATTGCAGAAGGAGACGTGAATCAAGCGGTAATAGATGCTGATGGCACAACCACCTATCCCAACCGATTAATAGCCATTGCACTGACTCACAGCATTTTTAATGTTGCCAACACGCTGATATTCCTGCCTTTCTTACCCGTGTTTGTCCGGTTTTTAGAATGGGCCGTTCCAGCCAAAGATTTCAAAGAGAAACCGCACTTAACCGATTTAGATGTGCGGATGCTGGAAACCCCAACGATGGCCATCGAGCAATCGGGCCAAGAGATCGCACGCATGGGTGATAGTTGTATCAAAATGCTCGACTGGTTGCTTATACTTCGTTCGCAAGCTGAACCAGATACGGAACTGTCTGATCGGTTGAAGCAGCGTGAAGATGTGCTTGATTCGATTCATGACGAAATTGCGAAGTTTGTTACCGATCTATTGGCAGGCAATATCCCTCATTCGGTCGCAGAAGAAGCACGCCAACAATTGCGAATGGCCGACGAATATGAATCGGTCAGTGACTACATCGCCAACTTAGAGAAATTTGATCGCAAGCTAAAACGTGATGGGCATGCGTTTACAACAGATCAGTGCACAGGGCTGAATAGCCTGAATAAGCAAGTGAAAGATTACTTGATTGATATCAACGAAGCCCTGGTTCAAGGCAATGCCAATGTGTTGATAAAAACCGATGCGGCTTCCAAGCGAATCAAGGAAAATGTCAAACAATTAAGACGCCAGCATCTCGAAGATCTTTCCGGCGGAACAATGGCCCCCGTAGTCAGCGTGGCCTATTTAGCAGCACTCAACGCCTACTCAAGGGTGCGTGATCATTCTCGTAACATTTCCGAATCGATCTCGGGTGAGAAGTAATAAAAATAGTACATTGAATCAATTCGGGCGTGCCTGTTTGGTGCATTTTAAAAATCCGTGTTCCGACTATTTACGAAAAGCGGCCTTTTGTTTTCAGTTTTTCTCAGTCCCGTTAGGGACGATATCGTGTAGCCAGGGAATTCATTCCCTGGAGCCGACATGCCCTAATTCAAGAAAGCCCCGGATGGGGCGACATCGAGAGAATCAAGGAAGTTTTGGCATTTAATTGCCGATTCGCGTTAGGGATATCTTTGTTTTATAGCTTGAAAATGGCGTTTTTTAATCGATATCGCCCTATCCGGGGCTTTAAGGTTTCGTGGCGATTGTTTCCTGATTTCTTGTTGACATGATTTGGCATCAGAATACGAATACCCCCAAGGCATCTTGCATTGGGGGGATCGTTGCTGACTAATGGGCTCGATTCAGTTGAGCGGACAGCATTTCGAGCAAGGTAATTCCTCGCCTGTGATGGGGCAAACGAAACCAGCTTCGCTGCTCTGAACATCGGCATTGGTTTGCACGCCTGCAAAGGCCCATCCACCGATTGCTAGAGGCAACAAAAGTAATGTTGCCCAGTACCATTTTCTTTGCATCTCGATCTCCTTTCTTGAATGTGTTCGGCCACAGATCAGGCAACGCACCTGCCAACAGCACGAACAAAATTACTTGTCGTGATTCGGTTTTTGAACTTCGCCGGTAAACCCGGCCTCTTGTATCGCCTTGAGGACGCTCTCTTCTGGAAACGCACAGCAAGATTGCGAGGAGACCACGGCCTGTTTGTTTTCAAAGTCTATTTGAACGGTCAGCACACCTGGCACTTCCTTCACGAACAGTTCAAGTGACATCGCACATCCCTCGCAGTGCATCCCTTCCACGTCAATCGTTGTTTGTCGAATCAGTGGGTTGTTGCTGTCAATCACTGCATTTTCTTGGTCAATTCCCGCCAAGATAAAGCCGACGTAGTTGGGGAAAAGTAAGAACACGACTGCCATCACAGTCACTGCCCAGAGCATGATCTTATTCATGGCCATCATGCTGAGCCAAGATCGTTTTGAACTTCCCGAGGGAGGACAACAGGTCTCGGTGCAACGGTCTTCGCCAGAAGTCACTACTCGCGGAGCCCGATAAGTGAAGTAGAATGCGGCTGCCAGAAAACCGAACGTCAGCGTGGCAAACAGTGGCCTGTAAGAATCCAACACGCCTGCGATTCCTGCCCCTGAGACCCCGAATACTATGAGCAACAAAGGCAGCCAGCAACAACTGGATGCCATGATTGCTGAGAGAACCGTTCCAACTTTTGTAATGGTCTCTGCCTTCGTGGTCGGGCGATTTCCGCCAGCTTCTAATAATTCCGATGTGGCAATAGCGATCCCATCGGTAACACTTCCCAGGCAACACGTTCCCGCTGGATTTTCGGTTTCGCACCGGCAGCCGGGGTCTTTCATTTGTTGACGGATGTTGTCCAGTGCGTCTGATCTTCCTTGGGTTTCTAGTTCCTGCGTAATCGAGGCGATCGAGTGCCCGAAGCAGTAACACAACGGACGCTCTCCGGTTGTCTCTTTCACACCCACAGGCACTTTGAGTTGAGTCTTTGTGAAGGTCTGACCTTCCGTGAAATAGACGACATCGCAACCTGTTGCACTGCAAAAGTGATATTCCACGCCATCAACATCATCCACAAACTCCTCGTTCAGCAGCGCCTGTAGCGTGACAGGATTCACTCCTTTGGCTGCGTTGCCGCATTCGGGGCATGTTGTCGCATTGGATGCGGTGGACGTCATGATCATTTCCTTTGTGTTCGCCTTGCCTGCTTGCCATCGAGTGCTTCGAGGATCGGACATTCGGCAGTCGCTTCGCTTGCTCCACAGGCTGTAGAGAGCTGAGTCAGTGCCTTCTTCATTTTACGAAGCGAGACAATTTTATTTTCGATGTCGGCAATCTTTGCATCGGCCTTGGCTTTGACATCCTCGCAGCAGATATCAGAATCGACCCGCAAGGAAAGGAGTTCTCTGATTTCTTTTAACGTGAACCCAAGTTCTTTCGCCCGGCTGATGAATTGGAGCCGCTTGACGACACTCACATCGAACTGCCGGTAGCCTGATGCTGAACGAGTTGGTGTATCGAGCAAGCCTTCACGTTCATAGAACCTGATGGTTTCGATACCAACCGCAGCACGCTCAGCGACCTTTCCGATAGTCAGTGGCTTCACAATAAGTTTCCTCATTACAGTTATTATCAAGCCTGTACCATACTACAGAGTCAAGACTCATTCAATAAAATGTGTGAAAAAGCAAGATCTGTGGGTAAGATAGCCCTCAAGTTGGGGTGCAAGTTTAGCATTCGCACGATCAATTCCCGAAATATCCCATCACCGGAGCGGCTTGTTCTCGCAGGGCATCTACCAAATGGGCCTCTGCCTGTGTTTCAAACGCCAAGCAGTTTAATGCGTGTACGGCAGCTTGGTCGGTTGGTAGCTCGTTGCGGATTTGCATGTCGACTCAGGTTCGCCTCTATTGACTTAGAGAAAAGAGCCGCGGTCATTATTTGAACATTCTTGGATCAAATTTAAAAGGTTGTTCAGCTATGACTTTTAGTTTTTTCATTTCGGGGTGTGCTGGATTGAGAAGCAGATTTGACTCTCTGGGATTGATAGCAGATGGAACTTTGAGCACGAGAGCCGATCCTCGTTCGATCCAATCAGTGCCAATATCTTGAAGTTTAGATGAGGCAGGATATTGTTGCCAGTTCTTAGGAAGGTCAGGAATTTCGATGAACTCTTGCGAAACAGAATTTGGTATTTGAGCGCAGATTGCAATTAAATCGTTCGGGATCATCGGTGGAGGCACATGCACAAACAACTCCAATGTTGCGAGCGATAAATTTTCAGAAGTATAGACGACTGGATGCCCCTTGCAATTCCATCGCCCACCCGTCTTTTCAGCCCCGACACCACTGAAAGCTGACGCGGCATATTTCTTCTTGCAGATGCGCCATAGTTCCATTATTAGCTATACACCCCGTACTCAATACGTCGAAGAACGTCCATCACATCTTCAAAGCCGATTCCGGTGTCTAAGAGCTCAATCGGTCGCTGGCCACCGAGAGCGGTATTTTGACTCAACAACCACTGCTTGGCATGGTCTTTGTCGCCTAGCACATCTTGAGCTGTAACTAGAACTCTACTCAGACGATAAAGTAATTCAGAGGTCGCTGGCTTGAACCGACTAGACTTCTCAATACATCGTGCAACTGTCCGCTTGGCAATCGGCAAGCAATCATAGATCACATCTTCACTAATTTCGGAAGCGTTGACCACGCATTTAAATGCGGTTGATGGTAATCCTAGTCGGATGATCTTGATGAAATCATGCTCGGAGCGGGGCGATCCAACTACGCTTTTTCCGCCCATAAATTTGGTCAGAGTGCGAATGTTTTCCAAAACAATTCCTTTCCAGAGAAGACCCTAGCTTGCCATATGGCATTATTCGTCATGCCACATGACAAATCAACATGGAAAATCCCAGAGTGGATACGAATTGATGAAATATCGCATTTTCCGTTGAAATAATTAGAAAATCATTCCTACTTCACCGCATCTCCAACTTCTGCCTGCCAATCTCTAAGCTGCTCCCGCAACTCTTTCACAATCCCAGCCTTTGATTCCTTGCCCGATAAATCCTTCACCTCAGAAGGATCATTCACCATATCAAACAACTGCGTGCGATCAATCTCAGGATACCAGATAAGTTTCCACTGGTCGGTGCGGATCATGCGTTGTTTGTTGCGGAAGTAGCCGAAGATTTGGGTGTGATGTTGTTGGTTTGTGTCGGTCAAAATACTGGCGAAGCTTTCACCTTCGACTGATTCAGGAATCGTGATTCCTGTTAAGTCACAAACCGTGGGATAGAGTTCACGCAAGTAAACTTGTGCGGTGCTTGTTTTATTCTGTGAGACTCCTGGCCCCGCGAAGATCAGCGGCACGTTGATCGTATGTTCGTACATGTTTTGCTTGCCACGAATGCCGTGGCTGCCTACGCCGAGTCCGTGGTCGCTGGAATAGATCACGATGGTGTTGTCGAACTGGCCGGTGGCTTTCAAAGATTCGATGATACGGCCCACTTGGGTGTCCATGTCGCTAATCACCGCGTAGTAAACGGCCAAGGTTTCTCGAACGATTTGCTTCGTTCGCGGAAACGGCAACAAGCGTTCATCGCGGCCATCGAAGTTGCCATGATCAAAAGGGTGCTGCGGCAAATAATTGGGCGGCAGCGGAATTTGATCGACCGTGTACTGATGCTGTTTATCATAAGGGCCAAGCAGCGGATCATGCGGGGCGGTAAAGTTGACATGCAAAAAGAAAGGACGATTCGGTTTGCGTTGAATGAACTGAATCGCCGCATCGGCAAACTTGCTGCTGATATCGGGCGTTAGGCCGACGCCTTTTTCCGGGAACAGATTCTTCTGATCATCTTGAAAAACCCAGCCGCGATAGCCGGTGATTTCTTGGCCTTTCCAATCTTGCGTTGGCTTGGACCAACTCCGTCCGCCGCCAGAGTAGAGCCCCAGCGTTTCTTCGTACCCATGATCGGACGGTCGGCCATTGTTGTGCCACTTGCCAACATACCAGGTATGGTAACCGGCCTGCTTCATCGCAGTGGCCCAAGTGGTTAAGTCGGGGTTGATCGGTTTGCCAAAGTCGAGCACATCATTCTTAAAGCCGGAACAGCCAGTCATAATCTCGGCCCGGCTCGGTGTACAAATCGGATTCGCACAAACGGCCCTGGTAAAAGAAACACCCCGCTTGGCCAACGCATCTAAATTGGGCGTTTTGATCACCGGGTTACCCAAAGCGGCAATCGTATCYGGCCGCTGRTCATCTGATAATAGAAAGAGRATGTTAGGGCGTTTGGCAGCCGTCACGGTTTCGCAAATGCAAAAAMAACAAACAGATGTGATGATTAGTAATACGATGCGGGRAAAAGTCATGTGAGTCACGCCTTGCATTTAGYAGTGTAGACAACGATTCGATTAAAGGTCTGGGCCATCATCTAGATRAATGGAACAGTTTGGGAGAATTGCCCTGAGTTCCTCTTCCAARCCTTCAGGWACTTCATCCATGGTAATGAACAACTGTCTYAAAWGTGGGAGYTTAGCAATTARCGCAGGGTCAATTTYTGTAATTTGGGAAGGARYTTCYAARWRSTYRATMKYGAKCGWTTCGAGTTTMTTAAATTTCARGATTYGATTMAGTCCGGCATTCGAAATCGGAGTRTCCTCAATATAWACCCTRTTCAGTTGYTTGTTGTTTTCCAAGTAYTTGAAGCAGTCWCCRGTRAAWGYRCAATTRKTAAATTGAATGTAARCRATRTTTTCCAATTGTGTACAGTGCCTGAACGCTATAYCGGTAGCCATCGAGTCGGATAYTGCCAGCACKCGCAMATCGACGAGTGGTTCTAACCATCGGAATTCTTTGTTGGTAAAGTTCGGGGTGTGGAAGCCAGCAAGAACGACTTTGTCACTTCCTTCAGTTAGACCACCGAGACGCCCAATCTCTCTTGCCGCTTCTTGCTGAGTTGGCCACCAAAGACGGCGGTTCGAGCCAACATACGTCACCACCGCAGCAACCGTCATGAGCACAAATAGCGTGCGAATTCGATATTGAAACTTGAAGATTTTTTTCAGCATGGATCTTCTCATCGATAGGTAATCACGAGCCTTGATTTAGATCAGGACAACAACGCTTCCAATTTACTCACAGTGTAGTAGGGTGAAGGAAAGTTTACCCAGACTTCAAACCATTAAGGCCAGGAATCAAGAGCATTCTGAACAGACGGGAGCATATAGACCACAAACCCTAAAAAGAAAACAACGCCAAAGGCAATTCCAACGATGAGTTTCCACTGCGAAGAACGAAATTGTGCAGCGACTGAACCCTTGGGCGAATTGGGGTTTACTAGCTCTGGATATTTTTTGGCGAATTTGTTCCATTGTAGCAGGCGAACAAGATACCAAATGGGAACGATAAATCCGCCCAGCCCAATGCAAAATACACAAAGAATAATGGCCACCCAAAATTGACCAGCATCTTTAATAATGGCCGCAATTTTCTTCTGATCGGCCTCATCCATCCGCAAGTCTGACTGCGGAGCCTCTTCGTTAGTGATTGCTGGGGAAGCATAAGGATTTTCGTCGGTCATGCGTTCGCCTAAATAAGCTGTCCATTCAATGATGATGGTAATAATTTATTCTTGCTTAGAGCAGTAGGTTGATTTAATCTTCGCCCGTGTCACCCGTCAAGCGGAAGTTTTCAATTCGATGAATTTTCGTGATCTATCCAGCCAGTTAGGTCACGATGTGATTTAGACTATTTATCCTGCATGACTATCCATCGCTACAGGGTTTGTTATTCGGAGGAGCTTCTCCGTTGCATTTCCTTGACTAACTCTGCATTGCTACGGAATCCAGTTCCATGGACTTCTAAGAAAAGCGTTGAGAGAATCATATTTTCAGTAGGATAGAATTTTGTCTTCATGCCGCTAATTCCCAATCGTTCGCCAAGTTCAGCCTTACCTTGAGGACGAAACTCAATACCGATGACAAATCGATCCCGGCGATTACCGCCAACTGGACTTGCGACTTGAAGCATCTCAGAAACCCGTTTATTCACATTGATTAATTCAACTCGCTGTACCATGTTCCACGGCACATGTAATTTGTGCTCTCTGGTGTAGAACCCATCAGGAGTGAGCTTTAAGATAAGCCATGGATAAGTTGCAAAGTACCAAGGGATCGGAGCAAGAAACGCAGGAATCAACGCAAATAAAGCGATTGACGGCATTTGGCGTTCTACAGCGCATCCAATAAAAACCATTGCCAAGCAGATAAGCAGCCCTAAGAGAATCCAGAAGACTAAAGTAGCAGACCGGATTTCGATAGATTTTTTGATGTGTACCATCTCTTTTCCAATAGATAAAGTTGCGTTTGTCCAGAAAGTTTTACCGCAATTCCTCGACCGTGTTAGATTCGTAGGGATTAATATAGCAAAGTACTATGTTGTTTTCAACAAATACCTGACAATGTATTTTTGAAAAAATATCTACTGACACAAGGATATGTACAATTCTTGTTAAACATGGTCGAGGGTCAGTGTGGATGATTTTTCATTTTATCCACCTTCAATCAATTTTCTATTAAGATGGATTGTCACGTGAACTAGACTCTCGGCGTGTCAGAATATCGAAGAGCCAGGATATTGCGACTACCGAACTCTATTTCTTCACCGGCACCTCCGGTCTGTGTCTCAAAATCTTTGAACGGAAATCACCCAGGCTACGCCACTCAGTTTTTTGGTTCAAGTCGACTTCGGCGATGACCACCGTGCCCCAGTCTTTGGCCAGGGCCAGTTGTTCGCCGGCTCGGCTGTAGACGGCGGAGACCATCCACTGTTTGTCGATGTCGGTGTAGGTGCTGCTGATCAGGTAGACGTGATTTTCGACCGCACGGGCCTTGGCCAAATCGGGGTTGCAGCCCCAGACCGGCCAGGCGATCACTTCGGCTCCGTTGTTGGTCAACTCGCGGGCCACTTCGGGGAAGAAGCCATCGTAACAAATCATCATGCCCAGCTTGCCGAAGCGGGTGTCAAACACAGGGTACTCTTCTCCTGGTGCCACGCCGTTATCGACTTCGCCGGTGGGCAAGGTTACTTTGCGATACTTGCCGGCGATCTTGCCGTCAGGGCCAATCAATATGGCCACGTTGTAGACTAAGTGCTCGGCCTTTTCGTAGAGCCCTGCCACGATATAGAGATTATGCTTTTTGGCCAAGCGGCCAAAGTATTCAGTCGACGGACCAGGCATCGGTTCGGCCACTTCTTCTGGTTTTTTGCCGGTGCCGTAATAGGTTAAGGTCTCTGGTAGAACAATCAAATCGGCTTTTTGCTTTGCCGCTTTTTCGATCAGCGGGGCGAACAGTTCGCGGTTGCCTTGCGGTGTTTTGGATTCTGATCGTGGTTGCAGATGAATGGTTGCTAGGCGAACCATTCGCTTGGGAAGCGGACGGGTTTCTGTGAGAGAAATATCGCTCCAACGAACCGTGGCATGGGTGGCCCAAATTAAGTGCAGTTGAACCACGGCCTGGGTTGCTTTGCCGGGGGCGATGTACGTGCCAGAGACTTCGGTCCAGCCGCTGCTGTCGGTGGTTTGATCTTGTGGATGATCGGCTTCCGCACGGGCAATTCCGCTGCGATAGACATTGGTAACCGAGCCCCGGTCGTTTTCGACCATGCGTCCTTGATCGTCAAGCCACATGATTTTTGCGAGACCAGTCCGGCGGGGTGATTTTACGTTGTCGGTCTTCCGAAACGCGGTGAAATGATAATGTTTGCCGCCGGTGATTGGGAAGGTTTTCGTCCAGCACCCATGCAAGCCGGGGCGTTGATCAGATTGAATCACCAGCGCCGGTTGATTATGGTGCCCGCCGGTTTTCTCAATAGAAAAGTCAGGCGAGATTTCTGCACGGGGAGTGTCGGTTTTCCAATCATCAAGAGATCCGGCATAAGTGAGACCGGCGAACAATTGGAGCAAACAACAGGAAAGTACGAATGGAGAACATTTCATAACAACACCTTACACTGATTCACAATTAATTGGATGCCATTGATTGTACCCTGTGAAAGTGCGGCTGTCTGCAATGATATTTCAATGCTGGGAAGACCAGATAAAACGTGACTTGAAGCCAACTATTTAGAGAAAACAGTTGCGAGGTTTACACATTTGAAGTACGCAACAATCGTAGGGTAGTTGCCTTGCGAGAGATTTTGCCGATCACAAAAGTGGTAACCACGGTGAAATTGAATAGGCCCAACTACACCGGTTGGTCGAAGATCAACGTCAGCACATCGAGGGCCGTTGTTGCTAGTTTGAGAGAGCGGTCAGGGCGAGTTTGGTTCATTTTCTCCCAGGCCGAGAGGGCAAATGCGAGGTAGAGTTCTTGCACTTTCAGGCGAATTTCCGGATCGATTTCATTGCGAATTTCTGGCCATAGCCCTTGTAGTTGGGCCAGAGAATCAATTCTCCCAGAGATCGATGTGATGACGAGATGATCAAGTTGCTGTAGTTTATCTCGCTGCGAAGAGGTGAGCCCTTCTATCAACAACGCAGGGCTATCTGCTTCGAGTTGATGTGAGACTACATTCTGTTGGCTTCCTGCAAATTTGGTATGAGCCGCGTGCCCTAAGATGCGAAATGGTTGTCTAGCGGTGTCTTTAGCAGGTGGACTCTTCGAAGCAGAAGCCGACACAACTTCATCTCCTTCTGGCCCTTCTTCCAACAGTTGTTGGGCTAATGCTGCCTCGTCTTCTTCCATCGAAGTCAGTTGAACTTGAAGTTTGCGGCCCAGGTCATCGAGTCCATCTAGCGTTAAGTCCGGTCGAAGTTGACTCATTAGGTTGATTGCCGAGGCCGGTAAGTTCGAGCGAAGCGCCACTAACACCCAATTGGCCCAACCGTGGCGATGCAGGTGTCCTTCCATCGGTGGATGAGATAAATCGACCAACCGAATGGCTTCCTGTCGCACGGCCCTTTTACGTTCTTCGATATTTGCTTGTAGGCCCAAGATACGAAACGGCCGACGTTGAGAAAACTTGAGCCCCGTTGAGAACGAAAATTCTGGTCGAACTTCAACCGGCAAGAGGTTAAAGAATTCGGCCAGCAGACCATCATCAGAACTGTAGCCGGTTAATACAATGCGTGGTTCTCGTAAAGCGGCCTCAAACCACGAGGTGAGTCGATAAGGTTGGCCGTTGGTACGCGATTTTTCAAACAGCTTGAAGTCAATCGGTTTTCCGACCGGAAACAACCTAAGCGTTTGCATGCGTGGAGGGTAGACGGTTTTGAGCCGCATTTCGCCTGATGCTGTTGCGGCCGAGAGGACGCGAAAAGGGTTGTTGGCAAACTTGGCAAAGTTTTCACGATCAATAATCAAGCAGTGGGTATAAACCTGCCGACCTGAGCGTGCACTATATTCACTTTGCCCAGCGATGGTACGAGAGATGCAATACTTGTCTGCACTGATCGGATGAAAATTCACGCTTGAGGCACTCAGGTCATCTCGCAAAAGTGAATCATGGGCCGGTCCCCAGATAGTGAGTTGATGTGCATTCTCAGCAGTGATGCCAGGGCTCGTCGAGACAAGTTGATAGCCTTCCTGACGAGTAGTTCTAGCAGAGGTGAAAACGGCTTGTTCAACTTGAATGTTCATAATCCCTACGTTTAAAATCTGTGAGGTGGTTTACATTTTTCGTAGCAGCCATTCAAACGGCTCCACAATGCCTCGCGGTTCGATTCTTAAAGGAACACTTACTTGGCCTGTTCCATACTCCAAGCGAGAGGCACACGCACCCGCGACACCTGCGGCAAAGTACCCGTAGTTGGCAAATCTCTGCTGCACTTGTTGCCACAAGTTAGGCGTATTTTCTCGGGCATAATTATCGGGGTTCGCAAAACAGACCTCGCATTGGTCGGCTTTCGAGAAGACGACGGCCAGTGGACGCTGGCTTTTACCTTGTTTTTTATTCTTGTCCATTTCGCTCAGATAAGTGGCCACTTTCATCATAAAATAGTTTTGCTCTTGGCTCCCTTGTTCAATCCGATTGGTATCAACCAACAAGATTACCCCGGCGCATTTTTTCAGAAAGGAATGGATCACGGGATAGGTTTGCGGATGATCGATCTCTTCAATAATGGCTTCGCCTGCCATGTCTGGCATGACAAGTTCGACCGGTTTTTTACGCCGAGGAATCTGTGCCTGGCAATGGACCCAATTCCACCGATCAGGTTCGTTGGGTGTTTTAGCTGGGAACTCACAATTCGACAGTGCCGAGATTGTTCGTTGTTGCAAGGTAATCGAAAATGCACCACGGGCTAATAGCTGAAGCCGATTGTTTTGCCGAGTGAGCATATCGAGCAGCATGCCAAGGTAAACCGTTTTACCAGCGGCGGCTGTGCCTAGCACGGCCACCATGTCAGGTTTAATTCCTTGCGCTTTCGCTTGATGTGCCAGGGCCATCGGGGCACTACATTCATGACACAATTCGGTGTCATAGTTATTGCTGCTGTCACAGATATAGCAGGGAATGGAATTCTCGTAACTTGTAAAGCGAGAGGATTCCAGCGTCATGATTGCTTTTTTACTCATTTAATTATTCTCCTACCATTGCGACTGTCGGTTCTTCTACCGATTGCGTCGTCTCTTCTGGTAAATTGATCGTTGGATCGGGAATGATATCGCAGTAACTGACTGCACATCGAAAACCGATATTATGTTTTCTGGCGACCGCGTTGTCTCCGCTTTGATGATCACAAATAGCTTGATGATCAAAGTACGTGTCGAAGGCTCCGCCACGTAAACTGCGGATGGAATTATCGAGTACCAATTGTTTGTCAGGAGACTGCCAAGCTCCAAATCGGCTGGAAGTCCACTCCCAGGCATTGCCAATCAGTTGATAGGCACCGCCCACACTTACGCCTCCTTCGAATTGATCGACCGGCACCAGTGTGCCAGGCCCGCAACCCCACAAGTTGGCGTTGGCTTGATTCATCGAGTTACCCCAAGGGTACTTCCGTTGAATAGGGTTCGCATCGGGAAGTGGAACAGGCCAGCTTCCGGCTTTGACCCATTCCGGATCGGTCGGCAATCGTTTGCCGACCCAGCGTGCATAAGCGGCCGCTTCGTACCAACAGACTCCGACGACCGGCAAGTTGGCTTCGCCAGGGTTAAACTTTCCGTCTCTCCAATAACGAGGGCCAGCGTTGCCGTTGATATCGACAAAATCGAGAACGGCAGGCCAGATCTCAGGATCCCAGAGCGCCATTTCTTCGTAGCCGCCCCCTTCAACGAATGCCTGATATTGTTCGTTGGTGACCTGATACCGATCAAGGTAAAGCCCTTCGACTGAGACCAGTTGCCCGCTGGCTGAAATATCTTCTTGATTCTCCGATTTTGAATCTAGCCCGATCAGCAAATCTCCATCCGGCACAATCGTCATGCTTTCATCCAACATGGTCATGGCTTGCTCAAGAATGTTGCTGCTTAGATTCCCGGCGATCTGAGGCCGTAACAGTAATGCATAACGTCCATTTTCAAGCATCATGCGGGCCAGATGATCGGTGTCTGAGACTGGCTCGACATGATCTAATTGAGAAGAGGGAGTTCTTCCTGTGGGTGATTTTGAAGCCGGAGTATCCGATGCTTGAACCTGTCTCTTCAGAGCTCGATACAATAGTGCGGACACGACCAACAATCCGGCACCCACTCCAATCGCTAAGTAGAGCCCCAATGAATTTGCAGTGGACACCGTTTCGGTTCCTAGCAAATTCAATTCTAATGGAATTAATTTTAGTACGTTCATAATGCTGCCTGTGTTTTATTCTCTTACGCTTGTGTCGAATCAAAAGCTATGTTGTTATCCGGTTCTTCGTCTGGAAATATCACGTTGTAATTTGGCAAATTGCGCCATGACGGAATCAACAACTCGATCTCCTCCCAAAGCCCCAACCTGTTGCGAAGGTGGTTTTTCCAGTGTGGCGACACCTCCGCCTGTTTCAGCTTCAACCGCACGTGCCGCTTCTCGCGGCGGTTCGTTGCGGCGTTGAACCACATCGCGGATCGATTTGAGTTCGGATGACCATTCAACCCGTTCTTCACTGATTTCTCGTTGTTGTCGATCTACTGTCTCTGTCAATTCGGCGGCCCTAGAGCGAACTTGCTCTAACTCTTCTTCTAGCGCGGCATACTGAGTTTGTAACTCGCTCTCATCGTGGGGCTCAGTCGATTGACTTTCCAATTCAGAAAGATGTTGGTCTTTCTCTAACAGTTCAATCTTTGCGGAAGCCAGTTGTTGTTTGAGTTGGGTGATCGAGTCACGCGATGCGAGTAATTCAGGCTGTCGCTCTTCATGGGCATCAACCATTGATTGAAATCGCTCGATTTCTGCTTGCTGATCTGATAGTTTGGAACTTTGCTGCACAGCTATCGAGTCGGCTTCGGCTTGCTGAGCTACATGCTGATTCGTCTGCTCTACCTGTTGATCTAGGTTCGCAGAGAGTTGGACCATCTCGTCCAGCAGTTCTTCTACAAATTGTTCAAGCCCGCAGTTATGCTCGCGTAGTTGCTGCAAGGCTTCTTCCAAAGCCGGGTAGCCTGCGTTAAGCAAATTATTCATGCCCTGATTTGTCACGGTGCGATGCTTCCTACCCGAAGTTGTATTGAATCGTAGTTCTGCCAAATTGAAATCTGTATTGATTTCATGGCAGCCATACTTTTAGAACAGAACAAGGAAAAGGGTCGAGCCAGTATTGCTACTTCACCTCGACTGGCTATCTCCGGTGAGGTAACCATCTAAAAACTAGGTCAAAAACCGACCAAAGGCAAAATCTATAGGGATGAGAATCATAGATTAATGACCTCTCAGCCCTCAAAACCCCGTGCAAGCGAAAAATCCGGAAAAATCCAAATATCCTGCCCGTTTGACCCAATTTCCTATTTGCGCTTTTCGTGCTATTATTAACCATAGCTTAGAATATGATGGAAGGAATCATTTAGAAACGCTTTTGGGGCTTCGCCGAATGGGCCGCGTTTCTTGGTGTTTCCCTTGCATCAAGACCCAAATATCAGTTGAAGGAGATTTTCTGATGACACACTTACGTTCCGCCCTATTGATGTCGCTTACTTTTGTTTTCGCTGGATTGCTGTTTGCCAGCAGTGCCAATGCGGCCAGTCTTGCAGTAGAAGCTCAAGAAGAGTTGAAAGCATGTTGCTATGAGCCATGTTTCACTTACAGAAACCACAAGTTTCTGTCTCGCAACGTCTGCAAATGCTCATGCGATCCACCAGTCAAAGCTGTTTTGACTGTGATTGATCCACGTTGTTGCTGCACTGTTGAAGTGCCTGTTTGCATTCCAGCTTGCTGCAAAGGCGAACCAGAAGTCTGTGGTCGTTGCACCGCTTTTGGTTATGCAGTGGTCGAATACAAATGGTGCTGTGGATACCGCATCAAAATGGTCTTCGGCAAATGTGGAGCCGTTAAAGTTCACTACTACGGTTTGAAGTAGTTAGAACGAATACCAGACGATATCGAAATTCGCAAAGCCTTGGTTCTATTAAGAGCCAAGGCTTTGTTGGTTGATAGAAGAACTCAGCGACAGTATTCGGTAAGCTGGATTTACGAATCCAACTGATCATCCCAGCTTTTACTTTCTTCAATGGCCCGTTCGACGAGAGCCAGCACTGCGTTGGGATCATAAGGCTTGTGTAGAAAGAAACTTGCGCCTGCCTTGCGAGTTGAGCGAAGAATATCAGGCTTGTCAGTTCCACTCAGTATAATGATCGGAATTCCACTGGTTTGCGGGGCATCGGCCAGTTGTTCGCAAATTTCGAGACCATTGGCATCAGGTAAATCGAGGTCCAGCAATATCGCTTGCGGCCGTTTTTTGAAGGCCATTCGCACACACTCGCTGCCCAAACCGGTTTCTAGTGGCTCAAAGCCCTGGCTCCGCAGGCAAATGCTCAGCACTTCACGCTGCAACGGTTCGTCGTCGCAAACAACAATTCGACCGCGAGAAACTAATGCTTCTAACGAAAATTCTTCTAATTCTGGCGTCGCTTCTACCATGGTAGGTTCCAATGGTTCAAGTAATTCTTGGTAGTGGTACTCGTTGAAATTCCATTCCAATAAATACCGCTAAAGAATGATGGGGCATGATTTTCGGCAAACAAACGTAACCCCCAACCAAGTGGTGTCAAATAAAAACAGTTGCGAAAAAACAACCTGTTAGAAAAGATGCACCGGCAGCCATTAGAACCGTTATAAGTGTTTGCAGTTGGGTAGCACCGCCGACGATTCCGGAGTTGGCGATGTTTCAGGAACAAACGTATTCGGAACGACGTCGGTGTGGCCGAAGGCCATCAGAGGTTACAGCGGCAAAGAATTCACGGAACTCAAATGGAGTCTTAAACTAGTTTAAAACTCCATTTACAGGATAAGATGGAACACTCTCCTACCTCTGATCGACGACAGTCGAACCCGACGTCGTTTTGAATATGCGTAAATGCGTGGTTCGCGTTCTCCAAAACCAACATCGCGGCCACCCGAAATATACAACCTCGCAACTTCAAAAAGTAGAAGCCCAGCTATTCAGCAGTCGCCAATTTCACCGTATCAGGTTTAACAGGCAGTGGCGGCAAGGCTTCTTCAAGCATCCCTTTCGCCTTGGGCCACATTAGCACTGCTTCAATTATCATCCAGACTTGCAGCGACATAATGCCGAGCCCAAATGCAAACAGCAGATATTTTCCACTTGCCAGCCAACCGTCTGGGTTAAACATACTCCACAACATGGCCCAAGCAGGCATGATCAACATCACAATCATCGGCAGCAAGGCAAACCAAATCGGTTTCTTGCGTCGCCACAAATAGAACACCAAGACCATAAACGCCAAGCCGGCCAACAGTTGATTGGTGGCCCCAAACAGCGGCCACAACATGAACCCGCCTGCTCCTGGACTTGCACCCGCAAAAATTGCAACTATCCCACCAATCACTACAGCAATTCCAGTGGCTGTATACTTGTTGGCAAGAGGTTCTGTGACTTTTGAGGTTCGGAATAGTTCTTGTAAAACGTATCTCTGCAATCGAGTCGCAGTATCTAAAGTCGTGGCTGCGAAGCTGGCTACCAACACCGCAATAATGCCGATAGCTAACTCCAACGGAATTCCAATTGCGGTTAAAAAGTTGGCTCCCCCTTCGATGAATGCGCCAATCTTCGAAGGCAACTTAAAGTCAGCCCATTTAGTGCTAGAGCTGTATTTTGTTTTCCAAGCACCTTGCCCAACAATTGCCTGACCTGCAAGTTCATGGCCTTCAGAATAAACAGACGCCTGATAGTTGTAGGCCCCAGCTCCCAAGTCTTTTCGTTCAAATTGCCCCATGCCTACGCCAGCACAACATGCAAGAATGACGATTACAGCTAAGGCCCCTTCAAGCAGCATCGATCCATATCCCACATACTGCGAGTCCATTTCATTTTCAACTTGTTTGCTAGAAGTTCCGCTGCTGACTAAGCAGTGAAAGCCACTACATGCTCCACAGGCAATCGTGATAAACAAGAACGGAAAAATGGGAGGGGCATCGTCCGGGATATCGTCTGCGATCATAGGGGCACTCGCTACTAAATCGGCCTCGCCAGTAAAACTTGCAACAAACAGCCCTAGTACTAAAAGGCCCAATGCCAGCACCAGTTGATGGCTGTTGATGTAATCGCGTGGTTGCAATAATGTCCAAACCGGAAGAATCGATGCAACAAAACAGTAACCCAATAAGATCACCGTCCAAATAACAATCGGGTTGTAGAAATCAGTTTTTGGTGCGTCTGGATTCATGCCTAGTATTGAACCCAAATCTATCGGGAAGTAATACACACCGACATAAATCGCAATGTACATGATTGCCAGAGCGGCGATGGAAGGGAGCAACAGGCCACCCCCTTTTTTGTAGACCCAATATCCGATAGCGATCGCAATCGGAATTTCTATCCAAACCGAAAGTACCGATTCAGGATACTCCCTAAAAATGACAGCAATCACCAATCCAAAAATTGCCAGCACAATCGTCAGCGCCAGGGCTAGTACAATTAAAAACAATATTTTAGCCCTGGGGCTAATCAACCGGCCTGCCACTTCACCCACAGTTTGGCCCCGATTACGCATCGAAATAATCAACGCCCCAAAATCATGCACCGCTCCGATAAAGATGGATCCGAGTACGACCCAGAGCAATGCCGGGAGCCAACCCCAGAACACGGCAATCGCGGGGCCAACAATCGGCCCTGTTCCGGCGATACTGGTAAAGTGATGTCCGAAGATCACTTCTTTTTTGGTCGGCACAAAATCAATGTCATCTTGTAGCTCTTTACTAGGGACCAGTGCGTCTTTGTCTAAGTTAAAGATCCGCTTTGAAAGCCATCGCCCGTAAGTATGATAGGCAACAATGAACGCAAAAAACGAAAAGACGGCGACAATCAGTGTCCACATGGATAACGCCTTGATAAGGAGGAGGTATGAGTCAGAGAGCGAGGTGTGCTGTAAAATTGAATCTGCATGATACCATTAATTGGGCCCTAGTGCATATTAAAATATTGTGCTCTAAGTTTTCGCAAAAAGACAACGGAGCTTCACTTTCGAGTCCCGATAGAGACGCAGTCACCTAGCCTGGGGATTCATCCCCAGGGGTAGGATCCGAATTTAAAAAAGTCCCGGAGGGGACGACGTCGAGCACATCAAGGAGGTTTTACTTCAAGTTACAGATTCGTGGTAAGATCTCTTTGATATTCAGCTTGAAATAACATAATAATTCGACTTCGCCCCTGCCGGGGCTTTGAGATTTTTGGCGATGCTTTTCCTGGTGCTGAAGCACCAGGCTAGGTGCTTCAGTCCCTACCGGGACTGATTTTTCAGCAAAATTGTAATGTTGATAATGCACTAAATTTCAGAATCAAAACCTACTATCTTCCGCTTAACCATCTGTAATTTGACCGATTACCACCCAGGTAACAGCAAATCAGGGTGAATCTTAACTCAAAAACCGGCATCTATCTTCTCTAGAACGTGGTAGATCGAGCTTGAACACGCTGGACTGGACCGCTGTGAGACCTATAATGGGCGGTTTCGCATAAAATTACCAACAATCCTTCCATGGATTGATATCTCAATAGAAAGAGAAGCTTGTGGCTGAAAAAGTCATTATTATCGGAAGCGGACCAGCCGGATGGACAGCAGCAATTTACGCAGCACGTGCCAGCCTTGAACCTTTGTTGTTTGAAGGGGCCCCGATCCAAGAATATTACGATCAAGGCCGTGGACCACTAGGCCAATTGGCCATGACGACCGAAGTCGAAAACTATCCTGGTTTTCCGGCAGGCGATATGGGCGCGTATCTTGATGATTCCATCGATGATTCACTTCGCAAGTACATGGCCCCCCATGAGAAAACAGGAGTCAGCGGACCTGAACTGATGGAGTTGATGCGACAACAGGCCAAGAACTTTGGCACACGCATCATCAACGATGACATTTCTGAAGTTGACTTCACCGAGAAACCGTTCAAACTGAAATCACTCGGCGGCGAATCATTCGAAGCGCATTCGATCATCATTGCAACTGGCGCCAGAGCCAACTACTTAGGTCTCGAATCAGAATCCAATTTCAAAAACCGTGGCGTTAGCGCTTGTGCGGTTTGCGATGGTGCCTTGCCACGCTTCCGCGATGTTCCACTAGTAGTGGTCGGCGGTGGTGACTCAGCGGTTGAAGAGGCCGATTATTTGAGCAAGTTCGCTTCCAAGGTCTATCTGGTACATCGTCGCGATAAACTTCGGGCCTCGAAAATCATGGCCCAGCGTGCCGAAGAAAATCCGAAGATTGAAATCCTTTGGAATTCCAAACCAGTCGAAGTACTGGGCGACGACGAAAACGGCGTCACAGGCGTTCGTTTGCAAAGCACCGTCGATGATTCAGAGCGAGATGTTGCCGCGACTGGGTTCTTTCTCGCCATTGGGCACACACCGAATACCGACTTCCTGCAAGGCAAGTTGGAAATGAATGCTAAGAAGTACCTGACTTGGACAGTTCCGTTCCGCACTAACACCAGTGTCGAAGGCGTGTTTGCCGCAGGTGATGTGTCTGATGACTATTATCGTCAGGCGGTTACCGCTGCTGGAACCGGTTGTATGTCTGCTTTGGATGCCGAGAGATATTTGGCCGCCCAGGGATTATAATAATTTGATATCTGATTCGATCTCGGCTAAGCTGAGATCGAATCACGATGTTCAACCTCCCCCCCACCCTACGATAAATTTGCTCCTCGAAAGAAACTCGCATGTCCGACAACTCCAAGAAAATCGAATCCGACCGTCAGATATTAAAAGATGCCCAAGAAAAAGGGGGCACGGCGGTTCTCGGGGCATTCTTCAAACTCTCAGGCCCCGGCTGGCTGCAGAGTGCAATCACGCTCGGTGGTGGTTCACTGAGCGGGGCTCTGTTTCTTGGAGTGCTTGGCGGATATAGCTTGCTGTGGATACAACTGTTGGCCATTATCATGGGCGTGGTCATGCTTTCGGCGATTAGCTATGTCACGCTTTCGACAGGACAGCGACCGTTCCAACAAATCAATCAACACATCAACCCCGCACTGGGCTGGGGGTGGTTAATCGCCACAGCCCTAGCCAACATGATTTGGTGTATGCCGCAGTTTAGTTTGTGTTATGCAGCACTCGAAAAGAATTTGCTCAAAGGGAGCATTGGGGATTCACTGAACGAAAAGCTTATGGTATCGGCCTGTTTTTTGGTTGCAGCAGGTATTGCCGTTGTAATGAATAGTCGACAAGGTCTGGCAGCGAAAGTCTTCGATTACTTTCTCAAGGGACTGATCGGAGTCATTGTCCTCTGTTTCTTCGGCGTGGTGGTTTTCATGACCTTTGATGCTGACAACCCGTTGAAATGGGGAGAAATCCTCGCTGGTTTCATACCCAATCTTAGCACTTGGAATAACCCGACTGAGGAAATGCAACTCTTGATTGCCAATGCACCAAGCGATTTTCAAGCTTATTGGACTAAAGCAGTTGTTGACTTAAAACAGAATGTCATGATCGCTTCGGCAGCCACAGCTGTTGGAATCAATATGACTTTCTTGTTGCCCTACTCCATGCTGGCTCGCGGTTGGGATAAACCATTCCGCGGATTGGCTCGATTTGATTTGAGTACCGGCATGGCAATTCCCTATATTTTGGTCACCAGTTGTGTGGTCATCGCTTCGGCTTCGCAATTTCATAACATGACTCCTGATGCCTCTTTGCTAAGCAACGATCCGACTGAAAATGCAAAAAGCGATGTTTACGAGAAGGCCTACGCCGTTTACAGTAAACGAATTCAAGAGGAAGTAGGAGAACAGGAATTCAAGACCCTGAGTATTAAATCTGAAGATGAAAAATATGCACCAGCATTAGCTCAGAAAATTGCTGAACTTTCTGATGTTGAAAAACAAATTGGGCTTTCACTTGTTAAGAGAGACACAAGCCAACTGGCATCTTCTCTGACTCCGTTACTAGGTGAAAAAAACGCAAACATAATTTTTGGTATTGGAATTTGCGGGATGGGGTTTTCAACTATTATCATCCTAATGCTAATCAATGGCTATGTGTTTACTGAGATGCTCGGAGCAAAACCCGGGGGAGCAATGCACGTTACTGGTTGTTTAATTGCCGGAGTCAGTGGTGCTGCCTGGCCATTCCTTTGGAGTGGTGACAGCCAAATATGGTTAAGCATCATTGCTTCTAGTTTTGGAATGATGCTATTGCCAATCGCTTATATTACCTTCGCTTTGATGATGAATAGCAAGAAGATCTTGGGAGAGAACAAACCAACTGGTCTTTCGATGATCATCTGGAATGTACTGATGATCGCGTCAGTCATCGTAGCCTCGATCTGGGCTGGAACCGCATTTTATGGCAAAGTGATGACCAATGAGCTTCCAGTTCAAATTGGTCTGATCACTATCTTAGTGGTCTATGTAATTCTCGTAATTGCTGGTTTTGTGTTGAAAAAGTCACAGCCGAAAATTGCTGATGCAGAAGCCGTAGATGCTGAGTAAATTTTCCACTTTATAAATAAACCCTGATTCATGGATGGTGTCATGGAAAAATTATCCGTTCGCAATGCTCGACTTGCCGAGCATGTTGGTCGCCAGATTCTATTAGAAGGCTGGGTCCGCACACGCCGTGACTCAAAGGCCGGGTTCAGTTTTATCGAACTGAACGATGGCAGTTGTATGGCCAACATTCAGATAGTGGCCGAT
>NVWB01000057.1 GCA_002733575.1 Blastopirellula sp. | reverse complement strand
AAGCATGGCGGGACAAGTTCGGCGGGGTCGTTCGTTGGGGTGTTGTGGTTGGTCGTCATGGTCTGGTTCTCCGTTTGGTGTTCTTTGGCGGGCGTGCATTCGCCTTCCGTGTGTCACATGAAGCCATGAAAACGGATGGAATGGAAGGCCATTGGGCCTTTATTTGCAGATGTTTTCGAGATTCTGGCAAACTCTGGGCGACATGTGGGCAAGTGATGCGAGGAGGTGCGGCATGACTCCCGAACACGCGCCTAGTTCCAATGGAACGCCCCGTTTGAACCCCGCTGCCATGACGATCGAAGACGCCGCCAAACTGCTCACCAAGGCGGGCGGTGTGCGCATTTCCGAAGCGCAGATCCGGGCGGACATCGAAGCCAACGCGCCGACAAACGCCGACGGCACGATCAACTTGGTGCACTACGCCGCGTGGTTGGTGCGGGAGATGGCGATGGGAGGGGTGACCAAATGACATACTGCCTTGTGGCTTTTGCATATCAACCAGCCTCTGGAAGGATATTGCTTGTGACTCTGCACTGTTGCCGTATATGTCGATAGCTCGGACTTTAATATAATCGCCACTGCGATCAGGACCGTAGTTGCGGAAAATTACATATTCAGGACCGTAGTGCTTACCAATCAATTCAAAGGCACCGTCGGCGCTTTCGCCTATATAGTATTCCACCTGCTCAATGGGCTGATCGCTGCTGATGACCTCCGCGCGAATTTCCATTGGCGCAGGTAAGTAAGATGAAGAATCAACATTCAAAGTAACGGTAAAGTTATTCGCCGGAATATCCTGACCATGCAAGAAGAGCGCTTGCTCTGGTCCTTGTACGATTTCACCGTTAATTAATTCAATCTCCGTACGGATACGAACGGCTTGTCCATTTTTTAGAAATGCGGGTACTAAGCGAGCAATGTCTGCACTCTTTGGCATATTTGCGAACAAAATATCATTAACCCATACTCGTTGTGCAGTAACTGAACTATCTTGCTGCCAACTAAGAGCCAGAGTTTCCCCTTGACGAATCGTAGTTTGGATATCTGGCGAAGAAAATACCGTATTCGAAAGTTCCGCAGACAACGGCAGTTCGTATACTTCAAGACCGCTATCTCCGCGACCAAATACAAGTATGTTGTTGTCTATATCGATGTCATAAATACGGGATTCAACGGTTTGGCTATAAGCCGGAATAAAAGTCTTATCTGTCAGATTATAAGCAAACAATTCTGCCTTCTCTGATGTGCGGTAAGCGCCCCATAGAATATTATTTTCAATGTGGAGAGCCGTAATATCAATACTATTTGGCAAAGCTACGGATTCAGCATAGTAATTGTTTAAATCCATAAGCATAAGCGATTCATTTAGAACATAGGCCAGATACTTGTTATTACCGGTTAAGTTTTCGAATGCGTAATCTGCTTGCAAAATAAGCTCTGAGCGAATATTCGAATCATCTAATGGGAAGTCCTCGATAGATACATCATCCAGCTCCACACGGTATAAGTTTCTTTGGTCAGTCGAGACAAATATCACTCGATCTAGTACCGTGAAACCAATAATATTTTCATTAGCAGCAACCACAAAGCGGCTGGATAATAATTCTAAATTAGAATCTTGTGTAATGAGCTTTTTCATAGCATTAAGATCTTGCGGAATAATAATCAACTCATCATTATTCGAGGCATAAAGCCACTGATCATCGGTATGCAATTGTCCTACTGCAATATCGGTCAAAATCAGATCTTTCTTTAAGCTTTGGGCAATACGAGGAATCGCAACTACACGGCGATGATCAGCTTGCCCGTAGAAAATGTACTCGTCACCGATAGCGACAGCATCAACCGATTCAGTGTAAGGTTGCACTGGATAGTTCTCTGCCTTCCAGCCAAGGCCAGCGGAAGTTAAAGCTTCAGCTCCAAAGTGGTCTCTTGGTACCCAAAGATCCCCCCCTTGTATCACCACATCAAGCACAATTCCGTGTGGTCGCTCTGGTTGGTAACGTGCATGTAATATATCGCTGCCCAAAATAATTTCATGACGGTATCCTCCCGTATTTAGAGCACCATCACTGATGACTGCCTGAGTAATATCGCCTTCGATAGCAAAATAACCTGCTGTTTGTGGATTTGACAACCAGCGCGTATCAACCACATAAGCTTGATCTTGATCCAGTGCCAGTATAAAGCCAGAGATATGTAACAATGTTTCGGCCGGTACATTCAATTCATATGAAGTAAGCAGCCCTTTATCAGAAAGTTTTTGCCACTGGCCACTGTGAGATACTAACCACCAATGGTTTTGATCTTTAATTGCAGAGCGGATATTTTCCAAAACTAACGAACGAATGGATTCCAGTTCCGAGCTTAAGAGTGTCCATTGGTCTTCCGATATTATCCAGATATTTTCATGGCTAAATCCTACTGCTATCAATTCACTTTCAGATATTACCGACCTTGGTTGTTTAACTTCATTACCACTAACCTGATAGGTCACCACTTTATGAGTACCATATAAAACAATCTGGTTACCACGGGTAATGATTGAGTTATACGCGGTGCTACCCAAGTCATGACGACCTACAATGGCGTAGTTTTCTGTGGGGTCAATAAACTGCAATATGCCGTTTTCTTGCAATACCAGCAATCTGTCTAAGTGTGTCACAGCATCAACAATTGGAAACTCTGTTTCTGTAATCAGCGCTCCACTGCTGTCCATAATTTTATTGCCAGACCAAAGCAGGTCTTCACCTACCATGGGAATACGCTGCATACGGTCAACGAGTTTAGATGTAGATATATCAAACGGTTTTATAATTGCTAGAGAGTACTGCTCAGAGCGAGTATTACCCAACTGATCAAATACACGTACAACTATATCTAAGCGATCATCTGCCATGGGTACAGACAGTTCATTCACCTGAAATTCTATCGCATTTTCTTCGCTTGCCAATAACTGGCCGCGCTGATCATAGATAGAGATAATGGCAAGTTGCCCTGGCTGAATATCCGCTGTCACCTTCGCTTTTATCGTGCTGTTGTATACTACTCGCGATCCTAAACCGACTAATTCAGGTTGCTTAACATCAATACGAGGAGTTAATCGAATATTGCGCTGAGCTATCGTGTAACGATATTCACTTCCATAATATGCAATTACCTGCACTCGATAGATTTCTTGCTCCATAACAGTTGGTAAAGTGATAGTAAGCTGTCCCCTGGCGGAGACTAGCGCCTTTTGCCATTTCACATTACCGTTAAAATCTTGCAGGCTAATTTCAACATAATTTAGTTCGTTGCTTTCTGCTGTATATTGAACCGCCAGCTCATCACCTTCATAAAAACGCTGATTATTGGCTGGTTTCGTAACTAAAACATTTTCAGCGCCTTGGTTATCGATCAAATTCCATATCCATTGCGACTGACTGATGCCGTCAATAAACAATTCACCAGCAAGTGTATTTTCTGAGTTGTCGGGTACATTAAACCAACTTAAGAAGTCTGTGTTATCAACCAATGACAAGGGATAATCTAGATCCTGAATACGCATCACGACTGAGGTGGCATCACCCAGCACTTGTACGTCCACATTTAATGGAATTCTAGCGCCACGGCTGATATCAGGTTGATCCTTAGGCTGTAGTGATATGCTATCTAATGCAGCAGCAGATACAGATGGCAACAGAATGGTTTGCAACTCTCTATACGCTCGGGTCGTTACTTCGATATCTCCCCTAATAGGTACCCACAATGTGTTTAATGATTCCCAGCGCCAATCACTAATGCTTGCTCCATTATGCGTCAGATGAATCTGATGATGATCTGTATTGCCATGTAAAGTGATGAATGTACCCATCTCAGCAGCACTGACATCAGCCGTAACTTCGTGCTCGCTGTGACGATCGACATTGATTTGGTAAATAGAATTATCACGAATGAAAGTATGATTATTAGAGCTAATCTTATCGATACGGCCACTTGGGTGGCGCCCCATAAATTCACCGTCACTAAAGGCATAGGCTTGGTCGTCTATCGTTAACCAATGGATATTACCATCGCTAAGCAAGTCAATACGTTCCGCATTAATTGTATTCAACCATCCTAATAGCGTCCGGTTTTGTACCCAACCGTCTTCTGTTTCTGTTAGTTCCAATAGTTGCTGACGATTGAGCAATGCCAGTCCGTTTGAGCTGGCTGATATCGACAGGTTATCAGGGGCTGCAACAAAGTCGGCAATAGATACTGATGGGATGCCATTACGTTCGTTTACCATAACCACATAAACGCCTGACTCCGTTAATGCATACAGATGATTCTGATAGATGGCTATATCCAGAATAGTTTCAGGGATTGATACTCCTAGTATCGCTGCCTGTTGATCTGCTCTAGGTAGAACAATGGATACGCTATTACCACTCTTCATCCAGACCCAAGCACCATTAATCCCCACCACTTTGGCTTCTGGGCTAATTATCATTTCATCCACTTGGCCTGATGACAGAGTCAAAATAGACAGATGCGCGACACCATTATCGGTGTATTGAATATAGACTCGGTTATCGTATGCTTTGAAAGATTCTGCAATACCTTTGAGCTTATGCATCAGTACCTGCTGAGCATTTCTGACACGGAATCCACCTTCAATAACTTGTTCAAGCCAAACTGTTTGCTCTCCCTCATCCGTTTGTACACCCGCTAGGTATTCTATCGTTGAGTTCTGATCACTCACTGTATATATCTGTGTCGCTTCACTTGAGAAATAGGCCTGCTTGCTCAGTACGTGCTGCTGTTGCTTGGTATGACCAGACAAATCTGCCAGAACTGCTGTGATCTCAACCTGATTACCTGAAATATCTGTTAGGTGCCATTGATCATCGCTGCCGAACATAAGACGAGTTACTGTATTATTTTCTTCTACGTTGACCATAGATTGTGGCGCAATATCCGCCATGACCTTATCTGTAGCCGTGGCCATTTTAAAGGCCGCTCCGGGCAACACGTTATTGGTCGGTGAAGTCGATAGGATAATATTCTCATCGATGCCATTGTCTTTAATAACGTTCAAGAATCGCTGACTACTTAATGCTTTGCCCGCTTGCAAGCGTGCTACCACAACAATATTCTCGTCCGTGTTAGGTATATAGGTATTCACCGAAACGATTTCAGGGTCATTACTTGTGCGTAGTAAACGAATAGGCTCAGGATTACGAATATCATCGGTCCGGCCACCTACATCAAAGTACAGCTCAGCAGTCAGTACGTTTGTTAAACGCGCAGTAAAAGTAATTGCCTGATTTTCTCTGACAGAAGACCCATTATCTGGGGCTATCAATTCAACTTTAGGTGCACCTGCTTCAGCATCATATGGGTACAGGACAACTTCAGAAATATTGCTTGGATCTGTGTCTAAACTCACATTGCCGTTAGTATCAGTTGCACGAACATGCACACGATACTCCGACTGATATTCATTACTTGATGGAGTGAATCGGAATTTATTAATTTCATTTAATTCCTGATAGTCTGAACCATTCAGGCTAACTTCAACTTTCTCAATTGCATATTTATCAAAGGCTTGGATCAATATATCAACTGGTTCATCAAGAGCAATAAAGTCGTCACTTTCTGGCGATACTATTTTGATCGACGGAGGTGTGATATCCAGATTCAACAGGTATTCCAAATTAAATACCTTGCTGTAGTTGTGACCATAAGTGACCTCAACTCTAACGGGAATATTAACAGGCACAATAGCTGCATCATCTGAAGCGCCTTTATTAGGTTCCAAATCTTTCAAGAATGGATTAACAAAGTGTGCCGACATGAGTTTACCCGTTATAGGATCATAACTTGAATTAAGATATTGATACCCTCCACCACGTACTGATCTATAAATATCTACCGCTTTTATCAGATCAAAATCACCAGAGAATGCAATATCTATCTGGCTTTCTGTGGCTTCTTCAGCGTCACCCGGAATGGTTAAGAAGTCCAACAATTCAATTTTGGGCTCTAATATTTCTGGCGCATAAACTTTACTTACAACATTGCCAGATTTGTCTTTTGCGAACATTTTAAGTTGAAGATCTTTGTCCTCGAAACGGACATCTAATTTCAATAGACCCCCTTTAAGGCCTACAGTTTCATCGAATGATTTCCCACCATCTCTCGAGATCCGATAAGAAAAATAAACCGAATACATATTGTCTTTAGCCGACAATTTAAGGTAATAGGTTCGACCGATTGTTAAGCTTGAATCAGCCAGAGATTCTCCTGTTTCTGATAGGGTAGCTTTCAAGTTAATAGGTGGTAATGTATCAATTGTTGTATATGAAGAGCTTAATACTCCAGTGCCCTCAATAAGATTTCCAGCTAAGTCTTTTACTCCTGATACAATCAAGTCATAGGATGCATTCGCATCAAATGGTTTAACAATGCCGCTATTAAAGGATATTTTATTACCCGTTACGCTTGAATTCTGAACAATAATCCCATTTATAACTTCTGCGCTGGTACCGGAATAATCCAGGTAGTATTTTCTCAAAAAGAAACTATCTATTTCTATATTTTCGTCAGCAGTCCATTCTAAGTTTCCATGACGATCTAGTTCATGAGTCAATTCAATATTAGGCACAGTATCATCGATAACCGTTAAGAATAGAGACGTATCGTCATAAGAATATAGCTCTTTCGTACTTTCTCGAAATATGACCAATCGGTATTCTTTTCCTACAGTACGAGCATATTTCCCATTCGCTCTTGATTCAGTATTAAAAGCAAGCGTATTTCCCTGTAATGTAAAATCGACCTTATTATTTTTAATACCATCATATGCAGTGCCAGCATCAACTGGAGCCCATACAGCGATCATATCAGCGGTAAATCCTAAGCCATAAACACTTATAATATTCGACTTGGTATCACTAAATTGTTTGGAGTCTATTGAATTATTTGACTCTACATTAGTAACTTCGAGTTTTTGTACAACGTTAACCGCAACAGGAATAACATCATTCGTATAATCTGATATAGCACTCAGTGTTTTATAGCCTACGTTAGGTAAAGAAACGCTGAATATTGCTTCCGTTCCATTACCATTAACAGTCACTAGTTCACTTGGGATGATTAATTCGCCTAGGTGAATTTCTTTAATTTCGTTCAAGCTAGAACCAAATAAAGTAAACTCTGTTTCTCTATGATTTATCGTTGTTATGGGGCTAATTCGGTTTACTTGAAGATCTCCCATTCCAAATACGTTCGCGCTACTCGCATACCTGATAAGGTCATGCTTTATATTTCCACCTTTAATAATAGAGCTAGGAGGTATTGCTAAGCTCACTTGAAATGAATCGGCAGCAGAGTGGGGCTTGAATGGTGTGAATATGACATTATCACCACTTAGTTCCGAAAATCCGTCGATATAACCATCGTTCCCACCAATTACTTGTAATACGACACTATCTGATAAAGAAGTATTTCCTGCAGCGCTAAGTCTAATTGATTCAAACTCAGAACTAATTAAAGGGTTTTCTAAATGATAATTATTAAAGGGAAGCGTAACACCCATGACTAAGCCTGGGATTATAGACTCTGCTTTTTTGACTTGCCACTCAGCTTCAGACAACTTCAAGTCTGAGCCGACAGCCCCGCCAAAATAATCCTCTACCTCTTCCTTAGTCAATTTTAAAGCTCGAATGAAGTTTCCTAGTGTCCAGTGCTCTGGTATTTCATCAATCGATTTTATTTTTGTATTAATTAATAAAATGTTCTGATTAAAATCAATACTTTCGATGGAGAATATTTCAGTCGAAATTCCTTTAATATCAGCTTTGCGGTCAAGTAATACAGCATAAGGATCTTCTGTCAGATTAAGATCATAGACAGATACTCGTTCATCATTATCTTTTTTCCAAACAATAATAACCAATTCGTTATTCCAAGCAACTTTAGAAATCTCATAGCCCAATACATCTATCAGCGATGCTCTTCCCAGAGATTTGATCCTATTGCTTACATTCTCTCCAACCATGGAATAAAATTCAATCGCACTTGAAGACCATATATACAAGCCATTATTATCAGATTTAATTTTCTTAGGACTGAATAATCCATGCACATATCGGCTGCCATCTTGATCAGGTGTACCTATGTTCCTTATCTCTATATACGCATCGAACAACAAGTAAATAAAACGCTCATCAGAATAGAAGTCGATAGTTTCAGAACTTGTAGCTACTTCTGTTAATGCACTGCCATAAACGTTACTAATTAATATCGAACTATCCGATTTAACAAATATCCCATTACCTGACAAGTGCAGTGATTTAAGCTCTACAAAGCTTTGTATTGTATTTATCTTGATTGGTTGATAAACGTTTTCTATATTAAATATTTCTAACTTATTATCATACGTCAATACCGCTCCGTATCTTTCAGAAATAGCTAACTCTTTTATATTTTCTTCTAATAAATAGCTGGATAAATTTACCGGATAAGCCGAATCCCGAGTAGTTTTTATACTTAACAAACTACTTTCAAGACCCTTCAAAGGCTGAGCAAGCATTATAATATCTTTCCAACGAGCAATATTCCCTAAACCACTACTTATTGATATACGCTCTGATGGTAAAACAACCTCGAGTTGATCGCTAAAAGTTTCGTCGGCTTCATATCCGTTACTCACAGAGATAATGATTTCTCCCACGAGATTATCAGGAAGCTCAAATATAATGATATTAGGAGAGTTAAACTGACTTCCACCTACAGGGTCACCATTAATAAATACAGTGGTGCTCGGTGATATCCCAGCACCCTTAACCGCGATGGTTGCTTTAGAATTAAAGAATAACTCTTCTAGAGGTTGTAGCTTATTCATTAATTTATCATAACTGTATACCCCTTCAATGACAGGATCAGCTACCAGTACTAGAGCAGAAGGTTTAAAGTCCGAGAGTGCACCATTATTCACAGCCACACCCAGCGGAAGATTGCTATTAGGCTCATCATGCCACTGAGGCATTTCAAATCGAATGGAGTGCTCGCTATAGGCAATAATATTATTTTCGTGAATTACCTGGCCGCCGACTGTCACTCCCGTAAAGAAGTCAAAACCAGTGCCACGAATTTCAATATCGTCGCCTCCACGCCAACTAGTAAAGCTAGGCGATACTCCAGAAATGACGGGTCTAACTTTATTTTCACCAATCATTCTGAAGCTGTAATCTGCATTTAAATTACTGCCATGAATATCACGCAATGAACCAGAGACAGTCACTCGATAAAGCGTTTCTTTCTTCCATTCATCTTTTGGCGTAAAGATCAGTTCACTACCTAGCAACGTATTCTCTACCGCTGCATATCCAGCAACTGGTACACCAGATGCGGTGACCGTGATGTAAGACCCAAGCTGTGGTAATTGATCATTAGCAATGATGCGATTCAGCTGAACACTTACCGATTCTGAGCGTGTAATAAATCCTTCTGAATCAGGGAAGTGATCCATGATGGTTAACCGATCATTAGTAATTACGTTTAAGCCACCTCCAATGTAAGACACAGATTCCTGAACAGGATTTTCAACCCGCTCACCCGTATTAGTATACGCAAAGGCTGTACCTGCCAGGATGGCTCTTGCATTAACAGCTACAGCATTCACATTACCAAATAAGGTATAAAAGTAATCCAGTTTAACGGATTCACGGAAATCACCACTTAGCCATTGGCTAATATCAAAGACCTGAAGATCACCCTGCTCTGCAGCAACGTATAGTTTTTGCCCCTGCAGCCAAATTTCTCCCGCACGGATATCACCATTCGATACCAAATACGACAGGCTTAAGTCAGCTACTGGGCTAGCGCTATCATCTGAATCAATAATATAGAGTTGAACCGTGCCGCTTGATCCAGTAGAAACCAACAATCGATCTTTAATAACCAATAGGTCATCCGGTTTAATCCGTAAACCATTATGATCGTAGGAACGGAAGGAACGAACAATATTGAATTCACCACTGAATAATTCAATTTCGACTATTTTCCGACTATTCGGCATCGTAGCCCAAATACTTTGTTCAGCTATAAAGAGTTTACCAGGCGTACCTGACAACTCTGTGCGACCTACGGTATGTAGCAGCTCCAGCATCCTATCAGAGGTTTCTTTATAAACGGATATACCTCCACTGTGAGATACGTACAGCATCCCATCTTTTGCCTCCACATCTCGAATACTGTATTCGAGGTAGTGCGTAGCCAGCAATATAGGATCGGTAGGCAACGTAATATCAAAATGATAGATTTGTCGTTCGCCGACTAGATATAAACTAGTACCATCCAATGCAATTGCAGCAAAGCCGTTGGGTGATAAACCACCACTCACATCAAAGTGATACGGAACCAATACATCCGCAATTTCTTTTTCAATGACGACAGGATGAACCGGATCAGAAATATCAGTAATAATTAGGCGAGCATCTTGTGATGATAGGCGTTGCTGTAAATTACCTTCTCGATCGATAGCATCAAAACCTCCACCAGTAATGGCATACACCAGCTGGTCACGTAGCTTAATAGCGATGACAGGAGCAGCCTTATCGCTCGCTAAATCAACCGAACCCGTCTCTTTACCTGCATAGAAGTAACTAACAGATGAAATTATTTCTTCATCCGGGAAGAATGGGTCTACCAGTCGTATTTCAGCTTCACCAAATTCTCCTGCTGGTGCCCTTACCTGAATGCGATTGGATGAATACACCCTTAAATCACCAGCAGTACTGCCAGCAAAAGTCACCGCATTGGCATAACTCATACCTCGCCCATAAAGATCTACAAAACCCCCGCCCTCTGGTGGTCCTGTCTGTGGGTATATATCTTCAATTGTGATCGGTGGCAGAATTGTAACTGCACCGTAGGCCATATAAATAAGACCGTTAATATCTATTCGAACTGGCATGGCCACTGCTGTGTCCCCCAGCGCTAACTCAGGAAAATCAAATACAATTTCATTTTCCGTTGCAGACTTAATTCGAGATGAATCTATCTCGGTTTCCCCAACCCAAATGCGAATATTTTCGATATCAGATGACAGATTTTCACCTGCTAATATCGCAATTTCAGTATCATCACCATGGAAGTAATGCAGCTTAACTTGACTATCAAAGCCGTGGTCCCTAAGTACGGATCTTATAAGCGGAGCTTTGCCTGCCACAAATCGATATTCACCCTGCCAAGCTTCGATCAGATTATTGCCATCCAGTTCTTTAATACCAGAATGAACATCCAAGACCAATGACGTCATGGACGGCATCGACTCATTAAATGTAATTATTGCTGTGGCACCCGCCAACGAATTAATGGCTTCTATCTGATAATGCTCACGGGCGACGAAATCACCAGCAGCATTTTTAAGAGTGATATTTCCATATACGATTTCATCATTGGTATTGATAAAATTGCTGAATTGAATTGTGACTTCAGAATTATGCGACAGTGTGCGACCCGCTTTAGGAGCCACAGAGGTTAGCGCTAAATAAGTACTGTGGGTATCAGTCACACCTTCGTCAAGACCAATGAATATTGCACCATCGTTCGCAAATAATTCACCACTGCTATAGCGTGATGTCCAATATACTGCATCCCATTGCTGAGTATCATTTTGATGATAAATCAACTGCGAGTTAGAGGTTATGATATTAAGCTGACCATGCTGAACAAACATGGACATACCATCAATAGACCACTCTCCCAAAGAGTCAAAATCTCTACTAGCACGCTCAAGCAGTTGAACGTGATAGCTAAGCTGATCACCAAATTCGCTAAAGGTCGCAAGGTACAATTCATTTTCTCGGTGGAATAAAACAAACAATTCACTATTAACCCACTGAACATCAAAAGGCTGACCTTGAAGCCTAAGAGGATCATCACCTTCTTCGGCAAAAGTAATCAATGGGTAACCCAAGGGTGGTGTTAGCTCATCATCAAATAAGTTAAAGAAGCGAACAAAGCCTGACCCAAAGTCATCAGAAGCTGCCATCGCTAATATGCCATGCTCACGATCGACATCTAAATCTCGTGCGCTGTGCCCTGGATTAGGAAATCCATTCACAACAAGTGGTTGATCAATATTGGTTACGTCAACAATTTGCAAACCCATTTCATCTACCGCAGCGTACAGGGTATTACCGACAACGTTTAATCCAAATACTGGAGCATCCATACGAATTTGAGATTTTCGGATCGGACGTTCCCATATATCAATATCATAAATTTCCAGACCATACTTCATCAAAAATCGATTTTCATCGGTAGCTGGCATACCGTCTTTTACGCCTACAAATAAGGTGTCATCACGTTTTTGCGCTGCGCCAATTTTCATGGGGGGATAATTAGGCAATTCGATACTGCGCCCTTCTGACAGATAATAAGAGAAACTGCCTATCTGAGTTTCCTGAAAACTATCTCCATCGGGAATGCGAACAATAATATCGTAAACATCTGGTTCAATAACTCCTGGGATATAGAATTCAAAGGTATTCGCACTCACTACGTCGTCACGCATATCGCGTATTTTATAGCTATCGACATACTCTGTTTGCAGCACATCGTCTGAATGGCGGGCCTGCATAATCACCTTACTACCAGGTTGAAATACATCCTGCGAAGCTACGACCGTAATGCGATAACCACCTTCTTTTCGACCAGAATCCCGTGACAGTTTATACTCTGTATAGGCTGTAGGCGTATCGGCTAAAACAACGCCCCCCAAGAAATAAGATTCTAATTCATTGTTATTAACTCGAACATGATGTAGTCCTTTACCTAATGGCAATAGCTGAATTGCTCCTGCAGGTATGCGCAGCTCGCCATCGTCAATAACATTAAAGGGCACTTCGTAGTTATCTATATACACCTTGGTCAATGCATCATTTAACCCAGTGCCCAATACGCGTATTTCAGCCTGGCTCTGGAAGTTTTGAACACCACTAAGAACCTGTTTTATCACCGGGCGAACAACCGCCGCTGACGTTGTTTTCACTTCGCGAGAGAATGGCACCCACATCTGACCGCCACGTAAATTTCTACCATCCAGTACCTCTATTCGATATAGGGTATCTGGTTTACGATTAAATTGAATTTCAAATTGACTGGCGGAATCATCCGCTTCATTCAATGCGAGCAGAGTATTCTCTATTATGGTTTCTGCATCAGATACAATTTCTGTTACACGAATGCTTGCGGGGAAATCCTCAAAATGCTGCAGCGACATAAACTCGTTAAACTGAATCGTTAATGAATCAGTTTCTAATGTCGAGAGTAATCCCTGATGCTCAATGTTCATACCAGTCACGAGTGCCGCAGGCATTTGGAATACTCGTATGCCTTCAGTGCGGGCTGCAACAATTAAACGGTCCTTAAAGAAGTCAACATCAATCGCGTTCTCGATGTTACCTGCTGATAGCAATACAGGGGCCATAGGGGCACGAATATCCAAGATAATCAGACCACCACTTTGGCTCGATACAAATAAGGTACTGCCCAGCACCTGTAAGCGCTCTATCGAACCGAGGTTTTCCTGCAGGTCTTTTGTGATTTCAAAGTGGTAACGATCATCTGGGTTCTTCCTGCTGATAACTTCAAGCCCATACTCTCCCAACGCTGCGATGATATAGTCACCATAACGTACAAAATCGACCGGATTAGTTAATACCGGAATATCAAAACGGTCGTTGGGATCGAATATATTAATATCCCAAATGGATAAAGGTTTCTCATAATCTTCTGGCTTACCGCTAGTGATCACTCTAGATACAACAGCGCGGTGATATAAAGGCTTAGGGCCATTTAAACATTCATCCTCTATGCCACTAGACGCCAAAAGAGAGCTGCCTTCTAGCTTCAGTTTTGCCCCAGCCACTGCCCATGATAACTTATATTCAACGGGATCAGCTTGTTCCTTATAGCTATGAAATCGAAAATCTTCATAGGCAAACCCCTGACTCCCACTTTCACGGGAGCAGTCAATTCTCGAATCAATACGAGTTTTATAAGTAGCAACTGCCGCCTCGCCTTGATATATAAAATCTAAATTAAAACTAAACTCATCTCCGTCGTTGACATCACTGATGACCTGTAAGCCAGCCTGTTCATCCCAGTTCAATAAACCTAGACCTCCAGTACCCTGAGCTACCATCAACCGCTCTCTTTCTACGCCATCTTCGATTAGGCTCACACGTTGCAGCTTAATCGAATCAAATTCCAGTGGTGGAACATATTCAGCGTTATATGCCATAATTTCTTTCTCAGCCCGTGACAACGGTCCTTTTGATTTTTTCACTTCTAATGCACGAAAAATGAGCCAGCGATCTAGTCTGCTTCTTGCTTCTTTATCACTACCTAGCGCAGTATTACCACCAGATATAACTGGATTACTTGGGTTATTTATATCAAATACCAAAGCGCGATAGCTTTCTGATAGAGTGACATTTCGATAAGGAATACCTACTGGTCCACCACTTTTTATCGCCTCGGAATAATACCCTGCAGCCACGGCTGCTAGACCCGTGGCGTGATCAACTATTACATCTTCAGCGGCTAGGAGTGGGGCTTTGACCTGAGCAATTTGCTTTAAACCAAATCCATATCCAAGAGTATTTTCAGCTTTATCGCCATAGCGGTTTTGCCCCGTAAGTTTATGTGCACCAGGTACACCAGAAGGAGCAATAACGTACATTTTATTACTAGCAACAACTTCAATCTGATTGACCAAAACCGAACCGATTTTCAGCTGCATACCTTCCATTACCGTATTACCTGGATCAAAACCGGTGCCCGTAATGGTTAAGGTATTACCGCCAGATAAAGGTCCCCACAATGGTTTAATGGTATCGAAACTTAAAGGAGCATCAATACTGAATGCACCGTATAAAGTTCTCTCTTCCCATAGACCACTTTTATTAACCAACATTCGTAGATCGTATTGCCCAGCAACGGGCAATGCAGGTATTTCAACCGTAAACACCGCAAGACGTTCTTGAGTATCACTGCTCTGAACATCGGTAATAGCGAGTTCCTGATCTGCTAACCAGAAATGTACTCGATCAAGATCAAGAGGAGCTCCTTGCACTGCAATTTTAACTTGCTGCGCTTGATTGACCTGAGATCTGCGTGGAGCTATGGAATCGATCAACAAAGTATCCGGGCGAGCACCGCGATAAGTGAAATTAAGTGATACATCTCGTGGTAATTCATACAGTACTAAATGATTACTTACAGATAATGGATCTACTGATGCCAATCCTGCCTTAGCGGTAACAACCAGTCGTTCACCTACTGATAAACCATGATCAGCACTTAAAACTAAAACACCGTCATTACCTTCTATGGATCTTTCAATATTAAGTGTATCGCCATTATCATTACTGATTTCAAATGCATTTAGATTAGGACTATATAAGTCAATGGCTTTGCTGAATCGTAAACGAATACGTAAAACACCATCAGCGTCATAATCTAAAATATTATTCCTAGGGTCCCAGGTATGCAGTTTTAAAATCACATCGGGGGCTACAAAAATACCCGAAGTATTACCACTAACGACCGAGTAATTAGTTGCGACTACAACCTGTGTATTAGCACCACTGCTTTCAACCCCTTCATAAATTAATGGCTCTGAAGGATCTGATACTTCGACAGAGAGCACCCCTTTTTCACCCATTGCCAGATACAGCACATGACCCTTAACATCCAGATCGTAAACATAGCCTAAGCCAATTAGACGACTGATGATTTTTGGATTTTCCAGATCAGATATATCAACAATGACGACTCCGTCTTCTCCTGCTGATAGATAAGCAATATTATTTTCGATACGCACTCTGCTAGCGGCGACGGGTAAGGAAGACAACAATTCCCAACCTGTGGTTGGGCTATGATTGTATAAATAGAAACCACCATCACGTGATGATTCAGTAGAAACTAATCGATTCTTGCTTAAATCAAATTCGCCCGCGGTAACTGCATATAGTTCCCCGTAGCCCTCACGATAATCCATAACCTCCACATCGTTAGCAACTCGATTACCAGGCAATGCTTGCCAATCCATTAGATAGGCTTTTGAGTGTACATAAGTATCAATAATTCCAATGCCCGCCGCACCCATGGCAACCACAGCACGATTATTTTTAGCATCGACACCACGAGCAAAGTTAGTTGGGAGCTCTAATGTTCTAACAACAGTTGCTTGATCTAAATTACCGGTATTGAAGGCAACAATTGAGAGAGAGCCTTCCCCCCCAGTAACGAATACACGATCACTCTGACGTTCGAAAAATCCTTTAACGCCAGTCGCTTTACCCGATATTGGAATACGGGCAAGAATCCGATCATCTCCATACTTACTGTCTGCTAATGTTATCGGTTTCAATAAATCATCGGCGTTAAGGACACTATCGGGAATGCCATCGTTATCAGTATCAACTATTGGCTGAGTTGTGTATTTCGATGCATCGATGTTTATAATTTCAAGACCATAAGAAGAACCCAGCATCATATAACTGCCAGATGGATCAAGATCCATATCATAAACTGTGCCGGTGTTTATTTTGGACTGTAAAGGCTGCTGATAGGTAAAGGCATTATCTAAAGTGGCTTCTTGCCCATCTGGCGATGTCACCCTGATATCAACGATACCAATACGGGCAGGAGGTGAAAGCACCTCTATGGTTTCTGGATCCAGTACCTTAATTGCATCGCTATCTACTTGATAACTTCCAAAATAAATGGATAGAGCCTGCGCTGACTGAAAGCCAACACCTTTCAAAATAACTTTGCTTCCGCCATTCATTGAACCTTCTTTCGGCTCACTTCCTGACAACCCCAAAGGAGCTACATAGATCACCGCGCCGATTAAAGTATCATAAGTACCATTATCATTTGTGACGATAAGTTGTGCAGAACCCGATAGGCTTTTTGGTGCTTCTATTTCATAAATAATGGAGCCATTGTCTTGCACTACCTCGGAACGAATCGGTGCTTTCCCACCGGCAATACTGAATGATGGATTCGACGCATTGGCAATGGCCACAGCTACTAGACTTCCCCCATTCGTTGAAGCAGTTGGGGCTTTAACAGATACAATTTCTGGTACTAAGCCACTACCAGATGCGGTAGTAAAAGTAATCGTATGATTAAATAAACCAATCGTGCGACGATCAGCCTTGTTGCCTTTTAAGCGAATTTGATACTCTGCTAACGGTTCTAAATTCTCCGTAGGTACAACTTTAATTTTGCGTGCATGATCAAGATGAGTAAATATCTGATAAGACAGTTTTTGACCTTCAGCAGTGCCATCACTATAGACCAGCTCAATGTATTCATTTAAATACTCATGCAGGCTTTGTCCGCTTTCAGGAGTAATTGGAAGAGTGAACTCCAACTCGAGTATTCCATCACGAGGAAATCCGTTCCTACCTTGTTCTGGATAGCTGCTGGTAAGATCTAGCGTTAAGGAATCTATAATTGAGAGACCAAGATGAGCATCCAAAATCAAGCCATCATCGGTAAACTTAATCAATTCATTTACATTAATCGTATTAATACTGTTTGGATATTCACCGGGTTTCACGCAATCATTTATTTGAAATACATCTAGTATTGATATGTTGGATATATCAGATGCATCCGATAATGTACCGTAGCTTTTAAGACATGTTTCTGATGCTGAAAAACCTTCATCTGTAGCATAAAAATTAGAATCTTTTCTTAGATAAGTGCTATATCGGTCCTTAGTCACATAGGATCGAAACAATAATGATTTTTTCGAAGTTAATCCTGTTGTAATGCCATCTAGATCTATGCCATTACTGTATTGATGACCAACTAAACTTGTATATTTTGGATTGCTGACATCATATACATTCAATTTCTTAGCTTGATCAGTAGCCGTCACCAATATGCCAGAGTCTAAAAGGGTATCATTACCGGACTTTTTATATCCGGCTTCCACTGAAAACACCCCCACCTGAGGCATTGTTGTTTTAGATATATCGAACGCAGCTCTGTATTCTTGACCAATAAAAAGATGGTTATTATCAATGCCAAACCCATAGGCTTCTTTAAAGCTACGCTGATTACCACTTTCTTCTATAAACGTCTCGGTTTTTCGAATAACAAAGGGGCGAATAGGGTCAGATATGTTAACGGTAATAAGCCCATATGCGAGTGCATTGATAAATAACAGATTATCCTTATACACCATTTTACGATATGAATTTCTATCCATTCTCTCACTGGAATTACTATCAATCGGCAAAGGTAAGGCGTAAAGAATATCGCGGTTTTTGCTATCAGACTGCTCTCCCCCCCCTTGACCTGGAAGACGGTTCTCCCGATCATAAACCAGCAACCATTCTTTTGATTCATATTCGGTATCAATATAAGGCAAATCAGGAGAACTGGCAGTTATATACATATGCGTATCGGTTAACAGCATATCGTGCGGGACTAATTCTGGGGGCAAGTTGTAATACCCCAAGTTCACCATAATGCCAGCGTCTACTAACTTTTCACGATCGTAATGCACCAGTGATATCCAGCTGTATCGGCTACTACGCTGAAGCTCTTCTATAGTCATAGCGTTATATTTGACTGAAATACTTGTTCCTGTAATCGGCCCACCCCAACCTAATACATATATCAAATTCAAATCGGGGTCATGATCAATATCGATAATTCGACCCGGTGGCAGCTTACCTGGATCCACAGCACCTCCCGCAGCACCCGGTTTTTCTTCAGGGATAACTTTATTAACCGTTAGATTTCCATAAAATAGTGCATTCGGCATTCTAAAAATACGGCCATGCTCATCACTAATTTCAACATCTACAAATCCTCGGTAACTTCCAAAATCAGGCACAAACCAATACATTTTCTCCGCGCTGTATAGTTCCAAAATACGATCGTCAGCTAGATCGCGGTCCTGATCAACTTTCACTGTAATAACACTTTCCGGCTGCCCACTGATCCACGCTTTTAAAATTACGTCTTTATGGAAACCATAACCCACTATGGATACTTGATCAGGTTCACTGCCTTGCGTAACGTCAACGACAGGCGGATCTATGAAACTAATATACAAAGAGTCAAGATATACAAAGCCACCAATAACGGTATCTTCCAAACCAGACTCGGTGATGACTGTTACTGCCGCAGCACCGGCATAATTAGGGATAGTCACTACTTGCAGGTGGTCATACTCATCAATTGTTCCTGCCGGTGCATACTGCAAGACTTCATGTTTTTGTCCGCCAATAAATACTTGTGCCTGCTCACCTAAATTATTACCGCGAATTGTAATGGGAGTCCCCCCCTGAATAGGCCCTCTATCCGATACAATAGAAATAATATCGGGTAAGTCAGCTGAACCCGCTACCGAGGTGACAAAACTGAACACATAATCCTGCGCTAATTCATGGCCTGCTAAAGGCTCTATACCTTTAGATACTTTGACAAAATATTGCGTACCTGCCAGTAATTCAGCACCATTTCGTATCAATTCAATAAATCGATAAGCTGGTTCGCCATTTCGATCTTTAAATATAAGGCTGAACTGCTCTGTCACATCAAGACCTAGCAGTGGGTCACCTTCGTATATTCGAACAAAATTTTCCAGTACAGTTTCATGCTTCAAAATATCGCTCATTTCTATTTCAATGCGCTCGATATCTGTTTTAATCATTTGTTCATAAGCTGCAGGAGAGGTAGCTAACACTGACAACTCAACCAGCTCCAACTTAGCAATACCCTGTTTGCCAGCAGCAATCTGAATACCACCTCGCGCTACGGTTAAATCTCGGATAAAGAAATCATCCATTGCGGCATCGTCAAATGAATGTATTACAGCAGGTACCGTTGGGTCCCATAAAGGATTATCAAGTTTCTCAAGATCAATTATTTCAATCAGGGATTGAACCGGTTTATCTTCTTGGTCAGAATAATGCACACTGACATAAGCTTGGTTACCAACCACTTTAACGTCATAGGCGCCATCCTGAACAAAGTCTTCTCGTGCTGGTAGCAGGTCAATAACACGACTCATAACGGGATGATAAGGATCTGTAATATCTATAACATTTAGCTGCGAAATAAGCCCATCGCCGGACATGTTCGTTAGGTACAGTTTATTGCCCCGAATATCCATACGATTGGCAATACCCAATGTATCCAATTGGGCAATAATCGGCATAGTAGGGTCAGTAATATCTGCAATAACAAGCCCCTGATGTGATGCGGCTATGTAAGCATAATTACCAACAATTTTCACATCGCGCGCCAAACCATTGGGCTTAATAAACCCTACATGATAAGGGGTATTCAGGTTGCTAATATCTATAACTTGAATTCCGCCTAAACCATTGGCTACAAACGCCAGATCATCTTTACGATCCAGTCCATAAACATCGGCATAAGGAAGGTCTACTCGGCCTGCTAATGTATAAGGTAAACCAAACTGGCCATCAGCATTTTTGTTATTGAAAATTAATAACTCAGCATCTAGATTATCTCCATACAAATTCCCTGTTGCTGGATTTTTTTGTATTTCAGTGATCAGTCCTGCCCCCAAGTTTGAGGCGCAACTAAAGTCTTGATTTGGAATATAAGAGTTTCTAAATTGTTCGGGTACTGCACTTTTAGCAGCCAGTACAAAGTTAGCGTCGGTATGAATCTCAGTAATACTGCCAGCGAATATTTCAGCGGCACCATTTAATAACGGTGAGTAGACATAAAAGTTTCCATTTTCATCGCTTTGACCTTCATCCACCTCGTCCAAAATCATCATGCCAGTACAGCTACTAGAATTTTCGACATAGTCGTCGACATATTCTGTATTACCTAAATCACGCTCAATCCGCATTGGATTCAGCTCTGACCATGCAGTAAGCATTGCACCCGTTCGAACATTTGATTGATATTGATTAATAGCCGTGTAATACGGATTGCTAGCGTTGTCGGGGATTGAGTCCGAAGTTGTAGCAATATATCGATGCTGGCTAGTACGAATACCTACTTCATACGTTGTTTTAACGGTGACATCGTGATTAGCTGTATTGACTTCTGTCTCTATACGTACTCGTTCATGTGGGTTATTTTCGCGTAGTAAAATATTACCATTAGAGTAAGGTGCCCAATATACGTAATAGAAATTGTCTTCATCACTAATAGGAGTTGCATCACCAGGAGCGCGAACGTCATCTCGAAAAAGTTGAACCCCATTATCACGAGCTATTTCAATCCAACTACCATCGCTAGCTCGGTACTCTCTCACCAAGTTCATGAAAACTTTGCGATCCAGCTCTGAACCTATATCTGCAACTGAAACCACTAATTTGAGAGCATCACCCGCAGTAAGGATGTCTTTATCAGCAGGTAATAATACAGATACATCAGGTTTTACCGTGTCTTCTACTCTACCAATGCGAACTGTTTGAGATTCAGCACGATGTCCTAGAACATCATAAGCAACTACTTTTACAACAAAACCGGCTGAACCTACTGGTGGAGTAATCACTCCCTGATAAATAAAGTCCTGTTCATAACTCCCAGTATTTTCTGATACGTTCTGATATTGGGTCAAAAGCGGATTATCGTTTACATAGAAAATAACTCTATCTACGCCTTCAGCACCTAGGTCATCACGCACCTCAACAGAAATCACCAAGTCCTGCCCGTCAATAATGACTGACTCATCATTGTCTGGTTTTAAAATTAGAACAGTCGGAGGTAAATCCTCTACAATCGTTACTGTTTTTATAAGGGATGCTGGGGATATTTCACCATCCAAATCTGTAGCTAAGGCCTTAAAACGAAGAGTACTCCCCACCTTGCCTGATGGTATTTTATATTGATATTGAAAAGGGGCTGCATAATCTTCAGCTACAAGTTCAAACTCTTGATTATCCAAAGACATAAAGATTTGAACGGATTCTACACCCACTTCAGGATCAGTCGCAGTAACGGAGACAGCGATCCCTCGGCCTTCGGTAATTTCAGATATATAGCCTAGATTATTACCTCTATGATCCAGAAGTTTTATATCTTGAATTACTGGGGCTTGATTTTTTCTTATCGTCAATGATCGAGTCAACGTTTTGATATTTCCTGCACCATCAACCGATTCCACGACCAGCTTTGCCGACAATTCAACGGGATTGTCTTTTAGTGGAGCATATTCATCTAATGATTTTAGGGCTAATTGGCCAGCATAAGGTGGTGCCAATAATAACAACTGAGTTGCTAATTCATTGTCTACAAAAAGTTTTATTTTTACAGAAGAAACTTCCACATTATCGAAAGACTCAATGTGATAAGGCAATACTCTTTTTTCTACAATATAACTTTGATCTTTAGGCTCAACTATTTCCAATGAAGGCTCTGCAATGTCTTTAAGAACAATAACCTCAGGCCTATCGAGAGACTTGACTGTACGACCTGTTTTTCCAAATGCTAATTCCGTAACCGAAGCGGTGATTGTAAGGTTATTACCTGCCTGACCATAAGGAATTGGTTCTAAAAATTCATACGGGTAGGTATAATCAATAAGGGGGCGATCGCCATCGGACAAGCCTGATATAACGACACTCACAAAATCAATTGCGACATCATCGGTAGCTGCAACTTGTATAAATAAGTTTTCACCCTCAATCACAGTAGATTGATTTTCAGGCTTACCAATACCAATAACAGGAGGAACGTCTTCTACAATTTCAAGATACTGAGTCTCAGTAGCAATGTGTTTATCAAGGTCAATTGAGAAGGCATGACCATAAGTGTCAATTGCTTCAATGAATAATGTTAATTGATTATTTTTATCCTGGTCTTTATCAAAAGCCGGAACATCAAATAAATAGTTCCAAGGTGACTCTCGCAATAATCGTTCATAAATAGGCTGAGAATTATCCCCCTGAGTTACCGTCAATCTGACTTGCTGAATTCCTACATCATCAAAGGCATTAACGTTAACCCACAACTTTGATCCTTCTACAACTTTTTCCCCTGGCAACGGCTCTAAAATATCGACCACTGGCCTTTCATCAGATCTAACTGGAAAACTAACTTCACGCTCACGGGTATTTCCTGCTGCATCTCGTGCAACAATTTTCAGCCACCGGTCAAACCGATGATGCTCTGTTATATCATCAGCAGTAATTGAATCAAATTGGTCAACAATCTCAATGAAACGATCGATATGAATAATATCGATGTAATCCGGCGTATCGATATTTAAAGTTGATGAGGGATATGCATCACTATTTGGAATATTCTGACGAGTTGTATAAGCCGTTCCATAATCATTTTTTATGTAAGAGCCGTCTGGCAATCTAATACCGTATGTGGTGTACAACTCCAGAGATTGAACTTTGACATTATCGTAGCCGCGATACGACACAGTTAAATCTGTAAACTCTTTCGGCCCGTACCCTAGTTCAGGGCTGGTCACTATAATTTCAGGATTAATTTCATCCGTAGCGCCAATTAAGTTGATTTCATGAATACCAATAGCTCCCGATGAATCCGTTACTTTCGCAACAATCGTGATATTTTCATTGATACGAACTAAACCTGAAGGGACCTCTAAAAGATACCCTACAGTTAAGGCATTTTCTGACTCTTTAATTCCATACTTATTGGCATGATCTAGTGAGTATTTACTTCTGAGCACTTTGTAAATTTCTTCAAAGGCGCCATCAATTGCCTGAATACCACCCGCAACCGAGTCATTATTTAAGCTACCTGGATTAATGCTTTCAAGCTTAATTCCATCTGCAAATATCTCAATAGAACTAGGTGATATTTTTCTATCATCAGTAGCGGCAATACCTAGCTTTATTCTGAAGGTTCCAGCAGCCACATACTGATTATTAAATGGCGCGGTGATACGTATTTCAGGAGCCATATTCCCCAACGGATGTACAAGAATAATACGCTTAGTGACATGCCCATAGGTGTCCGTAACCGATATTTCATATTCTGTTGGATCTGTTTGGTTGAATTCAACAGAAGCAACTTCTGTTCGACTTAACAACCTTGGATCAGGGCACTGAGTAACATACTCCTGATAATATTCTTGTACTTTCGTACCGTCTCGATTCAGCCGTTCAATTTGATAGATAGATAAGCCGGCATCATCAGCCAAGTCCACCGTAAATTCAAAGGTTTCTCCAATTCGAACCCAGAACTCAGCATAATTCAGACGCTCTGGCTGGGTATAGGTTTTAGCATCAGAAGCTGAAACAGAATCCCGAAAACGTTTGAATTCAATGCTTGCTGGTTCATTCCTGTCGATGTATAACTCTTTATAATCAACAGCGACCCACTCAGATTTATCTTCTACCTCTACCCCAATCGACATCGCTCCCTGAGGGTAGTTTTTTGGTATTTCATAGCGAAAAAAACTGCTTTCTTCGTTATATATTCCGGATATTTGCTTCACAACCTTACCATTTATCATTAAACGGTAAGTCGATAGAAGATCGGTATTATCTTTCGCAGTAAAAGAAACTTTCAGATAATCCAGCTGTTCAAAAAAGGTATTCCCCGATGGTTCTGAGATTGCAACTTCCGGATTATTAGTGTCATTTATAATTTGTGCGGTATAAAGCGAATTAATATTTACAGGTTCTCGCTGATATGACTTCCAATCCCAAGCATACGAATAGGCATGAATATTTTTCCATTCTGACTTGGGAATAGGTAAGGCATAGCCTATTGAGCTAGCAGAACTAGCACTTCTAACATGACTACTGGCAGATAAATATGAAAGCCCTGTTTCATGCTGATTATCTTTAAGCGCTATATAAGCTTTGATCTCGGAACGAGAATAAATGCCACCCGCATCAGTTACTTGGTTTTTCAAATCATCAGTCAATGCGTCGTAGAACACCATATGATCAATGATTATTGCTGCCCCTTCTTCATATTTAGGTACAACACGTAATTGAGTACTATATGAATCTAAGTAATCAGATAGCTTAAATACTGAACCTTCAATATAAATAGGCTCCGGTGAAACTGAGCAAATATTGCGACTATCTTCATATATCCAATAACCGGCAACTCCAAGATTGCTCAATTCAATCTCGTCTCTATTATTATATTGATCACCACCAATGCTTTTTTCAACAACAAGAAAGCCTTTCTTTAATACTAATTTAGTTTGCGGAAAAATAAAGGCATGTGCCTGCTCTTGCTTTTGATATTCAGGATACTCAAAAATCATACGCCGAAGATATACCTCACCCTGCCTTGGATTTTCATCTGAAACCGAAAGGTTAAGTGCTTCTCCAACAATACTTCGACCGCCCAATGAAGAAAATACTGTATACATAGCCTGCTCAGTATTATCAGCTTGACCAAAATAATCATCTTCTATTCGAGCATTAATCCACTGAACGTCTCCATGGTCAACGTATGGAGTCGGCTGCTGATCTGTAATGCTTACCACTGGACTATTATCAGGAAGAACATCTAATATGATGCGTTCTGTCGTTATATTATTACTGGTATCAGTTGCTGACAATTGAATAGTAAGAATGCCATTTTCTATCACCTGACCTCGAATCAATTCAAAATCATCCACGGTTAATTTTACAGATACATTTTCCTTATCAATTTCAACTTCTTCTAGTTCTAATATCGCATCTCCAGATTGAACGGTTACTTGATATGATTTTAGTCTTATATTATCCGAAATTCCTGCCTCAATTTTTAAAGTTTGAGTAGAGAAAAAAACAGTTTCTGGTTTATGAATAGTTATTTCAGGGGCTTGTGTATCACTTAGTATTTTTAGTTTAATTCTTGAAGTAGCCCCAACGTTAATACCGTAGTCTTCTGCTTCAAGATACAAGTCAAAAGTCTGACCGGCCTCACTCAGGAAATTTTCAGGCAGCTGAAATGTACCATTAAATTCTGACACATATACTTCTGATAGAACCACCTCCCCAAATGTTCCTGGATTAGGAGCTGTGATTTTTTCTACGCTGTCCTTTTTAATATATTTATTCCAAGGCATTTCAATGCGACCTAGGATTTCATTTTCAAGAATTAGCCTGACTTTATTTATATATTTATCATCTTTAGCAATACCTTGAATTTTAAGGGATTGTGTCGGTAGCAGGTCAATATTTCCTACAG